>JBBRPG010000129.1:0-11823 GCA_038228485.1 Alphaproteobacteria bacterium
CGCTGTCCGAGTTGCCCGCGGCGGCAGAATGATTTGCTGCGATTGGCCCCTCACCCCAACCCTCTCCCCGCGGGCCGGGAGAGGGAGCGCGCTGGCGTCCTTAACCCCTCTCCCCGCTTGCGGGGAGGGGGAGGGGCCCATCGCGCGGCGATGGGAGGGTGAGGGACATTATCAGGTGCGATTTACCGGCGGGTGTTTCGACTAGGCCCCGCGCTGGTTGCGTTCGAGTCAGAAGGGGGCCGCATTCGGCCCCTTTTCTATTGGCGTTGAGGTTCAAGATCATGGACGACCCGCAACAGGTAACCGAGGCCGGGCTCGGCGAGATCGCCGCGGCATCGTCGCCCGACGCGCTCGAACAGGTGCGCATCAAGTATCTCGGCCGCCAGGGGCTGGTGACCGGGCTGATGCGCGGGCTGGGCGCGCTGCCCGCCGACGAGCGGCGGGACGCCGGCGCAAGGCTCAATGCGCTGAAGGACACGATCGGCGACGCCATCACCGCCCGCGCCGCCGAACTGGGCCGCGCCGCCCTCAGCGGCCGCCTCGCCGCCGAGCGCGCCGACGCGACCTTGCCCGTGTCGCCGACGCCGATGGGCCGCATCCACCCGATCAGCCAGACCATCGACGAGATCGTCGCAATCTTTGGCGAGATGGGGTTCGTCGTCGCCGAGGGCCCGCATATCGAGGAC
Source organism: Alphaproteobacteria bacterium (assembly GCA_038228485.1). Classification (GTDB taxonomy): domain Bacteria; phylum Pseudomonadota; class Alphaproteobacteria; order ATCC43930; family CGMCC-115725; genus DATARH01. The sequence goes on from JBBRPG010000129.1 coordinate 687, forward strand.
GATTTTTATAATTTCACCGCGCTCAACATCCCGCCCGAGCATCCCGCCCGCCAGGAGCACGACACCTTCTACCTGCCGGAGCGCGCCGACGGCTCGCGGCTGGTGCTGCGCACCCATACCTCGCCGGTGCAGATCCGCACGATGCAGCAGCAGAAGCCGCCGATCCGCATCATCGTGCCCGGTCGCACCTTTCGCTGCGACCACGACGCGACCCACTCGCCGATGTTCCACCAGGTCGAGGGGCTGGTCATCGACCGTTCGACCCATATGGGACACCTCAAAGGCTGCCTGATCGAGTTCTGCCGCGCGTTCTTCGATGTCGACGATCTGCCGGTGCGGTTCCGCCCGAGCTATTTCCCGTTCACCGAGCCTTCGGCCGAGGTCGATATCGGCTGCTCGCGGGCCGGCGGCGAATTGAAGATCGGCGCCGGCGGCGACTGGCTGGAAATTCTCGGCAGCGGCATGGTGCATCCGCAGGTGCTGAAGAATTGCGGCATCGACCCCGACGAGTACCAGGGCTTTGCCTTCGGCATGGGGATCGAGCGGGTGGCGATGCTGAAATACGGCATCCCCGATCTGCGCACGATGTACGATTCCGACCTGCGCTGGCTGCGCCATTACGGGTTCCTGCCGCTGGACATTCCCTCGCCGGTGCGAGGGCCGCTGCCATGAAGACGACCTTGTCGTGGCTGAAGACGCATCTCGACACGCAGGCGAGCCTCGGCGAGATCGTTGAGCGGCTCGTCATGCTGGGCCATGATGTCGACGGGGTCGACGACCCCGCCAAGGCGCTTGCCGGGTTCAAGGTGGCGCGAGTCGTCTCCGCCGAGCAGCACCCAAATGCCGACCGGCTGCGCGTCTGCGTCGTCGATGCCGGAGACGGCGAGGTGCAGGTCGTCTGCGGCGCCCCCAACGCCCGGACAGGTATGAAGGGCGTGTTCGGCCCGGCCGGGATCACCGTGCCGCGGACAGCCAAGAAGCTGGAGGAAAGCACGATCCGCGGGGTCGCCTCGCGCGGCATGCTGATGTCGGCCTACGAGCTGGCGCTGTCGGACGACCACGAGGGCATCATCGAGCTGCCCGAAGACGCGCCGGTCGGCGCGCGATATGTCGATTATGCCGGGCTTGGCGACGCGGTGATCGACATCAAGGTGACCCCGAACCGGTCCGATTGCCTCGGCGTGCGCGGCATCGCCCGCGACCTCGCCGCGGCCGGAATCGGCACGATGATCCCGCTCGACGAGACGCCGGTGCCAGGCACATTCACATCGCCGATCGGCATCGAGCTGACTGACCTCAAGGCCTGCCCGTTATTCCTCGGCCGCCATATACGCGGGCTGAAAAATGGGCCGAGCCCCGACTGGCTGCGCCGCCGGCTCGAGTCGATTGGGCTCAGGCCGATCTCGATCCTGGTCGACATCACCAATTTCCTGACCTTCGACCTCAACCGGCCGCTGCACGTCTTCGATGCCGGGAAGGTGAAGGGCAACCTCGTCGTGCGCTTTGCCAGGCCGGGCGAAAAGCTGCTGGCGCTCAACGGCCGCGAATACGCGCTCGATCCGGAGGTCACCGCGATCGCCGACGACAACGGCGTGCAGAGCCTCGGCGGCGTCTTGGGCGGCGAACCGACAAGCTGCACCGACGAGACCACCGAGGTGTTCATCGAGGCGGCGCTGTTCGATCCGGTGCGCACCGCCGCGACCGGACGCCGGCTCGAAATCATCAGCGACGCCCGCTACCGGTTCGAGCGCGGCATCGACCCGGAATTCACCGCGCCGGGGTTGGAGATCGCGACGCGGCTGATCCTCGATCTGTGCGGCGGTGAGGCATCGGAAGTGGTGGTCGCCGGAGCCGTTCCCGAGTGGCAGCGCAGCTATACGCTGCGCGAAAGCCGGGTTGCGGGGCTCAGCGGGCTGGCGGTGCCGCTCGAACAATCTACCAAGATTCTCGAAGTATTGGGCTTCGAGGTCAACAAGCAGGGCAGCGATTTGGCCGTCGTGCCGCCGCCGTGGCGCGGCGATGTGATCGGCGAGGCCGACCTTGTCGAGGAAGTGCTGCGCGTCCGCGGCTATGACGACATCCCGCCGGTGCCGCTGCCGCGCGAGACCGTGATCACCCGCCCGGCGATCGACCCGCGCCGCCGCCGCACCGAGCTGGTGCGTCGCACGCTCGCTGCGCGCGGGCTGACCGAGGCGGTGACCTATTCGTTCATCGCCGCCGTCGCGGCCGAGCGCTTCGGCGGCGGCCAGGCGGCGCTGCGCCTGGTCAACCCGATCAGCGCCGATCTCGATGTGATGCGGCCGTCGGTATTGCCGAACCTGCTCGATGCGGCGCGGCGCAACGCCGATCGCGGCTTTCCCGATGTGGCGCTGTTCGAGCTCGGGCCGCTCTACCGCGACGACACGCCCGAAGGCCAGGCAAATGTCGCGGCGGGCCTGCGCGCCGGTCGGTTGGCCCCGCGCGACTGGCGCGACCGGCCGGGCGAGGCCGACCTCTACATTGCCAAGGCGGATGCGCTGATGGCGCTCGCCGCCGCCGGCGCGCCGGTCGAGAACATCCAGGTCTCGGGGGACGCCCCGGGCTGGTTCCACCCCGGCCGCTCGGGCGTGTTGCGGCTCGGGCCCACGGTGCTTGGTTATTTCGGCGAGCTGCACCCCGAACTGCTCGACACGTTCGACCTGAAGGGCCCGGTCGCCGCGTTCGAAGCGATGATCGAGGCGGTGCCGCTACCGCGCGGCGCCAAAGGGGCTAGTAGCCACGCGCGCCCATTGCTGAAGCTCTCGGTCGTTCAGCCGGTCGAGCGCGATTTTGCCTTTGTCGTCGACCGCGGCGTGCCGGCCGAGACGCTGCTGCGCGCCGCCCGCGGGGTGGACCGCAAGCTGGTGTCGGATATCCGTCTGTTCGATGTCTACGAAGGCAAGGGCCTGCCCGAGGAGAAGAAGTCGCTCGCGATCGCGGTCACCCTGCAGCCGCAGGAGGCGACCCTGACCGATGCCGAGATCGAAACGTTCTCGCAGCGCCTCGTCGCGGCGGTGGAAAAGGCGACCGGCGGCACGCTGCGCGGGTGACGCCGCCCCTTCCGTTGTCGCCAAGTTAGCGCGATAACAACGCATGCATCTGCGCATCCGCTCGATCACCTATCTGGCCGAGGACGTGCTCGGCTTCGAGCTGACCGACCCGAACGAGCGCGACCTGCCGCGGTTTAGCGCCGGGGCGCATGTCGCGGTGCGAGTGGCGCCGGGGCTGTTGCGCGATTATTCGCTGTGGAACGACCCGGCCGAGCGGCGGCGCTATTGCATCGCGGTGCTGCGCGACAAGGAGGGTCACGGCTCCAACCGGCTGCACGAGCAGGCGCGGGTCGGCGAGTTGCTCGAAGTGTCGTGGCCGCGCAATTTCTTTCCGCTGACCGAGGAGGCCGAGCGGCACTGGCTGATCGCGGGCGGCATCGGCATTACCCCGATCATGGCGATGATCGCCGAATTGAAGCGCCGTCGCGCCGATTTCCACCTGCACTACTGCTCTCGTTCGCCGGAGCGCACCGCGTTCCGCGAGGAATTGTCGCTGCTCGCGGCTATGGGACAGGCGACATTCCACTACGACGGCGGCGACCCGGCGAAGGGGCTCGATGTCGCCACGTTGCTTAGAGAGCCGCCGCCCGGAACGCATCTTTACTATTGCGGGCCGGCCGGGCTGATGGATGCGGTGGCGCGGGCGGCGACGCATTGGCCGCCGCGCACGGTGCACTCCGAATATTTCAAAGGCCCGGCGGCGGCGATCCCCGAGATGGTCGGCGAGGACCGCGCCTTTCGCGTCCGGCTCGCCAAATCCGGCGGCGAGTATGAGGTACGCGCCGACGAGTCGATCGCCCGCGCGCTGCGCCGCAACGGGGTCAAGGTCGACACCTCGTGCGAGCTCGGCTATTGCGGCACCTGCCTCACCCCGTACGTCGCCGGAGAGCCCGATTTCCGCGACCAGATCCTGCGCCCGGCCGACCGCAAGCGCTATGTGCTGACCTGCTGCACCCGCGCCAAAGGCGACATCCTGGAACTCGATTTATAGCCAGGCTTGTTGCCGCGGCGCCACGCCGCAGGCGAATTCGAGCGCCGCTGCGGAACCGTCCTGCTCTAGCCAATGTTGATCGGGCGAGCCCATGGAAATTGCGCTTTCGGTTGACCGCGTCGGTCTGCCGGCGCGCGGCGGCTCGCTGGTCATCAAAGCGTGGAGGGGATTTATGCGCTACTCGGCAACCGCGGCGGCGGGATTTGCGCTGCTCTCGTCGACACTTCCAGCGGCGGCGCAGATCGGGCCTCCCGCGGCAGTGAATTGGGGCGGCCCCTATGTCGGCCTCAACCTCGGTGGCGAATGGACCCGGCTCGGCAGCTCCGCGACGATCCCCGCGACCGGCGGCAGGGTTAGCCAAACCGCGCATGACACCAACATTACCGGCGGCGGCCAGGCCGGCTACAACTGGCAGCTGAACAACTTCGTCCTGGGCGTCGAGGGCGATTTCCGCGGCGGCGGGCCGTCGGGTTCAGGCAGGGTGGGCGCAGCCAATGGCGGCTTTGTCGCCGGCGACAACTTCAACACCTCGTCGTCGTGGAACGCCTCGGCGCGCGGGCGGGTCGGCTATGCTTTCGGCCCGGCGCTGTTGTACGCGACCGGCGGCATCGCCTTTGCCGACGTCAGCATGAAGGCGAATTACGTCGGGGGAGGCTCCAGCTCCGATTCGACCGTCCTGATGGGGCCGACAGCGGGCGGCGGGCTCGAATACGCCCTCACCCCGAACGTCTCGGTCGGCGCCGAATACCGCTATACCGATTACGGACACGACCACGTCAATCTCGGCCGCCGGGCGACCGCAGCCGGCTTGGTGCCGGTGACCGGCAATGTCAGCCTGCGCGAGCAAGCGATCCTGGCCAAGGTCAACTACCATTTCGGCGCGCCGCCGCCTCCGCCCGCCCCCCTGCCGGCGGCGATGCCCGCCCCGCCGCCGCCTCCGGCGCCGAAGGTGTTCATCGTCTTCTTCGATTGGGATAAGGCCAACATCACCTCGGACGGCATGGCGATCATCCAGCAGGCGGCAGCTGCCTACAGGTCGGGCGGCCCGGTGCAGATCCAGGTTACCGGCTACACCGACCGCTCCGGTTCGCCGAGCTACAACCAGCGGCTTTCCGAACGGCGCGCCAATGCCGTCGCCAACGCGCTCAGCCAGCAAGGCGTGCCGCGCAACCAGATGGCGGTCAGCGGCCACGGCGAGAACGATAACCGCGTGCCCACCGCCGACGGCGTGCGCGAGCCGCAGAACCGGCGGGTCGAGATCACCGCGCCGTAACGCGGAACGATCTAGCGGACGACGACAGGGCGGCTCTCGAGCCGCCCTGTTTCGTTGTCTGGTTCAAGGCCGAAGAGCCGACATCGGCGCGAAGCGCCAAAGTTCACCCCGGAGACACAGAGGCAGATGAGAGGCCGAGAACCTCCGTGTCCTCGGCGTCACCGTGGTTATTCTTTGGCCGCTGCGCGGCCATACCGACCCGGGCCTAATCGGCGAGGCTTTTCGACACCATTTCGAAGGTGTTGGCGCTCAGGCCCGGGCGGTCGTGGATGCGCTGCAGCGCCGCCTTCATCAGCGCCTGGCGCGCCGGGTCGAAGCGTCGCCATTGCCCCAAAGGCTGGACGATCCGCGCCGCGACTTGCGGGTTGTCGGGATCGAGCGCCAGCACCTCGTCGGCGAGGAAGGCGTAGCCGGCGCCCGAGGCATCGTGGAAATGCAGCTGGTTGCCTTGCGAGAAGGTGCCGATCAGCGCGCGCAGCCGGTTCGGGTTGCTGCGGGTGAAAGCCGGGTGCGCGGTCAGCGCCCGCACCGCCGCGATCGTGCCGGGCAACGACGAGCGCGCCTGCAGCGCGAACCATTTGTCGACGACGAGCGGGTCGTCCTGCCAGCGCCGGTAGAACGCGTCGAGCGCCTCCGCCCGTTCCGCGCAGTCTATGTCAGTCAGTACCGACAACGCCGCCAGCACGTCGGTCATGTTCTGCTGCGCATCGAACTGCACTTTGGCGAGCCGCGCCCCGCCTTCCGGGTGACCGGCCGAGAGATAGCCGAGACAGACATTGCGCAGCGCCCGCTTGCCGATTGCCGCACCGTCGGTGCGGTAGGGGCCGAGATCACCAAGATTGCGGTAGGCCTCGCCGAGCGCGGTGGCCAGCGCGGAGGCGATCGCCGCGCGGGCCTCCTCGCGCACCGCGTGGATGCCCTCGACATCGACCACCACCATCTCGTCGGCCAGCGTCATCTCGCCGGGCAGCAGCAGCGCCTCGGCGGCGAAAGCCGGGTCGCGCGCCGCGTCGGCGAGCGTATGGCGCATCGCCGCGACCAGGTCGCCGTCGAGCGGCGGCAAGGGTTTGCCGGCCCGCCACAGCGCCACCCGTTCGAGCAAAACGGCGGTCGCCGCGCGCTGACCGGCATCCCAGCGCGCGACCGGGTCGGTGTCGTGGATCGCCAGGAATTTGAACCGGTTCAGCGACACTCCGGCAAGCTTCACCGGCGCCGAAAATCCGCGCAGCAGCGACGGCACCGGCTGGGCCGCGACATCGACAAAGCGAAAGGTCTGGCGCGGCTGGTTGCAGACCAGGAGACGGGTCCCCTCCTGTGCCGCAGGCTCGCCGTCGAGCCGAGTCGGCATCTCGTCGCCATTCTGCCCGATGAGGCCCATCGCCAGCGGGACCGTCACCGGCGCCTTATCGGGCTGCCCGGGGGTCGGCGGCGTCTTTTGCGACACGGTCAGCTCAAAAATGCGCGACTCGGGATCATAGCGGTCCTCGACCGTGATCTCCGGGGTGCCGGCCTGATGGTACCAGCGCGAAAACTCGCCGAGGTCGATACCGCTCGCGTCCTGCATCGCCGACACGAAATCGGGGATGGTCGCGGCCGAGTTGTCATGCCGCTGGATATAGAGGTCCATGCCGCGCCGGAAGCCGTCGCGGCCCAGCAGCGTATGCATCATGCGGATCAGCTCGGCGCCCTTGTTGTAAACCGTAGCGGTGTAGAAATTGTCGATCCGCAGATAGCTTTGCGGCTGAACCGGGTGCGCCAAGGGCCCGGCATCCTCGGGGAACTGGGCGGCGCGCAGCGCCCGGATGTCAGCGATGCGGCACACCGCCTCGCTGCCCATATCGGCCGAGAATTGCTGGTCGCGGAAGACGGTCAGCCCTTCCTTCAGCGACAGCTGGAACCAGTCGCGGCAGGTGACGCGGTCGCCGGTCCAGTTGTGGAAGTATTCGTGGCCGATCACCGCCTCGATGTTCTCGTAATCGGTGTCGGTCGCGGTGTCGGGCTTGGCCAGCACATAGCGGGTGTTGAAGACGTTGAGCCCCTTGTTCTCCATCGCCCCCATGTTGAAATCGCTGACCGCGACGATGTTGAAGACGTCGAGGTCGTATTCGAGGCCGTAGGTCTCCTCGTCCCATTTCATCGACGCCTTGAGCGAGGCCATCGCGTGGGCGCATTTGTCCTCGTCGCCGCGCCTGACCCAAATCGCCAGCGCGACCTCGCGGCCGGAGCTGGTGGTGAAGCTGTCTTCGAGCGCGACCAGGTCGCCGGCGACCAGCGCGAACAGATAACTGGGCTTTGGGTGCGGATCCACCCAGGTGGCGAAATGCCGGCCGCCCGACAGATCGCCCGTCTCCGCAGGATTGCCGTTCGATAACAGGATAGGGTAGCGCGCCTTGTCGGCCTCGATGCGCACCGAATAGCGCGCCGACACGTCGGGCCGGTCGAGAAACCAGGTGATGCGGCGAAACCCCTCCGCCTCGCATTGGGTGCAGAAATTGCCGCCCGAGGTGTAGAGACCGCTGAGCGCGGTGTTGAGCTGAGGCTTGAGCCGTACCGCGATGTCCAGGGTAAACGTGTCGGGCGGATCGAAAATGGTGAGTTTGCAGCCCGGCTCGATGCGATAGCGGTCAGATGCCAGCGCAGCGCCGTCGAGCGCGATCGAGATCAGCTCCAATTCCTCGCCGTCGAGGCGCAGTGGCGCCTTTGCGTTGGCGGCGGCGGGGTTGCGGCGCACGGTCAGGTGCGACGCCACCCGCGTCTCGTCCTCGCCGAGGGTGAAGACAAGCTCCGCCGCGTCGATCACAAAATCCGGCGGCCGGTAGTCGGCGAGCAACGTCGGGGTCGGCGGTGCGCTATCGTGCGGCAGGTCCGGCATCGGGCATGATCCGTGGGGAGGCGGAGACGATGAAGCTCTGTACCTACTATCCGCCCAGGCGGGATTTTTTCAACAGCATCGGCGCCGCGGCGACATAGATTGCGACGCCGGCGAAGGTTCTCGTTTCCACCCCGTGCTTACTTCCGCTTGAGCGGTACGAAGGCCTTAAGAGGGGCAAAGGGCCCATTCCAAGTGCGAGGGCTGGCGCCCGAGAAAGGTCCGGGTGCAACCCGTGGCAAGGTCAGCTCAGGCGAGCTACGCGTCATCCGACAGAGGCGGTCCGAAGCCTTGGTTGTTGCCTGCTACGACCTGTTGTCCACCGCCGTCCCGGTACATCTCCGCCGTATATATATGATAGCCGTACATCGGGCTTTTGGGCGCGCCGCCCATTGAATAACGTTTTGAAATAATTGGCGTCCCCTAGGGGATTCGAACCCCTGTTACCGCCGTGAGAGTGGGATAACTTCGCTATATGCGGACGCTCGCGGACAACCCGCCGTACTAATTATCGTTGAAATAGCTAAATTATCGTCCTTGTGGGTCCACACTTGTCGGCGTACATATTTTTGGGATAATTTTGGGAAGCGGATCGAGATGGCTCGCATCGTTCGCAGCACAAAGCTCGATACCCGTTCCGCCCGTGCCAAGCTACCGGCAAAGAAATCTGGGTATTGGGTGCCGATCGCCCGTGGATTCGCCCTCGGCTATCGCAGGGGTCCAAAGGGTGGCAGTTGGCTAGTGCGCTTGATCGAGAGCGAACGCCGCCACGAAACAACACTCGGCCCAGCTGACGACGTGCTCGATGCCGATGGCGAACGCATCCTCGACTACGCTCAGGCTCAGGTGAAGGCGCGGGATTGGCTCGCCGCTCTCGATGCGAAGGGGAAAACCGGCCCCTATACGGTCAACCGCTGCTTGGACGACTACATCGCCGACTACCGGCGGCGTGGTGGCAAAGCGCTCGACCGCCTTGAAATCAGCACAGACGCTTTCATCCGTCCAAAACTCGGTTCTAACGAAGTGGCGGCATTGACGGCGGCGATGATCCGACACTGGCACGCAGAACTTGCCGAGGCCCCGCCCCGGCTCCGGACCCGGACGATTGCGCGGCAGCAGAACGTCCGACAGATTGACATCGAGGACCATGAGGCTGTGCGTCGCCGTCGTGCCAGCGCCAACCGCATTTTCGGCATTCTTAAGGCCGCGCTTAACCTGGCCTTCCGAGAAGGACAAGCGGCAAACGATGCAGCCTGGAGGCGAGTAAGGCCGTTTCGGGAGGCAAGCGCTCCAAAGATACGCTACCTCAGCCATGCCGAGGCGCAACGGCTCGTCAATGCCTGCGACCCCGGCTTCCGTCCACTGGTACAGTGCGCGCTGCTAACCGGCTGCCGGTATGGCGAAATAGTCGATTTCCAAACCGGGGACTTTAGCCGCGACGCTGGCACAGTTAGCGTGCGCGTCAGCAAAGCCGGGCGGTCACGCCATGTCGTACTTACCGAAGACGGCGTGGCGCTGTTCGAGCGGCACGTGGCCGGCAAGCCCGGCACAGGGCTGGTGTTCACCCGATCGGACGAAGGCCGATGGGGCAAATCGCATCAGCATCGTCCTCTTCGCGAGGCTTGCAGTCGCGCCGAGATTGATCCGCCCGCCAGCTTTCACATCCTGCGACACACTTATGCCACGCACCTATTGCAGGCTGGGGCGCCGCTCCCGGTGATTGCGGCAAATCTTGGCCATGCCGACACACGAATGACCGAACGGCACTATGCCCATCTCATTCCGTCTCACGTCGCCGACGTGATCCGCGCGACGATGCCGAAGTTGGGCTTGATCGAACCTAGCCCGGTTGTGGCGTTTGCGCCGGCCTTATCGGCAGCAAGCTCGCGATCGGCAGGCTGAATATGGTGAGAAGGAGAGCGCAGCGTTACCTCGGCGATCACGATCGGTCGAGAACCGGCGGCTCTCTGCGATCCTTGTATCCGACGTGGTTGGGTACATCGGCCTCATGTAGAAAGCCGAGACAGACACCTGGTTGCAGGTAAAATCTCTGCGATTCACGTTACTCGAACCGTTAGTCCTTGAGCACCACGGCCGCCTCATCAAGACGACCGGAGATGGAATGTGGTCAGGCCGCCATGGGTGGAAGTTTGGCTGGATCGGCGTCGATCAGTGGCGGTGTAAGTTCGGCCATCCCCTCGATCTGCAATGGCCACCTCAAACTCCACCCCGATTTACACCAACTTGACGGACCCGACCTGGTCGGTTGGGCCATGCGCGACCATATGCGTGCCGAACTCACCATCGCTGCGCTCACCATGGCGATCCAGCGGCGGAGAGCGGCTTTGCCGAGGGTCCAAACACCGCTGGTGCCATGCCGCCTGCCTCCCGGAACCGTGCCGAATGGGGCTTGGTTGCGCCCTTGATGCCGGCGCGACAGACATCCGGTGGCCGCACGAGACTGACCTGCGCGCGATCGTCGGGCTGCTTTATAAAGCGGCAACCGGTTGCCAGTGGCGGCAGAAGCCAAAAGAGTTCTGCCCTAATCGCGTCCGTCGCGTGCTTCGGGCCCGGATGGTATTGGGGGGACGACGACAGGGTTGGACGGGTTCGCAATTTCCATCGACAAATAAATTCAGAGCGATCCCCAGCAGGGATAAGTAACTTCCCCCAATATAGGGGGGGAACTGCTGCTCCGAGTGAGCCCGGATTAATATTCTGGTGGCTTCGGAATCTACCTAGATGCCAAAATTAAACAGTTTCTTAACTAACATATATTCATGTTCGCGCAACCAGAATCTGGAGGGTTCTGTGAGGTCGCGCGGCACAGTCGGGGGGCGGAGGCGTGATCGCGACCTCATTGAAGCCGGATTGAGCGAAGCCGCGGGATGGCGGGGTCGGCTATGGGGATTGTGTCGGTGGCGCCTGGTACGAGA
>JBBRPG010000130.1:0-11650 GCA_038228485.1 Alphaproteobacteria bacterium
GCCCCTCCCTCTCCCGCACGCGGGAGAGGGGCTTTAGGGAGGAGCTTGGCAATGCTCGCTGTCGTCAATACGCCGGGCGGAGCGGCACCGGTCGCGATCCGCGAGGTGCCCGAGCCGCAGCCGGCAGCCAACGAGGCGCTGGTCGCGGTGCACGCCTTCTCGCTCAACCGTGGCGAGATGCGGCTGTTCCAGGTGCGCCCGGAAGGCTGGCGCCCCGGCCAGGACATCGCCGGGGTGGTGGTGCGCCAAGCCGCCGACGGCAGCGGCCCCACCGCCGGCACGCGGGTGGTCTGCCTGACCGACTGGGAAGGCTGGGCCGAGCGCGCTGCGGTGCCGAGCCACCGCATGGCCCCGCTCCCCGACAATGTCTCGTTCGCCGAGGCCGCGTCCTTGCCGGTCGCCGGGCTGACCGCGCTGCGCACCTTGCGCCACGGCGCGCCGCTTCTCGGCAAGCGGGTGCTGATCACCGGCGCGGCCGGCGGGGTCGGCCACCTTGCGGTGCAGCTCGCAGTGCGGTCGGGAGCGCGGGTGACGGCGGTGGTCGGCAACCCGGAGCGCGCCCGCGTCCTCGACGGGCTCGGCGCGGCCGAGATTGTCACCGGCATCGACCAGGCCCAGGGGCGTTACGAGCTGATCCTCGAAGCCGCCGGCGGCGCCTCGCTGACCGCGGCGATGCAGCGCATCGAGGCCAAAGGGACCGTCGTCCTTTACGGCAATTCGTCGGGCGAGCCGACCCCGATCAATTTCCGCGACTTCGCCGAGCACCAGAACGCGCGGCTGCAAGGCTTCCATTATTTCACCTGCGAGCCGGAGGAAAAATTCGGCCCCGACCTCGCGCTACTGGTGTCGCTGATCGCCGACGGCTCGTTGAAGCCGCGCCTCGTCGAGCATGATTGGCACGACATCGCCGCCGCCGGCGCGCGCCTGCTGGACCGCGGCATGGCCGGCAAGGCGATCTTCCGCATTCCGCGAAACTGACCCTCGAACCGGGCTAAGGAGAGAAATATGGCCATCAAAGTGGGCGACAAGGTTCCGAGCGTGACCCTGCGTCACCTCAACGACGACGGCAGCGTCAACGCGGTGTCCTCGGACGACTACTTCAAAGGCAAGAAGGTGGCGCTGTTCGCGCTGCCCGGCGCCTATACCCGCACGTGCTCGTCGCGCCACCTGCCGGGCTACGTCACCAATTCGGCGGCGCTGAAGGCGAAGGGCATCGACGAGATCGCCTGCCTGTCGGTCAACGACGCCTTTGTGATGGGCGCCTGGGGCAAGGAGCACAACGCCGCCGGCAAGGTGACGATGCTCGGCGACGGGTCGTGCGAGTTCACCGAGGCGATGGGCCTCACCGTCGACCGCATCGGAGCCGGCATGGGGATGCGCTCGCAGCGTTATTCGATGGTGGTCGAGGACGGCGTCGTCAAGGAGCTCAATGTCGAGCCCTCGGGCGAATACGGCATCTCCAGCGCCGAAGCGATGTTGGAACGGCGCTGACCGGTGCGCGTGCGACAGGGCGATGTCGTCGCATCGTAGCGACGATATCTGCCCCACGCCGGCGCGGCTGCGGCAGCAACCCGATCCGTTCGTAATAGCGGATTGTCTCGATAGTCGTGGAAAGCTCGGCCATGAGCTTCAATATCAGAGCTGGCCTTCGTGATCGCAGCAATCTTCGCCCGACCACGCCTCGCGGCCTTCCTTGATCAAAAACCATAGGATCGCGAGCGAGGTCACGCTGTCGATCCACCAGGCGCCGAGCGCAAGTTGCGCCAGCAGACCGAGCACGACGACCAGAGATAGCCAGCCGCAGGCGACCGCCTCGATCGCGTCGGCGCGCAAGGCGTTACTGCCAAGGCGCCCGGCGACGGCGAGCTTGCGCCGCGCCAGCACATACATGATCGGGATCGCCAGCGCGGCGATGATCAGCCCGGGCCAGGAAAATGTTTCCCCTCGCTGGGTCCAAAGACCCCAACCGGCGGCGATGATCACATAGGCCGCGAGCGCGAACAGCAGTCCGCCCGCCATGCGGCTGGCGGTGCGTTCGGCATGCTCGGAAAAGTCCTGGCCATGTTTCAGCTCGACCGAGAGAGGGCACAGCAGAACGCCGGCCGAGGCGAGTTCGATAACGCTGTCGATACCGAATGCGGTCAGCGTGATGCTCTGCGCGGCGATCCCCGCGCCGATCGCCACCACGGCTTCGATGCTCATCCAGCCAATCGTGAACCATTCGAGCCGGAAGGCCTGGGCGATGATTCGGGCACGCTCGCCGGCGACGAGGGCCGGTGACGGCGGGGCGGCATCGTGTGACATCATCAGCGCCGGCGGTTGAAAAACAGGTACTTCACCAGCGCCGCCGCCGCAAGCAGCAGAACGACGATACCCAGCAGGCCAACGAGCCCCATGCCCGCCATCATCCCGCCCATATGCTCCATCATCGAACAGCCGCGGGTTGGCGGCGCGTGCGCGATCGACCAGCAGCACGAGCGGCGGCTCGCCCATAGGCGGAATGCGCCGCTGATCCCTTCGGTGGGAGGGTCATCGCGTGCCATTTGCTGCGCACCGTGATGCGCTATCTGCCGATCACCGTAAACGGAAATTGGCCGAGCGGCGCGTCGTTGGCGGAAACGGCGATCGAATAAACCCCCTTGCGCAGGCTCACGTCGAACCTGCACCAGGCGGTTCCGGCTGCGCCTTTCTGTCCGTCGCAGGAGGCAGTGACCGCTCGCCCCTGCAGCAAGCGAAAGCGGACGGCATTGGCGCTGCCGGGGTAATCGACGCGGATCGCGACGGATTCCATCGGCAGCGTGAAAATCGCCCCCGGCGAGATCGGGTCGCCGTTGGGAGTGATGCCGCGGGCGACGATCGAGGCGACAGCGCCGCTCGGACGCGCGCTGTCGCCGGCCGGCGACGGCTCGGCCGGCGCGGCTTGGGGGGCGGCGGGGGCCGCAACCGGCGGATCGAACATGATCTTCCAGTAGGCGAGGGCGCATCCCGCCTCGACGGGAAGCGCGGGGTAGCGGTCCCTGGCGAATGCAGCGCCGCTCGGGTTGCTGGAGCTGGAACCGTAGAGCGGACCCACAGCAAGACGCCCCGAGCCGTCGTGAGCGACCGGATGGGCGACCAGTTCCTCCAGCGCGCTGCATTCGCCGTCGCTGCCTTCCAGCAGCGGCGGATAGGCGAACACGGCCGCCGCGAGCAGGATGATGACGAGGGCGAGAAACAGACGCATCGCCCGCTGAGGTTACACCATATCGCGGCGGCAGGTTGTTTTACGTCCCGGTAATCGTCGTTTGCTGCGCCGCAACACCGTGCTTGACGAAAGGTGAGTGAGCGCTTACTTAGCCGCCGAATGGCAGTCAGCAGATTGGATAACGACGAACGCCGCAAAGCGATCGTCACGGCGGCGCTGCCGCTTTTCGCGCGTAAGGGGTTCGCCGGCACGACGACGCGCGAGCTCGCGGCCGCGGCCGGCGTGTCCGAGGCGCTGCTGTTTCGCCATTTTCCGAGCAAGCAGTCGCTTTACCGCGAGATCCTGGCGCTGGGCTGCGAGGGCGATCCGGCGCTGGAAAAGCTGGCGACCCTCCCCGCCTCGACCGAGACGCTTACCTGCATCGTGCGCTTTATGGTGCGGCGTTTCGTCCTCGGCGACGAGATCGAGCGCCCCGAGCTCGACATGCGCATGCGGCTGGTATTGCACAGCTTTCTCGAAGACGGCGACTATGCCCGCGAGCTGTTCGCGGCGATCTGCCCCCGGGTGGTGCCGCTCTTCACCGCATCGCTGGAGGCCGCCGCGGCGGCGGGCGACCTAGCTGCGCTGCCGGCGAGCGGCGCCAACCGGTTCTGGTTCGCCCAGCACGTCGCGGCGATGATGGCCTTCACATTTTTGCCGCCACAGGGCTGCATTCCTTATGAGGGTGCGCTCGAACAGATGGTCGACGAGGCCAGCGAATTCATTCTGCGCGGGATCGGCATGAACCCGGCGGCGATCGCCGCCTCGAACAGCGCCGAGCCACTGCAACCGGCAGCAGAATAGGCCCAGGAACGAAGGACGGGGTCATGGACGGCGACGTCAAAACGGCCGATGTCGAGATCGGAACACGGGTGCGGCGGGGTCATCCGCCCCCGAGCCGGGCGAAGCGCGTGCGGTGGCTCGTCATCGTCGGCGTGCTGCTCGCCTTGGTGCTGGGGGGACTTTACGGCTTCAACAGCTTCCGCGACCACGCCATCGCCAATTTTTTCGCCAACAACAAACCGCCGCCGGCACAGATCGCGGCGGTCAAGGCGACCAGCGAATCGGTACCGCGCTACGCCAACGGCATCGGGTCGCTCAACGCGGTGCATTGGGTGACGATAAGCCCCGAGGTCGGCGGCCGGGTCGTCGCGATCAGCTTTGAGGCCGGCGCCCTCGTCAAGGCCGGCGACAAGCTGGTGCAGCTCGACGACGGGCCGGACAAAGGCGATCTCGCCAATTTTCAGGCCCAGAAACGCTTGGCCGCGGTTTCGCTGCAGCGCTCCCAGACGCTCGCGGCGCGACAGTTCGCAGCGCAGGAAACCGTCGACCAGGCGCAGAGCCAGCTCGATCAGGCCAATGCGCAAATCCAAAAGACCACGGCCATCATCGCGCAAAAGCAGATTTCTGCACCGTTCGCAGGGCGATTGGGGGTGCGCGAAGTCAATCTCGGCCAATACCTGCAGCCCGGCGCCCCGGTCGTGAGCCTGACCGATCTGTCGACGCTCTACGTCAATTTCACGCTGCCGACGCAGCTACGCTCGGCGATCAAGCTGGGCCAGACCGTCAACGTCACCACCGACGCCTTCCCCGACCGCAAGTTCACCGCGACGATCGCCACCATCGAGCCGCAGATCCGCGCCGATACCCGCACGATAACGGTGCAGGCGACGATGACCAATCGGGACGAGGCGCTGCTCCCCGGCATGTTCGTCGACGCGCAAGTAGTGCTGCCGGCGGAGGTCGACCAGGTGGTGCTGCCGGAGACCGCGGTCGACTACACGCTCTACGGCGATAGCGTTTATGTGATCCGCCAGGACGGCGCCGATGCCGCCGGAAAGCCGGTGATGAAAGCGTTCCGCACCTCGGTCAAGACCGGCCAGCGCTGGGAAAGCAAGGTGGCGATCCTGTCGGGGCTGAAGCCCGGCGATGAGGTCGTCGCTGCCGGCCAGGTCAAGGTGCAGGACGGCGCCGCGGTCACGGTCACCGGCAATCCCCCGCCGCCGCCGCCGGCCAACCCGACCACCCATTGAGGGGCATTGCGATGTCGCCCTCACCCGCTTCGCTGCGCTCAGCACCCTCTCCTGCAAGCGGAAAAGGGTATAGGGCTACCGCCGACTGCATTGCCCCTCTACCGCTTGCGGGAGAGGGAGGGACCCATCGCATCAGCGATGGGAGGGTGAGGGTCGCCTCGGCACCGACTTTAAGTCGTTAGGTCACGTTCATGCATTTCACCGACATTTTCATCCGCCGGCCCGTTCTGGCTCTGGTCGTCAGCCTGCTGATCCTGCTGATCGGCCTCAAATGCATGTTCGGGCTGCAGATCCGCCAATACCCCAAGCTCTCGAACACGACGATCACCGTCACCACGGCCTATCCCGGCGCCTCGCCGGATCTGGTGCAGGGCTTTATCACCACGCCGATCGAACAGGCCGTCGCCACTGCCGAGGGCATCGACTACCTGACCTCGAACTCGATCCAGGGCACCAGCACGGTCACCGCCTATATCAAGCTCAACTACGACCCGAGCCAGGCGCTGACCGACATCATGGCCAAGGTCCAGCAGGTCAAGTACTTGATCCCGACCGAGGCGCAGGACCCGATCATCCTCAAATCGACCGGGCAGACCACCGCGGTCATGTATATCGGCTTCGCCAGCGCGGAATTGCAGGCGGCGGGGATCTCGGACTATCTGACCCGGGTGGTGCAGCCGCTGATGTCGACGGTTGACGGCGTCGCCTCGGCCGACATCCTCGGCGGTCAGACCTTTGCGATGCGGCTGTGGCTCGACCCGGCGCACATGGCGGCGCGCGGCATCTCGGCGAGCGACGTGGCGGCGGCGATCCGCGCCAACAATTACCAATCCGCCCCGGGCCAGGCAAAAGGCTTCTTTACCGTCACCAATGTCGACGCCAAGACCGGGCTGACCGACGTCGCCCAGTTCAAGCGCATGGTGGTCAAATCGACCAACGGCGCGGTGGTTCGGATGGAGGACATCGCCACCGTCGATCTCGGCGCACAGAGCTGGACCTCCAGCGTGATGATGAACGGGCAGCACGCCGTCTTTATCGGCATCCAGGCGACGCCTGACGGCAACCCGCTGACCCTGGTCGCCGGGGTGCGCAAATTGCTGCCCGAAATCGAGCGCACGCTGCCGCCATCGGTCAAGATGCAGATCGCCTACGATTCGACCCGCTTCATCCAAGCCTCGATCGACGAGGTCAAGATAACGCTGGGCCAGGCAGTGGTGATCGTCGTCGTCGTGATCTTCCTGTTCCTCGGAAGTTTCCGGTCGGTGGTGATCCCGATCGTCACCATCCCGCTGTCGCTGATCGGCGCCGGGATCCTCATGTCGGCGCTCGGCTTCAGCCTCAACCTGCTGACCCTGCTGGCGATGGTGCTGGCGATCGGGCTGGTCGTCGACGACGCCATCGTCGTCGTCGAGAACGTCTACCGCCATATCGAGGAGGGCAAGAGCCCGCCCCAGGCGGCGATGATCGGCGCCCGCGAGATCGCCGGACCGGTGATCTCAATGACCCTGACCCTGGCCGCCGTCTATGCCCCGATCGGCTTTCTCGGCGGGGTGACCGGCACCTTGTTCCGCGAGTTCGCCTTCACCCTGGCGGGCGCGGTCATCATCTCCGGCATCGTCGCGGTGACCCTGTCGCCGATGATGTGCTCGCTGTTCTTGAAGCACGGCGCCGCCGGGGGCGGGTTTGCCGGCTTCCTCGACCGCAGCTTCAACCGGCTGGCGAATTGGTACGGCACCCGGCTCGAGCACTCGCTCGACTATCGCCCGGTAACGGCGATGTTCGCGGCGGCGATTTTTGTCGCGCTCGGCTTCATGTACATGCACACCAAGACCGAGCTGGCGCCCGAAGAGGATCAGGGCGTGCTGTTCGCGCTGACCAAGGCGCCGCAATACGCCAACCTCGACTATCTCGACGCTTACGGAGACGAGCTCGACAAGGCGCTGACTTCGTTCCCCGAGGCCGAGCTGCGCTTTGTCGTCAACGGTCGCAACGGGCCCAACCAGGGCATCGCCGGGGTGATCCTCCAGCCCTGGGGCGAGCGCAGCCGGAACGCCGCGCTGATCAAGCCTGTGATGCAGCAGAAGGTCAGCGCCGTCGAGGGCATGAGCGCCTTCGTGTTCTCGCTGCCGCCGCTGCCGGCCTCGATCGGCGGGCTGCCGGTGCAGATGGTGATCGATTCGACTGGCGACTTCGTCAGCATCTTCAACGCGATGGAGAAGATCAAGGACGCCGCGCGCAAGAGCGGGCTCTTCATCGTCACCGACAGCGACCTCGCCTTCAACCAGCCGACCCTCCGCGTCGATATCGACCGCAGCAAGGCCAACGAGCTCGGCATCACCATGCAGTCGATCGGCGACACGCTGGCGCTGCTGGTCGGCGAGAATTTCGTCAACCGCTTCAACCTCGGCGGCCGCTCCTACGAGGTGATCCCGCAAGTGCCGCGGGTCGACCGGCTGAACGGCGACACGCTTACCCGCTATTACGTCAACTCGGCCGCCGCCCAGCCGGTGCCGCTGTCGAATTTGGTCAAGGTCACGACCGATACCGCGCCCAACGCGCTGACCCGCTACAACCAGCTCAACTCGGCGACGTTCCAGGCGGTGCCGATGCCGGGGGTCACGATGGGCCAGGCGGTCGATTTTCTCGAGCAGCAGGCCAAGGGGCTGCCGACCGGCTTTGGCCACGATTATCTGTCGGACGCGCGCCAATACGTGCAAGAGGGCAAGCAGCTCGTCGCCACCTTTGTCTTCGCGCTGATCGTGATCTTTCTGGTGCTGGCGGCGCAGTTCGAGAGCCTGCGCGACCCGTTGGTGATCCTGGTCAGCGTGCCGTTGTCGATCTGCGGCGCGCTGTTCCCGCTGTTCTTCGGCCTGGCGACGATGAACATCTATACCCAGGTCGGGCTGGTGACCTTGATCGGCCTGATCAGCAAGCACGGCATCCTGATGGTCGAGTTCGCCAACCAGCTGCAGGTGAACGAAGGCCTCGACCGCCGCCGCGCCATCGAGCGCGCCGCCCGCGTCCGCCTGCGCCCGATCCTGATGACGACGGCGGCGATGGTGGTGGGCCTGGTGCCGCTGCTGATCGCGAGCGGCGCCGGCGCGGCGAGCCGCTTCTCGATCGGCGTCGTGGTCGCCGCCGGCATGTCGGTGGGCACCATGTTCACGCTGTTCGTGCTGCCGGCGGTCTACACTGTGCTGGCCAAGGACCACGCCGCGGCAACGCACTCGCGGCGCGCGCGCGAGCTGGCTCAGGTTACCTGACCGCTGTGGCGGAATAAGCGCGCGGTCAGCAGCCCGGCCACCGCGCCCAGCCCCAGCACGAACCCCCACCACAACCCGATCGGGCCGAATTTCAGCGGAAAGGCCAAGGCCCAGCCGCCGGCAAAACCGACGCCCCAATAGCCGATTGCGGCATAAAGCATCGGCACCGTGGTGTCCTGGTATCCGCGCAAGGCTCCTGCCGCGACCGCCTGCATCCCGTCGACGATTTGGAACAATGCGGCGATTAGCAGAAAATGCAGCGCCAGCGCGACGAGCGTGCGGTTGGCGGGGTCTCCCGCCACGACATAGGCGCCGACAATCACCTCCCCTAACGTCGCCAACGCCGCCGCCGCCGCCGCCATGAACGCCATCCCGAGCCCGAGCGCGACGAACCCCGCTCGCCGCGCCGCCTCACCCCGCCCGCCGCCGAGCTCGGCGGCGATCCGCACCGTCGCCGCCTGGCCGATGCCGAGCGGCACCATGAACGAGATGCTGGCGCAGTTGATCGCGATCTGATGCGCCGCAAGCGCGTCGGCGCCGAACAGCCCCATCAGCATCATCGAAAAGACGAAGACGCTGATCTCCATCGCCTGCAGCCCGGCGATCGGCAACCCCAAGCGCAGGATGCGGCGAATATCCGCCATGATTCCGCCAATGCCGATGCGCAGCCGATACGCCGGATCGTTGCCGCGCGCCGCCCAGAACACCGCGGCGAGCCCCAGGAACATCAGCCACTGGTTGATCGCCGACGCATAGCCCGAGCCGGCCAGACCGAGCCGGGGCAAGCCGAGATGGCCGAAGATCAGCAGCCAGTTGAGCCCGGCATTGGTCGGGACGCACAGCGCGAAGACGATCATCACCACCCGCGCCCGCGAGACCGCCGCGAGCTGACTGCGCAGCACGGCAAACCCGAGAAACCCCGGCGCGCCCCACACGACGGCGCGCAGGAAATGGCCGATCTCGCGGGCCAGCGCCGGGTCGTAGCCGATCAGGTCGAGCAGCCGGCCGGCGACCATCATCGCGCCCACCACCGGCGCCGCGAGCAGCGCCGCCAGCGCCAATCCGCTGCCGCCGACCCGGCCCGCCGCCACGCGGTTGCCGGCGCCGATGGCAAAGGCCGCCAGCGGCGACACCGCACCGAGCACGCCCTGGCAGATCACCACACTGGTGAAATAAAAGCCGGCGCCGAGACCGACCGCGGCGAGCGCGGTTCCGCCGAGCGCGCCGACCATCACCGTATCGGTGACGCCCATCGCCATCTGCGCCAAATTGGCGGCGGCAAGCGGCACGGCGACGGCAAGCGTCGCGCGGATCTCGGAGAGGATGGCCGCGACCATGACCGCACGGGGAATGGGAGACGGAGCAGGATTGCGCCGGTCTCCTAACGGCCGCGCCGGCCGCGGTCAACTAGCGGACGTGGCGATCCCGCCAGGGCGGCCGCGACAGCGCGGCGTCCAACTCCGCTCGCGAGATCCCGATATCGGCAGCCAGCCGGCCGCGTTCATGCTCGCCGAGCAGCGTCAGGGACTGACCGTCGCGAACCCGCTGGCGCCACCGACGCCATAGCGCCGGCCATCGCCGCCACCGGTCTGCGGTGTCCCGTCCAAAGCCGGGAAAGATCGCGGTCAGGGCAATCGAGTGCGACATTGGCTTCGTCCGAAATGCAATATGGACCGTGTTGTCGCACCGAGCGGCGCTGCGGCTCTATCCGGGTCTTGCGGTTTGATTCCCCCGGTTTGATTCCACGGGGCGATCGGCCTACGCTTTTGGCAACGACCCGCCGGACGGAGGAAACGCGATGGCCTATACGATCACCCCGCTAACCGATCACACCGGGGCCGAGGTCACGGGCATCGACCTGTCGAAGCCCGTCGATGCCGAGACCAAGGCGGCGCTCAACCGCGCCTGGGCCAAGCACCATGTGCTGGTGATCCGCGAGCAGAAATACGAGCCGGCGGACTTCAAGCACGCGGTGCAGGTGTTCGGCGAACTCCAGCCGCACGACAAGAAGGACCACCACATCCCCGGCTTTCCGGAGATGTACTACGTCACCAACCAGGAATTCCTCGGCACGCGACGGATGATCCCGGGCGAGACCTTTCACACCGACCACTCGAACCACCCGGCGCCGCCCAAGGCGACGATCCTCTATCCGGTGGCGCTGCCGAGCAAAGGCGGCGATACGCAATACGCCAACATGCACCTCGCCTATGACGAGCTGTCGGCGGCGATGAAGCAGAAGATCGACGGGCTCAAGGCGGTGCATGTCTATCTCAGCAAATACAGCCCGCGCCCACTGAAGCCGCTCAACGAGGAGAGCCTCAAGGCGCTGCCGCCGCCGGGCATCCATCCGCTGGTGCGGGTGCACCCCGACAACGGCCGCAAGGCCCTCTATATGAACCCGGTGCGGATCGAGTCGATCATCGGCATGCAAGACGACGAGGCGCTCGACCTCGTCACCGAGTTGATGACCCACGCGACCCAGCCGAAATACGAATACCGTCACCAGTGGCGCTATGGTGACATGGTGATCTGGGACAACCGCAGCGTCCTGCACAAGGCCAACCCGGATTACGACATGAACGAAAAGCGCTACCTCTACCGCCTGATGCTCAGGGGCGAGGCCCCGATCCCGGTCGCCGCGGCGGCTTGAGCCCCAAGTAGCAAAAGTACAGCCCTCCCGCGGGCTTGACCCGCGGGTCCACGTCTTTGTGTGCGACCGTCAGAACAAGAAGACGTGGATGGCCGGGTCAAGCCCGGCCAAGGGCAATGGAAATACTTCTCCCTAACCCAGCTTCCGCTTGAACAGCTCGGTCAACAGTCCGTAGCAGTGCCACGCCAAGGCCGGGTCGTAGCGCGGGCCCTCGTCGCGCATGAAGGCGTGGGCGCCGTTGAATTCGTGCCAGGTGTAGTCGGCGCCGACCTCTTCCAGCCGGTCGCGGATCAGCCGGCGCCCTTCAAGCGGGGCATGCGGGTCCTGCCGGCCCCAGATCATCATCAGCTCGCCCTTGATGTCGCCGGCCCGCGCCAGGCTGTCGTCGGCATTGCCCTTGCCGAGCTGGTGGTCGTGGATGTCGGTGGCGTAGAAGGTGGCGGTGGCCAGCACGTCAGGGTTCAGCGCGGCGCGGTAC
>JBBRPG010000131.1:0-11585 GCA_038228485.1 Alphaproteobacteria bacterium
CCACGGCGCCCGCTCCGATTTGATGACGCTGTTGGCGCGCACCGGCAGCCCCGACAGCGGCTACCGCGGCCTCAGCATGTTTCTCGCCGCCAAGCCGCGCGGCAGCGACGCCGACCCGTTCCCGGCCGACGGCATGTCCGGCACCGAGATCCCGGTGCTCGGCTACCGCGGGATGAAGGAATACGAGATCGCCTTCGACGGTTTTGCCGTGCCGCAGGAGGCGCTGCTCGGCGGTGTCGAAGGCAGGGCTTCAAGCAACTGATGGCGACCTTCGAGAGCGCCAGGGTGCAGACCGCGGCCCGCGCCGTCGGGGTCGCCCAGAACGCATTCGAGCTGGCGCTCGGTTACGCGCTGGAGCGCCGCCAGTTCGGCCGCAACATCGCCGCCTTCCCGCGGGTGCAGCTCAAGCTGGTGATGATGGCGGTCGAAACGACGATGGCGCGCCAGCTCGCCTATTTCGCCGCCCGCGAGAAGGATAGCGGCCGGCGCTGCGACATCGAGGCGGGAATGGCCAAGCTGCTCGCCGCGCGCGTCGCCTGGGGCAACGCCGACAATGCGGTGCAGATCCACGGCGGCAACGGCTACGCGCTCGAATACCCGATCAGCCGGGTGCTGTGCGACGCGCGCATCCTCAGCATCTTCGAAGGCGCCGCCGAAATCCAAGCGCAGATCATCGCCCGCGGACTGCTCGCCGGCCGCAATTAGACGCGGCGCGGACCGCTACGGTTTGTAAACCATGCCGTGACGATGCTGCGGCATGGCCATGGTGCCTCGTTCCGGCTCGCCGCGGCTTGCGGCAGGAAAAATCCTGGCGGCGCTGCTCGCGCTAGCCGCGGCCGGCTATCTCTCCCTGTGCGGCTGGTTCTGGCTGCATCAGCGCGAGTTTCAGTACACGCCCCGCGGAACAATCACCGCCCCAGCCGCGGCCGGGCTGCCGCAATTCTCCACGGTCGAGATCGTCACCGAGGACGCCGAGCGGATCGTCGGCTGGTGGAAACCGCCCGCCGCCGGCCGGCAAGGCGTCGTCCTCTACCTGCACGGGACGCCGGGGACGCTGGCCGATTATTGCCCCTACCGGGCGCCCGATCTCGACCGCGCCGGCCTCGGGGTGCTGGCGATCGACTACCGCGGGTACGGCGGGTCGACCGGCGTGCCGACCGAGACCGGGATCACGCGCGATGCGCTGGCCGCGTTCGACTTCATCCGCCGGGAGAACCCGCAGGCCAAGATCGCCGTGTACGGCGAGAGCTTCGGCACCGGCCCGGCGGTTGCCTTGGCGGCCAAGCGGCCGGTCGCGGGCCTGCTGCTCAACGCGCCGTTCGCGTCCGTGCTCAGGCTGTTCGAGCGCAGCGCACCGCCGAATCCTGCCCTACCGCTGGCTGCTCGCCGACCGCTACGATTCGGAGACGCTGATCCAGCGGGTCAAGGCGCCGGTGATGATTCTGCACGGCACCGCCGATGCCAACATCCCGATCGCCGAGGCGCGCCGGCTCTACGCCGCCGCGTCTGAGCCTAAGACGATGATCGAGGTCGAGGGCGCGGGCCACACCGAGGCGATGCAGGGCGCGGCGCGGGACCGCGCGATCGAGGCGCTCGCCGCCTGGACGCGTTGAGCTGCCATTTTTCCGCGTTCTAGCCGGCGAGTGCGATGTTGATGCGGCGGTTCTGCCGGCCCTTGTTCTCGATCTTGCCGATCTCGACCGGGCCGATCTCGGCGGTGTTGCGGACGTGGGTCCCGCCGCAGGGTTGCAGATCGACCCCGGCGATCTCCAGCAGCCGCACCCGCCCGGCCCCGGTCGGCGGTTTGACCGTCATTGTGCGCACCAGCTCGGGATGCGCGGCGAGCTCGGCATCGTCGATCCAGCGCGGCGCGACCGCGTGGCCCTCGGCGATCAGCGTGTTGAGCGCGGCGGCGATCGCCTCCTTGTCGAGGCTCGCCCCCGGCACGTCGAAGTCGAGCCGGCCCCGCCCGTCGCCGACGCTGCCGCCGGTGACCGAGCCGGGCACCACGGCGCACAGCAGATGCAGGCAAGTGTGCATCCGCATCAGCCGATGCCGGCGCTCCCAATCGATCTCGGCGGTGACCTCGGCGCCCGGTTGGGGCAAGGCGGCGTCGGCGGCGGGGACATGGATCACCTCGTCCGGCCCTTCGCCCTTGATCGCGTCGGCGATGGCGACCGCGCTCCCGTCGGCAAGCCGCAGCACGCCGCTATCGCCCGGCTGGCCGCCGCCAGTCGGGTAGAACACGGTGCGGTCGAGCCGGATGCCGCGCTCGTCGACCGCCACCACCCGCGCCGAACAGGAGCGGGCATAGCCGTCGTCGCGAAACACCAGTTCGGTCACGGTGTCACTCCAGCCATTTCGGGGTGGGCAGGTTGCGTTCCTTGAGGAATGCCGGGTTGAACAGCTTCGACTGATAGCGTGTGCCCGAATCGGCAAGGATCGTCACAATGGTATGCCCCGGCCCGAGCTCCTTCGCCAACCGAATCGCGCCGCAGACATTGATCCCGCTCGACCCGCCGAGGATCAGCCCCTCATCCTCGGCCAGCGAAAACAGCACCGGCAACATCTCCTCGTCGGTGATCTGGTATTGGTCGTCAGGGGCGAACCCTTCGAGGTTCTTGGTCTCGCGGTTGTTGCCGATGCCTTCGGTGATCGAGCTGCCCTCAGGCTTGAACTCGTGCCGCGCATACCAGCTGTAGATGCCCGACCCCATGCAGTCGGACAGGTAGATTTTGACCTTGGGGCTGCGCTCGCGCAGCGCGATGCCGACCCCCGATAAGGTGCCGCCGGTGCCGACGGCGCAGACGAAGCCGTCGATCTTGCCATCGGTCTGCTGCCAGATTTCCGGGCCGGTGGTCTCGTAGTGGCCGCGGCGGTTGGCGAGGTTGTCGAACTGGTTGGCCCAGATCGCGCCGTTCGGTTCGCTCTTGGCGAGCTCCTCGGCGAGCCGGCCGGAATAACGTATGTAATTGTCGGGGTTGGTGTAGGGCGCCGCCGGCACCAGCCGCAGATCGGCGCCGCACAGCCGCAGCACGTCCTTTTTTTCCTGGCTCTGCGTCTCCGGCATGACGATGACGGTGCGGTAGCCGCGCGCGTTGGCGACGAGCGCGAGGCCGATCCCGGTATTGCCGGCGGTGCCCTCGACGATCACCCCGCCCGGCCGCAGCAGGCCGCGCTCCTCGGCGTCCTTGATGATGTAGAGCCCGGCGCGGTCCTTGACCGAGCCGCCGGGATTGAGGAACTCGGCCTTGCCGAGGATGGCGCAGCCGGTCTCCTCCGACGCACGGCGCAGCTTGATGAGCGGGGTGTTGCCGACCGAGCCGATAAAGCCGTCGCGGATCTGCATGCCACCACTCCGATACACCGATCGATTGAGGCACATAGTATCGGCCTGCGACACAATCGAGGGCAAGGTGCAGGCGAGGGAAGCCGGCGCTATCCGAGGATATTCTGGATGCCGGCTGTAAGCGCCGTTTGGTCGCCATTGTCGAGCTTACCCAGCCGCCGAAGCACCAGGGTCTGCTCGAGAGTCGCGAAGACAGGCTTGATCGTCGACGGCTTCAGCAGACCCGCTGCTTGCCATTGCTCGACCCCGATTTCGCCGGAGCGCGGGTCGGCGCGAAGCTGGCTGGTGACCGCCATGACGACCACGTCGGGTCAGATCACGCTATAGGCGCGGTTGCTGACAACCACGGCCGGACGCCGCTTCGAGGCAGTCTGGTTCGTAAAGGGAAACGGAACCAAGACGATCTCACCGAACTCAAAGGGCATCGTAGACGTCGTCTTCGGCGTTATTCCAGATTTCGGCGAATGCGGGGGCGCTCGCCGCGGCCGCGGCCCGCGTGAGCCCACTTTCCTGCGGCCGCTCGGGCGCGCTCTTCAATTGCGCCTTGATCGCCTCCTGAAGAGGCTTCGGGATGATGAACCACAGGGGCTGCCCGCGCGACTGAGGATTGCCGATTGCGGAGACACCGTCGATGTGGGTGCTGCCGTTCCACCGGCAGGCGATGACGGGCTCCTCGTGCCATTCGAGCTCGGCGACGGACCAGCCTTCCCATTCACGAAAGGCCTCACTCTGTTCGCCGCCGTCGTAAATGATGCGAAGATGGGTGACCGCGCCTTTCGGGGATTTGACCTGTCCCGGGTTCTGGTAGCCCATTTTCCCGTGCTCCGTGTACGTACAGAATATGTATCTTGTACGTATGCCGCATAGGCTTCAGCGACAAGGGCTAACCGTTTCGCCCATCGCGCGGCTGGCGTAGAAAAGGGTAACGACTTGGCTCAAAGTGTGCAGATGCCAGAGCCGCACGAAGGCGAGCTATTCCCGCTTCCCGAGACCGAGCGCTCGACCGGGCTGCTGCCGTCACAGATGCTGCGCGGCGCGATCAAGCTCGGCCAGGAGATCGTCTCGCAGGCGCCGATCGGCGAGGACCAGATCCAGCCGGCGAGCCTCGATCTGCGGCTCGGCGAGGTCGCCTATCGCGTGCGCGCCAGCTTTCTGCCGGGCGTCCGGAACACGGTTCAGGACAAGCTCGACCAGCTGTCGATGCATCGGATCGACTTGACCGGCGGCACGGTGCTGGAACGCAATTGCGTCTACATCGTGCCGCTGCTGGAGATGACCGCGTTGCCGCGCCGCACCACGGCGGCGGCGAATCCAAAAAGCTCGACCGGGCGGCTCGATGTTTTCGCCCGGGTCATCACCGACAACGGCACCGAGTTCGACCGCGTGCGCGAGGGCTACAAGGGCCCGCTCTACGCCGAGATTTCGCCGCGTTCGTTCAGCATCGTCGTGCGCACCGGATCGCGGCTGGCGCAGCTGCGCATCCGCCGCGGCTCGCCGCTGTTCCGCGACACCGCGCTGCGCCGGCTCCATGCCGAGGTCGGGCTGGTGGAAACTCCGGATGACGGTGCTGCCGGCCAGCAGGCCATCCGCAACGGGCTGGTATTCACGGTGGACGTGATGGGCGATCCGGATACCGGCTTGGTCGGCTACAAGGCGCGCCGCCATACCGATGTCATCGATGTCGACCGGGTCGACTATTACGACCCCAACGATTTCTGGGAGCCGGTTTATGCCAGGCGCGGGCCCGGCGACCCGTCCGGCTTGGTGCTCGACCCCAACGATTTCTACATCCTCGCCTCGCGCGAGGCCGTCGTCGTGCCCCCCGACCACGCCGCTGAGATGCTGCCCTACGACACCTTTGTCGGCGAGTTCCGGGTGCATTACGCCGGGTTTTTCGACCCCGGCTTTGGCGCGGCGGAGGCCGGCGGCAGCGGCAGCCGCGCGGTCTTGGAGGTGCGCTCGCACGAGGTGCCCTTCGTCATCGAGCACGGCCAGACGATGGGGCGGCTCATCTATGAGCCGCTGATCGCCCGGCCCGACCGGCTGTACGGCGGCGGTATCGGCTCGTCGTACCAGCGCCAGGGTCTGGCGCTTTCGAAGCACTTCAAAAAGGTGCCGATCCGCTAGCCGGCACCCCATTGCCGCCGCACGTCGTCGCGGTGGCGCAGCAGCCAGTACAGGCAGACGAGCGTATGCCCGTTGTCGATCTGACCGGCGTCGACCATCGCCGCGATCTCGGTCATGGGCTTGACGACCACGCGGATGTCCTCCTGCTCCTCCGCAAGCCCGTGGACGCCGCCGGCGCGCGCCGCATCAACGCGCCCGCAGAACAGCATGACCCCCTGATCCGAATCCCCCGGTGTCGGCATGTAGCGCTGGATCGGGATCGGCTCGCCGATGATTTCGACTCCAGCCTCCTCGACCGTTTCGCGGCGGGCGACCTCGGCCTCGCTCTCGCCCACATGGTCGATCAGCCCGGCCACCACCTCGAGCATCCACGGCGAGAACCCGGCATAAACCGGCGGCAGGCGGAACTGCTCGATCAGCACCACCGCGTCGCGCTCGGGGTCGTACAGCACGATCGCCACCGCGCCGCCTCGGCGCAGCACGTCATAGACCCGCTCGCCGCTCCATTCGCCGGAAAACAGCCGGTGGCGAAAGCGGACGACATCGAGCCGCAGATGCCGCTTGAACGGCGTCTCGTGCGCGATGATTTGCAGGTCCGGATGGGTGGGTGGATCGCTCATGCGATGATCGCGTCGTCGAGCAGGGTTTCGGGCGCGGCGGTGTCGATTTCGACGACCCACAGATCGGGATCGCGCTGCCGCTGCCGGGCGATATAGGCATCGGCGTCGGCATCCGCCACCGGTGCGGCGCCGGTCGCGCGCATCCAGGCGAGCGTCCCGTCGGCGCGGCGGGTCTGCGACAGCACCGAGGCGCCGGCCTTGCGGCCGTCGAGCTTGATCAGGATCGCGCCGGCGTCCGGGTCGCCCCGCGCGGTCACGGCGCAGCCGACCGTCGCAAGGTCGCAGCGGCGGATCAGCGCCTTTACCTGGATCGACGATTTGAGCCGCGCTTCCATCCGGCCAGTGCCGATAACCGGCTAGAGCCGGGTCATCCGCTCGATCCCGCCGACCCCGCCGTCGCGGTAGATCGCCAGCAGCTGACGGTCGTCGAGCATCAGATAGGTCGTGCCGCCGCGGTCGCAGGTCATCTCGGCCACCGGGTAATCGGGCCTGACCAGCAATTGCTTGAGCTGGGCGCTGAGATCGGCCTGCGTCGGGAACATCTGCTTCAGCGGCGCTGCCGGCATGCGGCCATAGGCAAGCTTGTAGACGCCGTTGCATTCGGATGTGCCCATCGTTGTCGGCTTGCCTTTGTTCGGAATGATGACGACGGCATTCGGTTGAAAGGCCACCTTGTCGCTCTCGGCGGTCGTCCAGGTGCCGATCAGCGGGTTGGGCGGCTCCGGCCCTTCAAGGATTCCGCACCCCGCCAAGGACAGCGCCAGCAGCGCAACCGTAAGGCACTTCCTGAGGCTCAGGATTTTCACCCGGTTCATGGCGTCAAGTGTAGGTAGGCGCTGTCGATTGTCACGCGAAAACGCTACCCGCGGTTGCCCTTGCCGGCTGCGCGTGATGGGATCGACACAAGCGAAAGGAGCGTACCCATGAGCCTCATCGACCGCATCGGCGTCGACGTCGGCCGCAAGCTGAAGCTGGAGAACGCGGTCGCCTGGGCGGTCGAGCACCGGGTGCGTTACATCGACATCCAGCTCGACACAGGCTCCAACGCGCTCGGCACGATCGACGCCGCCCGCGCCGCCGCCGTGCGCGGGCTGTGCGAGCGGCATGGCGTGCATCTCGGGCTGCATACCGCGTCGGCGGTCAACGTCGCCGAATACGCGCCCTATGTCAGCGATGCGGTCGAGGCCTATCTCAAGGCCTATGTCGACGCTGCCGTGAAGCTCGGCGCCGAGTGGATCGTCATGCATGCCGGTTTTCACTTCACCTCCGACAAGGAAACGCGGATGCGGGCCGGGCGCGAACGGCTCAAGCGCGTCATCGGCTATGCCGAAGCGAAAGGCGCGCTGATCCTGTTGGAGAACCTCAACAAGGAACCGGACGACGCCGAAATTCACTACCTCGCCCATACGGTCGAGGAGTGGCGGTACTATTTCGACCACCTGCACTCGCCGGCGTTCCGGCTGTCGTTCACCGCCAACCACGCGCATCTCGTCCCCGAGGGCATCGAAGGCTTTGTCAATGCGATCGATCTCTCGCGGGTGGCGGAGGTTCGGCTCGCCGATTGCTTCCGCGACGGGTTCGAGGCGCACCTGAAACCAGGGGACGGCAACCTCGATTTCGGCGACATGTTCCGGCGGTTGGAGGGCGGCGGCTTCACCGGCCACTACACCAACGCTTTCGGCTCCCTCGACGACATGCTCACCGGCCGCGGCGAGCTGGTGAGGCTCGCTGGTGCGGCGGGGCTGGCGATCGACTGATCTGTTATCTCTGTCATTCCGGGGCACCGCATAGCGGTGAACCCGGAACCCATGCACACAGATGCGTCAAGCATCGCTCCCAAAGGCGTGCCAGATCCCTCCGAGGTCCGTGTTCATAGGTTCCGGGTTCGCGACTGCGTCGCGCCCCGGAATGACAGAATGAAAAATGGGCTAGACAGCAATCTGGTCGTAGAGGTCGCTGGCGCGCGAGGCGGGAATGAGCGTCGATTGATCTCTCAATATTTTGTCATTCCGGGGCACCGCATAGCGGTGAACCCGGAACCCATGAACATGGGCGCGTCAAGCATCGCTCCCAAAGGCGTGCCCGATCCCGAAGTCCCTGTTCATAGATTCCGGGTTCGCGACTGCGTCGCGCCCCGGAATGACAGAATGAAAGATTGAGCTAGACAGCGATCCGGTCGTAGAGGTCGCTCCAATCGGGATTATCGGCTTCGATCAGCGCGATCTTCCAATCACGCCGCCATTTCTTGATTTGCTTTTCCCGACGAATTGCCTCGGTCACATCGCCGTAAGCCTCATACCAAACTAAGCGATCGACTCCGTACTTCGCCGAAAAGCCGCGAACTATCTTGTGCTTATGCTCGTAGACCCGGCGCACGATGTTGTTCGTGACGCCCAGATAAAGCGTCCCCTGCCTGCGGCTGGCGAGCAGATAGACGTAATAGGGCAAATCAGCTCTTCGCCGGCACGTCGAGCCTCACCGCGATGCCTTCGAGGCCCGGCTTCGCCGCCGGGTAGCGGTCGAACACCATCGGGTCGTGGCCCGGCACGACATGCTGCAGCGAGGTCGCCAGGCGGCGCACGGTGGCAAAGCCCTCGAGCATGTCGCCGACGTTGTAGACCGTCGGATAGGCCCGCATCTGCACGAAATTGGCATAGAAATGCGAGGCGTCGGCCGCCAGCACGACCCAGCCGCGCTCGGTCTTGACCCGCATCACCTGGAGCCCGTCGGTATGCCCGCCGACATGATGCACGGTGATGCCCGGCGCCAGCTCGTCGGCGCCGTTGTGAAACTGCACGCGACCGCGAAACAGCCGCCCGACCATCGCCGCAACATCGGCTTCCTCGAACGAGCGGCGCAGGTTCGGATGGCACATGCAGCGTCCAGTGCAGAACGCCATCTCGCGGTCCTGCAGGTGATAGGTCGCGTTCGGGAACAAATCGTTGTTGCCGGTATGGTCGTAGTGCATGTGGCTGATGACCACGTCCTGCAGTCATCGCCATTCATCGCCGTCCGTCAACTCTCTCCGCAAATCTCCTTGTATAGCCTTACGCTTAGGCCCATAGTTTCATCGCCCTGCATCGCAGTTCGTCGCGGTGCTGCGGGCCTAAAGTGAGTGCCTGACGAGTGCCGGGAGGGAGCGACAGATGAAAGACCAACTGACCGACAAGAGCATCAGGGCGCTGAAGCCGCCCGCGCAGGGGCGTTCTGTGTACCCGGATGCGGGGGCTCCGGGGTTGAGCCTGCGGGTCACGGCGGCGACCGATCGCTATCCGGATGGCACGCGCTCGTGGCTTGTCCGCTATCGACCGCGCCAGCAGGCGCAGCGCTATTCGGTGCTCGGCAGCTATCCCGCGATTTCACTCCGCGAGGCCCGCCAGCGTGCACGTGAACTTGATGTCGCTGCCAAGCGTGGCGTCGACCTGGCCGAGCATGAAAAGCAAATGGCGGAGGCGGAGCAGGCACGCATCGAAGCGGAGAAGCAGGCCCGCGCCCGCGCCCGTACTCTGGGCGACGTGGCCAAGGACTACATCATCGAGTGCAACGCCCGGCTACGCAGTGCAAAGCTGATCGAGGGTCGGCTGCGCAACCACATTATTCCTGCACTGGGAGCGCGTCCCATCGGCGAAGTTCGAAAAGCCGATATCGTCGTGCTGCTCGACAAACTGGAACATGGGGACCGCAAGCTCCTGCATCAGGTGAACCGGGTGCGAGAGACGTTGCTGGGGCTGTTCAACTTCGCCCTGGAGCGTGAGCTGGTCGAGAGCAACCCCGCCGCCGGCACCCGCAAGCGGAAACTGGAACAAGCGCGCGAGCGGGTGCTCACCGCCGCCGAATTGCGATCGATATGGCAAGCCTGCGACCGCATATCACCACTCCGCGGCGCCTTCCTCCGAACCCTGCTGCTGACGGGCGCCCGCCGCAACGAGGCGCTAAACCTGCGCTGGGTGGAGATCGATTTAGAGAACCGGGTCTGGACGCTTCCCCGCGACCGATCGAAGAACGAGCGCGCCCACGAGATTCCTTTAAGCGAGCCGATGATGGCTCTGCTGGAGGGATTGCCGCAGCATGGGGAGTTCGTGTTTTCCGTCGATGGCGCGGCACCGATCGGCGGGCCATCCTTGATCAAACAGGTTGTCGCGACGGAAAGCGGTGTAACCGACTGGCGGTTTCACGATTGCCGCCGCACGCTGCGCTCAGGGCTGGCGGAACTTGGGATTAGCTACGAGGTAGCCGAGCGGTGCATAGGACATACGGTCCCGTCACTGGAGCGGACCTACAACGTCCACGCCTATCGCGCCGAGAAGGCGCGCGCCTTCCAGGCCTGGGCGGATCACCTGCTCCGTATTGCCGGCCAAGGCCGCGATGCTGGGAATGTCGTTGAGTGGCGAGGCGTCAGCGCGTGAATCTGCCACGAGAAGCAGCGGAGCGGATGCTTAACGCGCTCGGCACTTTGGAATGCGAGTTAGCATCCATTCGGGCACAATGGAACGAAGTAGCCGAGAAACGACAACCTTGGCAGGAACGACTGGCTGCTCATCAGTCGCTCGAAGTCGTCGTAAAATTCCTGGACGCAATTCCCGAGTGGAACCAGGCGGGCCTCTCCTTTGGGCTTACCCGGCTGTTGCTCGCTCTTAACAATATAGATCGTGGAGAATCCGAGCCATTTCTCAAGCCTGAGAAAAGCGGCGGTGGAGTCGGCCTTGCGCCTGAGGTGAAAGCACTTCGCGGCCATATCGCCGGAGTGGTCGAGTTGCTAAGAAAAGTTGGCAAGACAAATGAGGAGGCAGATCGGTGGGTCTATGAGCGCATCCCTGATGACGTTATGAGATGGTTAATGCGGGGCGCGATGAAACACAGTTGGCGCAGCGTCGAACGCTGGAGGGAGGCCGGGACGGGGAACCGGTTCGAGGACACTTCGCCCGTGGTCGAGCGATTTCAGCGCCTAAATAAGATCGGTAACGAGGAATTGCTGAAAGCATTGGACGTCGAGGCTTTCGCGACAGATCTGATACAGCGGGCATGCCAACGTGCGCGCGAAATGGGAGCCGGCGTTATCGCGTCACAGGTTTCCGCGCGAGCTTGGTGGTTCCGGAACCCAGGCCGCGCCACCATCGCCAACATTCACTGGTCGTTACTGGCCGGTGTCCCTGAGACGGGGTGGCGATGATGGCAAATGAAGCGGGACGGGGTTCGGGCGTTGAGCCGATCGCGGTGACTTATGCCCAGGCCGAGCATTATAGCGGTCTGGGTCATACGACCATTTACACAAAAATTCGTATGGGCGAGCTGAAGGCCAAGCGAGTTGGCAAGCGCGTGCTGATCGACTTTCAGTCGTTGAAGCAGCTCGCCCTCGGACAGGACGCGGCGTGAGCCATGGCCCTAAAGGAAAACTCGGCGGCGCTGGCGGGCGCCGACCGAGCCGGTATTTCTCAAAGTGTGGACGCTGCGGGCAATACCACAACGGACGCCGACCTTCAACGTCTCGC
>JBBRPG010000132.1:0-11521 GCA_038228485.1 Alphaproteobacteria bacterium
CGATGGCGCGCGTCGCTCGGCCGAGCTGATCGCCGGACTCATTGCCAAATGATCGGCGCGCGAGGCTTCTGTGCCCGCGAGGACAACGATATGATCGGACGATGACCTATTTGCCGCACGTCGCGGTAACGACTTTGGCCGAATGGCCCGATCTGGTCGTTGAGCTGGATCGCTGGGAGGAAGCCGGCCATGTCGCGCCGCTGTGGTGGCGCGACGACGATGCGGTCGCGCCGAGCGCGCCGCTCGACCGGCTGCTGGCGCTGGCCGGCGAGACGCCGCTGGCGCTGGCGGTGATCCCCGCCGATGCCCAGCGGGGCTTGGCCGAGTCCCTCGCTTTTTTCCCGCGGATCACGGTGCTCCATCACGGCTGGTGCCATGCCAACCGCGCGGCCGATTATCCTGGCGCCGGCAAGAAGAGCGAATACCCGGCCGAGCGTCATCCGGTCGATATCGCCGACGAGCTTGACGAAGGGCGGCGGCGGCTCGTCGCGTTGTTCGGCCCCCGTGCGCTGCCGGTGTTCGTGCCGCCGTGGAACCGCTTCGCCGACCGGTTCGTGCCGCTTCTGCTCGAGGCCGGATTGACCTGCCTATCGCGGATGGCGCCGCGGCGTGGCCCGCCGCTGCCGGCCGGGGTGGTCGAGCTCGACGTTCATGTCGATGTCGTCGACTGGCACGGCACGAGAGGGTTTGTCGGCGCCGGCGCAGCGCTCGGCCGCCTCCTCGCCGAGCTCCGCGTGCGGCGGTTGGGCGCGGTCGATCCGGCGAGCGCGGTCGGCATCCTCACCCATCACCTCGTCATGGATGCGGCGACCGAGGATTTCATGGCGGAGCTGGCGGCGTTGGTCAATTCGCACCCCGCCGCGCGCTGGGCCGGCGTAAACGCGTTGTTGGCCGGGTCGTTGGCCGGGTCGTTCACCGCCGCATGACCCAGCTCGACGCCACCGATGACGCCCCGGAAGATGTCGTCCGCTACAGCTATCCGTCCAACGCGATGCTCGGCGATTATTTGCGGGCGGCAGCGGGGCTGCTGCCGATCGCGATGATTTTCACGACCGCTTCGGTCGGCGCCGTGGTCGCGGTGCTGCTCGGCGGCTTTGGCGCGATCTTCGGCGCCTTCGGCATTCGCACCGCGCTGCGTCACGGCACCATTCTCGAAGTCGGCGAAACCGGGCTGCGCGCGGTGGGTTTGCGGCGGGTGACGATCCCTTGGGCCGCCCTTGATCGGATGAAGCTCGCCTATTACTCGACCAGGCGCGACCGCAAGGCCGGCTGGATGCAGCTGCAGCTCGGCGCCGGATCGGCGCGCCTCACCATCGACAGCCGGCTCGACGGGTTCGAGCAGCTGGTGCGGCACGCCACGATCGCCGCCGCCTCGCGTGACCTCGACCTCAGCGAGGCGACCGCCGCCAACCTCCAGGCGCTGCATATCCGCGTACCGGACACCCGAGGGCTGGAGGACAGCGTGCGATGAGCGACCTGCTGCAGGTGCGCGATCTCAGCGTTCGGTTCGCGACCCCGGGTGGGCATATCGATGCGGTAAAGCACGTCTCGTTCCGGCTGCGCCAGGCCTCGACCGTGGCGCTGGTCGGCGAGTCGGGGTCGGGTAAATCGGCGGTGAGCCAGGCGATCCTGCGCATCCTGCCGCGCAACGGCCTCATCGCCAGCGGCCAGATATTGTTCGACGACCCGCGCACCCCGGACGCCCCCGTCGACCTTGCCCAGCTGCCTGCCGACGGGCCGCAGATGCGGTCAGTGCGCGGCGGGCGCATCTCGATCGTGTTCCAGGAGCCGATGAGCTCGCTGTCGCCGCTGCACACGGTCGGCGACCAGGTCGGCGAGGCGCTGTCGCTGCATCGCGAATGCAGCGCGCCTGAGGCCCAGGAACTGACGCTCGAAATGCTGCGCCTTGTCGGGTTTCCCGATCCGAGCCGGGCGATCCGCAGCTATCCGTTCGAGCTGTCGGGCGGCTTGCGCCAGCGGGCGATGATCGCGATGGCGCTGGTGTGCCGCCCGGCCCTGTTGATCCTCGACGAGCCGACCACCGCGCTCGACGTGACGATCCAGGCGCAGATCCTCAAGCTCGTCGTCGAGTTGCAGCACGAGCTCAACATGGCGGTGCTGCTGATCACCCACGATCTCGGCGTCGTCGCCAACATCGCCCAGGAAATCGTCGTGATGTACCACGGCGAGGTCATGGAGAGCGGCACGCTGGAGGACATTTTCCGGCGCGCGGCCCATCCCTATCTCCAGGCGCTGCTGCGCGCGGTGCCGCGCTTTGACATGGCGCCCGGCGAGCGGCTGGTGCCGCTTCGGGAAATCCCGACCGGCGACGCGCCTTACTTGATGGCCGACCGGCAGGCCCGGCCCGACCCGACGGAAAGCGATAGGGCGCCCGGCGAGACCGCGGCGCCGCTGCTCGAATGCATCGATCTCAAGAAGAGCTTTGGGCTGCGCCGGGCCGGCATCTTCGGCAGCGCGGCGGCGGGCCGGGTGGTGGCGGTCGACGGAGTGAGCCTCACCATCGCGCGCGGCGAATGCTTGGGTCTCGTCGGCGAAAGCGGCTGCGGCAAGACCACATTGTCGAAGATGCTGCTGCGCGCGGTCGAGCCCGACTCGGGGCAGGTGCTGTTCAACGATTCCGGCACGGTCAGCGAGGTGCTGGCGCTGCAGGGCGACGCGTTGAAGCAGTTCCGCCGCAAGGTGCAGTTCATCTTTCAGGACCCGTTCGGCTCGCTGAACCCGCGCATGACCGTTGCCGACATCATCGAGGAGCCGCTGGTCATTCACAGCGTCGGCGACGGCAATTCGCGGCGCGAGATCGTCGCCGAGTTGGCCAACCTGGTCGGGCTCGACGTGCGCCATCTGCGCCGCTACCCGCACAGCTTCTCCGGCGGCCAACGCCAGCGCATCGGCATCGCCCGCGCCCTGGCATTGCGGCCGGATCTGGTGATCTGTGACGAGCCGGTCTCGGCGCTCGACGTGTCGATCCAGGCCCAAGTGCTGAACCTGTTGATCGACCTCAAGGAAAAGCTCGGCCTCACCTACCTGTTCATTTCGCACAACCTGGCGGTTGTCGATTACATCGCCGATCGGGTCGCGGTGATGTGCGCCGGCCGGATCGTCGAGGTCGCCGGACGCGGGGTGCTGTTCCGCGATCCGGTGCATCCCTATACCCAGGCATTGCTGGCGGCGGTGCCGGCGCCGGACCTCGCCCATCCGCTCGATCTCCACCGGCTGATGGAAGACAAGGCATCCGAGCCCACGGCCTGGCCCGAGCCGTTCCGCCGCGGCGCCGCCGAACCGCTCCGATTCTTCGAGGTCGGGCCGGGGCATTTCGTCGAGGCCACGGAAATGCCGGCGATGGCGCGGGGAGACGTATCGATGGCGACAGCGACATGAAACGGCTCATGGGATCGATCGTCGCGGCGCTCGCGCTGCTGGCGGCGGCCGGGAGCCCCCACGGGATTGCCTTTGGCGCGTTGTTGGAAACGCCGTCCTTTGCCCCCGAGGTGGCGAGCGGCGCCTTGCCGCCGGTGGTGCAGCGCATCCCGCAGGAGCCGGCGCTGGCCGAGCTCGAAACCCTCGGCCGTCCCGGCGGCGAGTTGCGCATGCTGATGGCGAGCGCCAAGGACACCCGCATCATGGTGGTCTACGGCTATGCCAGGCTGGTCGCCTACACCCCCGGCCTGGCGATCGTCCCCGACATGCTGCGCGCGGTCGACGTCAGCGAGGGCCGCATCTTCACGCTGCATCTGCGCGCGGGCCACAAATGGTCGGACGGCCAGCCCTTCACCGCCGAAGATTTCCGCTACTGGTTCGAAGATGTCGCCGAGGTACAGGAGCTGTCGCCGTCGGGGATGCCGCTGGCGATGCTGGCGGGCGGTGAGGGGCCTAAATTCGAGGTCCTGGACGACACCACAATCCGCTACACCTGGGCGCAGCCGAACGCGCTGTTCCTGTCGGCGCTGGCCGGGCCCGACCCGATGTTCATCTATTGCCCGGCGCATTACCTGAAGCAGTTTCACAAGAAATACGCCGACAAGGCGGCGCTCGCCGAGCGGGTCAAGGCGGCCGGGGTGCGCAACTGGGCGGCGCTGCACACCAAGCTCGACGCCCAGTACCGCAACGACAACCCCGACCTGCCGACACTCGATCCCTGGGTGCTGAAGACGCGGCCGCCGGCCGACCGGCTGGTATTTGAGCGCAACCCCTACTACTACCGGGTCGACGGCGCCGGACATCAGCTGCCCTATATCGACCGCGTCGTCTTCACCACCGCCGACAGCAAGATCATCCCGGCCAAGGCCGGCGCCGGCGAAAGCGACCTCCAGGCGCGCTATCTGCGCTTCGACGACTACACCTTCCTCAAGGCGGGCGAGGCAGACGGCCATTACAAGGTGCGGCTGTGGCGTACCGGCCCGGGCAGCCAGTTCGCGCTGTTCCCGAACCTCAACGTCAATGACGAGGCGTGGCAGAAGCTGATGCGCGACGTGCGCTTCCGCCGCGCGCTGTCGCTGGGGATCAATCGGCACGAGATCAATCAGGCGATCTATTTCGGCCTTGCCATCGAGGGGCAGAACACGGTGCTGCCGCAAAGCCCGCTCTTCCGCACCGAATACCGCGCCGACTGGGCGAACTACGACATCGACGCGGCCAATAAGCTGCTCGACGAGATGGGCCTCACCGAGCGCAATTCCGAAGGGACGCGGCTGCTGCCTGACGGGCGCCCGGCGGCGATCATCGTCGAGGATTCGGGCGAGTCGAGCGAAAAGGCCGACGTGCTCGAGCTGATCCGCGATTCCTGGCGGCGTATCGGGGTCAAGCTCTACACCAAGCCGTCGCAGCTCACCTTGTTCCGGCGACGGGTGTTCTCCGGCGAGGCGCAGATGTCGCTCGAAAAGGGCATCGAGAACGGCCTCGCGACGCCGACGATGTCGCCGGCTGAATTCGCCCCGACCAGCCAGCAGCAGCTCGAATGGCCGAAATGGGGCGAGTATGCCGAGACCAAAGGAAAGGCCGGCGAGGCGCCGACGCTGCCCGATGTCGTGAAGCTGAAGCAGCTATACGAAGCCTGGCTAGTCTCGATCTCCGAGACGGACCAGGCGCGCCTCTGGCACGAGATGCTGAAGATCTGGGCCGACGACGTGTTTACGATCGGTCTCGTCGCCGGAGTGCTGCAGCCGATCGTCGTCAACGACCGCCTGCGCAACGTTCCGGACGACGGCATCTACAACTGGGAGCCGGGTGCGCATTTCGGCATCTATAAGCCGGACGGGTTCTGGTTCGACGTGCCCGGCACCCCCGGCGCCGCGGCCGAGCTGTCGCCGCCGGCGCGATAAGGCGCACGAACCGGGCGCCTTCCGTTTCCCCCGGCGCGGCGCTGTGCTAAACCGCTAGTTCATCGGCAGGGAGGAAGTCGGGCCCCCGGCTAATTGGCTAATGCTCGGCTATATCGTTCACCGCATCTTGATCATGGTGCCGACGCTGATCGCGATCAGCCTCGCCATCTTCACGATCATCCATTTGCCGCCGGGCGATTTCTTCTCGACCTATATCGCCCAGCTGCAATCGGCAGGCGAGAACGCTGACCTCGCCAAGATCGCTTTCCTCAAGGCGCAATACGGCTTCGACCTGCCGTTATGGCAGCAATACCTCTATTGGGTCGGCGGATTGCTGCACGGCGACATGGGGTTCTCGTTCCTCTATGACATGCCGGTATCGAAGGTGGTCGGCGACCGGCTGTTCCTGACCTTCATCGTCTCATTTGTGACGATCGTGTTCACCTACGTCGTCGCCTTCCCGATCGGGGTCTATTCGGCGACGCACCAGTACAGCCTCTCGGACTATGCGCTGACCTTTCTCGGCTTTCTCGGCCTGGCGACGCCGAGCTTCCTGTTCGCGCTGGTGCTGGTCTATCTCGCCCATGTCTGGTTCGGCATCTCGGTCGGCGGGCTGATGGACCCGCAATATGTCAACAAGCCGTGGAGCTGGGGCAAGATCGGGTCGGTCTTCGCCCATATCTGGATACCGGTCATCGTCATCGGCACCGCCGGCACCGCCAGCATGATCCGGCGGCTGCGCGCCAACCTGCTCGACGAACTGCAAAAGCAGTATGTGGTGACGGCGCGCGCGAAAGGGCTGCACCCGCTCAAGGCGCTGCTCAAATACCCACTGCGCATGGCGCTCAACCCGTTCATCAGCGACATCGGCTCGCTGTTGCCGCATGTGATCTCGGGGGCGGTGATCGTGTCGGTGGTGATGTCGCTGCCGACGACGGGGCCGATGCTGCTCGACGCGCTGCGCAGCCAGGACATGTACCTCGCCGGTTCGTTTCTGATGTTCATGGCCTTCCTGACTGTGATCGGGGTGTTTCTTTCGGATTTGGCGCTGGCGACGCTCGATCCGCGCATCCGGCTGCAAAGCGGTCGGCGGCAATGAGCGACCTCACCATCGATCCGCTCGACCGGCGGCCCGCTCCGGGTGACGGCGTGGACCGGCTGCCGCATTACGTTTCGCCGGCGCCGTTCGACCCGATGTCGGTCGAGGTGATGACCCCGGGTCAGGAGCGGTTTTACCGGGCATCGCAATGGCGGATGATGTGGTGGCGGCTCAAGCGCCACCGGGTCGCGGTGTTCTCTGGCGCGCTGCTGCTGGTGATGTACGCGACCGCGCTGGTCAGCGAGGTGCTGGCGCCCTATGCGCTCGACACGCGCAACACCGACTTTATCTACGCGCCGCCGCAGAGCGTGCATTTTTTCGAAGAGGGGCGGCTCGTTGCCCCCTATGTCGAGGGTTACGACTACCGGCTCGACATGACCAATTTGCGCCGGGTCTACACGCCGAACCCGGAGAAGCACGAGACCGTGCGGTTTTTCTGCGAGGGCGATCCCTACCTGTTCTGGGGCTTCTTGCCGGCCCGCTTTCACCTCGTCTGCCCCGCCGAAGGGGGGCAATTGTTTTTGTTCGGCACCGATCGGCTCGGCCGCGATCTGCTGTCGCGCATCGTGTACGGGGCGCGAATTTCGCTGACTGTGGGCCTGATCGGCGTCGCGGTCAGCTTCACCCTCGGCATCGTCATCGGCGGCATTGCCGGGTATTACGGCGGCTGGACCGACATCCTGATCCAGCGCGGGATCGAGGTGGTGCAGTCGTTTCCGCATCTGCCGCTGTGGATGGCGCTGTCGGCGATCTTGCCGGTGACGTGGAGCCCGCTGCTGGTCTATTTCGGCATCACCATGATCCTCGGCATGATCGAGTGGACGCATCTGGCGCGCGCGGTGCGCTCGAAGCTGCTGTCGCTGCGCGAAGAGGATTTCTGTACAGCCGCGGTGCTGATGGGCGCGACCCCGGCGCGGATCATCGGCCGCCATTTGCTGCCGAGCTTTATGAGCCACCTGATCGCCTCGGCGACCCTGGTGATCCCGGGAATGATCCTTGGCGAGACGGCGCTGTCGTTTCTGGGGCTCGGGCTGCGCGCGCCGATCACCAGCTGGGGCGTGCTGCTCGGCGAGTCGCAGAATATCAGCGTCGTCGCGCTCTACCCGTGGCTCATGCTGCCGGTGGCGCCGGTGATCATCACCGTGCTGGCGTTCAATTTCTTCGGCGACGGGTTGCGCGACGCCGCCGACCCTTACCATTAAGGCTTCCGCCCTTCGTCTAGCTGATGTGCAGCGTCAGCCCTTCATGGGCGACGATCGTGCCGGGCCGCATCTTGGCGGCGTCGGCGGCGATGCGGTCCATCGTCTGGTCGCCGTGGTCGGGATCGTGGTGGAACAGGATCAGCTGCTTGGCATTTGCCTTGGTCGCCAGGCGGATGCCTTCTTCCCAGCTCGAATGCCCCCAATTCTTATGGGCGGGATATTCGTCGTCGGTATAGGTGCTGTCGTAGACGGCGACGTCGGCGCCGTCCATCAACTGCAGCACCTGCGGATCGAGCTCGCCCTCGCGATGCTCGGTATCGGTGATGTAGGCGAACGCCTTGCCGTCAAACTCGAGCCGGTAGCCGGTAGCCTCGTTGGGGTGGTTGAGCGGCCGGGTCACCAGCTTGATCCCGTCGTGCGGCTTTAGGGTTTCGCCGGCGGAAAAATCGGCGAACGTGATCTGCGCCGCCAGGATGTCAATCGGCACCGGGAAGAGCGGCGGCGTCATCATCATCGCCAGCACCTCCTTGATCGTTCTTTGCGGTTTGAGGTGTCCGGCCCAGATGCGCAGGACGTTCTGGGGATTGTAGGCGGGGGCAAAGAACGGCAGCCCGCCGCAATGGTCGATATGCGTGTGGGTGAAAAACAGATCGAAGTCGAGTGGCCGGTGCAGCGCGACCAAGCTGCTGCCCAGCGGCCGCAATCCGGTCCCGCCGTCGAAGATGAACAAGCGATCGCCGCACCACACCTCAATGCACGAGGTGTTGCCTCCATACCGCATAGTGTCGGGCCCCGGACAGGCGATGCTGCCGCGAACGCCCCAGAAGCGAACGGTAAAATCGGTTGCGACCACGCCCCTCATCCTGTCTGTCGCTGACCCCAACTATAGCCGGTCGCAGCGCAAAAGCCACATACGGCCGGAGGCTGTCTCAATCAGACCGCAAATTTTATCGGACGTTTTGCTCTAACGCGTTGTTATTTAAATACAGATAGACACGGGGTTATTTTTATACTTACATACACCAACAACGTGACTGTATCGGGCACAATTACCCCTAGGCTGTCCTAACTATGTATAGTATTATACCGACGGATACCAGAA
This sequence comes from Alphaproteobacteria bacterium, assembly GCA_038228485.1. GTDB lineage: Bacteria > Pseudomonadota > Alphaproteobacteria > ATCC43930 > CGMCC-115725 > DATARH01. The sequence continues at coordinate 8,743 of JBBRPG010000132.1, forward strand.
CATCTGGCAACGTCCGGTTATTAAGTATTCCGAGGGGACTGTGATGCCCGTAATCAAATTTAGCGAATCAGCTATCGCAAAGCTAAAACCTGTTCCTGGTGGCCAGCAACTATTCTGGGACCGTGATCTTCGCGGGTTCGGGGTGCTGGTCAGCCCTGGCGGAACGCGCACGTTTGTCGCCCAGGGCGCGCTGCCCGATGGTCGAAAGCGCCGGGTGACCGTGGCACCGTATCGAGAGGGCAAGCTCGAGGAGGCGCGCGATCTTGCTTGGTCGGTGCTTACCGAATTCCGCAAAGGAGTCGACCCCAAAGCGCACCGCCGCGCCGAGGCGCGCGCCGCGACGACCCTACGCGCGGTGTTGACCGAGTACTTAGGGGCCAAGGCGGGCTTGGCGGAGTCTTCCAAAAAAATGTATCGGGCGTGGGTGACCGGTCATCTGGACGACTGGCTGGACCGGCCTTTGCGGTCCATCGACGCTGACATGGTTCACGATCGCTATACCCAGATCGCTCAATCTAGCCCGGCCACCGCGAATGTCCTTTTCAAGATTTTCCGCGCCCTGTGGAGCTTTGCCGCCGACCGCGATCCGGGCATGTCGGAGCGAGCCCCGACGCGCCGCATAGAGTGGGTACGGCTGGCCGCCCGCACCGGCATCGTCACCGGCGATCAGTTGCCGGGGTTCTACGCGGCGGTCGAGGCGCTACCCAATCCAATTGCCCGTGACTACCTGAAGCTGCTGCTGTTCACCGGGTTGCGTCGGAATGAAGGTGCGGGGCTGCGGTGGTCGGAGGTCGATTTTTCCGAGCGCGTTATTCGGCTCCCCGGTGCCCGCACCAAGTCGGGCGCAGCGCTGGACTTACCGCTGACCGGCTTTGTCCGCGACATCCTCGTTGCGCGCAGGAGCCTGGGTAACACTGGGGCGTTTGTATTTATGGGTAGAGGAAGCGTAGGACATTTTACGTCGGGTTTGGAGGCGGTCAAGGTTGCCGCCCGTGCTGCGGGCATTGAGCTGACGGTTCACGATCTTAGAAGGACTTTTGTAACAACCGCGGAGGCTTGCGATATAAGTCCAATGGCATTGAAAGCGTTGGTCAACCACAGCTTGGGCAATGGCATCACCGAAAATTACGTACGGATGAATGTTGAACGTCTGCGGGAGCCGGCCGAGCGGGTTTGTACAAGGCTGCTTGAGTTGTGCGGGGTTCAGCCGGTGGAAGGCGTATCACGGCTTACCCCCTCTGCGTTGTGACCTCGTTTGTCGTGGCGTTGGGGTGGGCGTAACGGGCGCTAGGTTTGTCGTTGGTACCGTTCTGCCCCGAGGTCCTCGATGGACTGGAACGTGATGGCGTTTTGGACGTCGCGGTACTGATAGCTCGCCGCCACCTGTTCGGCGGTCAACCCGTACTCCGCCAGCCACGTGTTAACGATACCGCGCGCATGGTCGGATATTTTACTGTAATGCGGGTGGCGACCCTTCTCCGCCGACTCGGGGCTGAAATAAACAAATTGGAAATCGGCTCGGCCGTGCCGGTTGATGCGGAACTTACAACCCCCGTTGATACCGACGGTAAGCCAGCTCTGGGCGTCTGCCGAGTAAAAGGGGAACCGCATCACAATCTTTTCGTCGCCAACGCCGAACCCGTGTATGCGCACCCTGGGTCGACCTTCATCGTCGGTTATGTCGGGTCGGGAAAACAGTTGATGCAAGCGGGCTACCAGCCGTTTACGGGAGAGTGTCTTATCGGCCATGCCGCCGAGTAAAAGGATACCGTCGTGACGGTGCACTTCCTCGAGATTTCGCAGCAGCCAGTCGTCGGGCTCGAACAGGTGGTACGTCGGCTGCACCGGCACGCCGAGGTCGTAGCGAAGACGCTTGTAATTGCGGAAAGTGTCGGTGGCCGAGGCATCCGTGCTACCGATGACATCCAGAGGCGCGATTACCGAAAACAAGTCCCGATGCTTGTGACAAAACGAGGCGTACTGCTCAAGCGTGGGCGGCGTCTTCTTGAGGTCAACAAACGAGAACGCACCCGAGTCGAGAAAGAGCTCCCACCCGTTGTCAAAAATCAAGGAACCTATCCCTCTGCAATACTTTTAACACCCCACCCAGTTCCACACTGGTTCCCCACAGCACCTCAACCCGTGCACCAAAGCACTTCGAACTCAACCACCATCCCCACCCCGGAACACCCCGCTCCTTAACTAACAATTAAGCCCAACCCACCACCCAACCCATTGCCCCAACAACATATTTCCGCAACCCCAACCACCCGAATAACCGGACACCGCCCGCCGGCAGACTGCGTCTCCCGTTCCTATCGCCATGCTGGTAAAGGATACATCAAGTAATAAATCCTCATGTCCAAAATATCATTTTGAGTTTCTACAAGATTGGCGTAAGTTAGGCGTAGTTATAGCCAGATGGGCAACAGTTGTAGTGAAGACTCGGCACCTGCTACCCCGGTCCCGTTCCCATCGCTTCGGTAAACTTGACCGTCGAACAGGCGAAGGGAGGCTCTTTGAGCACTTCAAGGCGCTATTGGTCGAGCATCTCGGGGGCGAAGACAAAGTAACTCTCGCTCAATCAGCCATTATCGAACAGGCGTGTTGGGTTCGCCTGCGCCTCGCTCTCCTACAGGGTAAGCTAGTGGATAAAATCTGACGGAAGAGTCCGATAGCGGATTCCCGTGTGTTCGCGGTCATGCGAGTCTGCGGGATGCGCACCGGGATCACCGTCGATGTGAAAGCCGCCGATCGTGCTCGTCTTGAAGCGATCGTC
>JBBRPG010000133.1:0-11382 GCA_038228485.1 Alphaproteobacteria bacterium
GAGCAGCAGATCGTCGAGGCCCAAGAGGTCGGGCAGGATCGCGTATTTGAGCGGCCCGAAAAACGCCGCCTCGATGCCCATCACGAACAGCAGCGCCAGCATCAGCCCGGTGCTCTCGAACAGCACCGCCGCGGCGGCGACCAGCATCACCGCGATCTCGGTGGCCTTGATGATGCGGATGAGGCGCGCCTTGTCGAGCGCGTCGGCCAGCTCGCCGGCCGTCGCCGAGCACAGAAAGAACGGCAAGATGAACAACCCGCCCGCCAGCGGGATCAGGATGCCTGCGGACATGCCCCCCGCCACCTCCGGCCGGTAGGCCAGCATCAGCACCAGCGCGTTCTTCAGCGCGTTGTCGTTGAAGGCCGAAAGGAACTGCGTCGCGAACAGCGGCCCGAACCGCCGCGCGCCGATCAGCGCCAGCGGGCCGCTGCGCGCCGTTTGTCCTGCATTCCGCATCCGCCTATCTCGCATAGCCCGCATCGGATGGGCAATGCGCGTCCTTCGAGACAGCCGCTTCGCGGCTTCGTCAGGGTGAGGAGGTGATGCCGCCGATTTTGCGACCCACGCCCGCCGTGCCATAGTGTGCGGCATGGAAGAGACGAAGCTGGAAAAGTTCGCGCGCCTGTCGGGCAAGACCGCCGCAAAAGCGCTCGATGCCCTCGACCGCCGGGGTTTCGACCTGCGCGGCAAGCTCTCCGCGCCGATCCGCAGGGTTCCCCGCCGCGACCCGCCAAAGCCAAAAGCCGAGGACTGAGCGCGACCGCCGCTGCCTCGACGATTTCGGTCGTCTTCGACCGGCGTCGACCCGGAACAACCTTAAGGTCCGGCGGTCTTTGTTTCGGCAATCTTTGTTTCACCAGTCTTTGTTTCACCAGTCTTTGTTTCACCAGTCTTTGTTTCACCGGCCTTTGTTTCGGCGGCTTTATCCGCGCCGCGATCGGCTGACGCGGGCTCGACCTCGGCCAGGTGAGCCGCGGTGTTGATGACGCCGATATGCGAGAAGGCCTGGGGGAAATTGCCGAGAAAGCGCTTTGCCCGTGGATCGTATTCCTCGGCAAGGAGGCCAAGATCATTGCGCAGGGCCAACAATCGCTCGAACAGTGCGACGGCGTCGTCGCGGCGGCCGATCAGCGCCAGGCTGTTCGCAAGCCAAAAGGAGCAGACAAGAAAGGCCCCCTCTCCCGCCGGCAAGCCGTCGCTGCCGGAAGTGGGGTAGCGCATGACCAGGCCCTCGACGACCAGCTCGCGCTCGATCGCTTCGATGGTGCCGATAACGCGCGGATCCTCGGGCGGCAGAAAACCAAGCTGGGGGATCAGCAATAGCGACGCATCGAGATCACTGCCGCCGTAATACTGGACGAAGGTGTTGCGCTTGGCGTCGTATCCCTTGGCGATGATCTCCTCGCAAATCCGCCCGCGCAATTGCTCCCAGCGCTCTTTCGGTCCCTTGAACCCGCATTGCTCGATCGACTTGACGGCACGGTCGAAGGCGACCCACGCCATGATCTTGGAAAAGGTGAAGTGTTGGGGCTCACCGCGGCTTTCCCAAAGCCCGTGATCGGGCTTGTCCCAGACTTGCTCGAGAAAGTTGAGCAGCTCCGTTTGCAGGTTCCAGGCGTCGTCGTTGGCTTCGAGGCCGAAACGGTTGCAAGCGAAGAGCGTATCCATCAGCTCGCCGAAAACGTCGATCTGCAATTGCTGATAGGCGGCATTGCCGACGCGAACCGGAGAACTCTTGCTATAGCCGGGGAGCCAGTCGAGCTCGAGTTCGGTCAACCGGCGCTCACCACCGATGCCGTACATGATCTGCAATTCGGAAGGGTGCCCGGCCGCGGAGCGCAGCAGCCACTCGCGCCAGGCGCGCGCCTCGTTGCGATAGCCGGCCGTCATCAGCGCGTAGAGGGCCAGCGTCGCATCGCGCAGCCAGCAATAGCGGTAATCCCAATTGCGGACGCCGCCGATCAATTCCGGCAGCGAGGTCGTCGGCGCCGCGATGATGCCGCCGGTCGGTTCATAGGTCAGCATCTTCAGCGTGATCAGCGAGCGAATGATGGGCTCGCGCCATTGGCCGCCGATCGCGCAGGTGGCCGCCCAGTCGTGCCACCAATTCTCGGTCGCCTGCAGCGAGTCGATAGGGTCGCGATACGCAAAGCTCTTTCGGTGCGAGGGATACCAGCTCATCGTGAACGGCACGACCTCGCCGGCACTAACGTCGAATTCTCCGATCGTGGCGAGCTCCGGCGTGCCGCGCAGCGATACGGGCGAAGTGATCTGGACGGCGTTCGGGCCGGAGACTGCGTTCAGGCCGTCGAACCGCCGCCGGACCCACGGAATGCTGCGGCCATAATCAAAGCGCAGGACGAGCTCCGTCCGCATCCGCACCCGGCCTTTGTCGCCGCGAACCAGCCTGACCAGGTGGAGTTGCCCATCCGAGTCGGGCAGCGGCATGAAGTCGATGACCGTGACGCTGCCGCTGTCGGTTTCGACCCGGGTCTCCAGGATCCCGGTTTCGCCGCGATAGGAGCGCGTGCTGGTTCCGGTGGCGTCGACTGGCGCGATCAGCCAGCGGCCATTCTGGGGCCCGCCGAGCAAGGAAGCGAACACCGCCTCGCCATCGAAACGGGGCAGGCAAAGCCAATCGATCGATCCGTCGCGCCCGACCAAGGCGGCGGTGTGGCTATTGCCGATAATCCCATAATCTTCGATCGGAGCATTCATCGTGATGCTTTCCCCGTTCCCGACTGATGCGCCCGGTGCTGGCGTCAAGTTTCGCCCCTCTCGTTGCACGAGTTTCGAGAAGCGAGACGGCCTTCGTCAACCGATGGTCACGGCACTGGTTCCCGTCGGCCCCACGTCTTTTAGCCTCAGGCTACGTGCAGGCGCGCCTCGTCGAACGGAAAGCCGATCCCGGGATCGAATGCCGGGAAGCGGCGTCCTTGCCGCGATAGAGGAGTTATTCGGCCGCGGCCTTTCGGATATCTCCGCACTCGGCGCTCATCCGGTCGATATGGCGTTGCAGCTCCCTGGCCCGCCGCTCGTCGCCGTCGGCGCGCGCCTCCTGCTTCTCCACGAGCAAGGCAATGATCTTGTCTTGCAGATCGACGAGGAGGGCTCGTTCCTCGGTGTTGATCATGTTCCGTGACCTTAAGGTGCGTCCTGACTTGGGAAACCACCGATTGGGCGATAGGGTTCCTCTGTTCAAGGGCGGACGTAGCCAACACCGCCGGCGGTTCCGCGATGCGGTCGAGCCCGCGCGCCACGCAGAAGGGGTTCCCCGGCGCCGGGGAACCCCTTCGAAAAAGTGCCGCTGTGGATATCGCGATGCGCTCAGCGCGGCGTGTGCTTGGCCAGGAATTCCTTGACCTTAGCCTTGGCGGCAGTCAGGTGCGGTTCGGTCTTCCACTCGGTGACAAGCTCGACGTTGGGCAGCAGCTTCGACAGCTCCTCCGAGATCGGCCACGGATGCGCCTCGTCGTTGCCGGCGAGCACCAGGCACGGGGCCTTGATCGTCTTCACGAAGTCGCGGTCGGCGCAGTAGACAAAGCCGGGCGCGTAGAGGTTCTCGTTGAAGGAGTTCAGCACCGGCTCGGTCGCGTCGGGACGGTCTTTCACCGTTTCGGCCCAGCCGTTGAAATTGGCGGTGCGGCCGCCCATTGGCCCGACCCGGCCGATCGGCTGCGCCAGCACCGCCGCCGCGACCCGCTCGGGGTGCCGCTTCAGCATGTTGATGATGAACGAGCCGCCGATGCACTGGCCGTACAGGTGGCAGCGATCGATGCGCAGATGGTCGAGCACGGCGACATGGTCGTCGGTGTAGTTGTCCCAATTGTCCTGCGCGGTGATCGGCGCGCGCGACTGGCCGCCGGCATTGCGCTGGTCCATCGCGATCACGCGGTAGTTGGCGGCGAACTCGGTGGTCGGGTTGATCGGCGCCGAGGGCTGGCTCCAGACATCGATCACCGACCGCAGCCCGGCGGGCGCAAAGGTCAGGATCGGGAAGCCTTTGCCGAATTCCTCGTAATAGATATGCGCGCCCTTGTGTTCGATGCTCGGCATGTCGGTGTCCTTCCTCCGGTATCGGGCGGCTACCGCCGCCACGGGGTTGCGTATCCGGCCGGACGGCATTTTACCGCATATGAAGGGCGCACCTAGCTAAACCTGTCAGGTGAAGGGCTTAGGTGGTTAAGCGCCGCAATTTAGGCTGAAGCCGACTAATAAACCCCTGTGCGAGGTGGATATGGGCCGCGGCATCGCCTACCACTCGGTTATGAGCCCGTGTCCCACCGATTTGTCGACCCGACTTCGCTCGCCGGCTAAAGCGCTATGCGACCTTGTCGAGCGCTACGAGCGGTTGCCCTGCAACGACCCCGACCGGGTCGACGTGGCCCGGATGATCCGGCAACTCGCTTTCGAACTCACGCGCGCCGCGGCGGATTGCGACCTCGATTGGGCCCGGTGACGAGACGGCGGCCGCCATCGTGGCTATGGCGGGGGTCCGCAAATATCTGCGCTAGGCGCGAGCCGAAAAGTTGGGTACCTATCGCAGCGTCTCGCCATTCGGCCCAATCCGCGGTGCCCGCGCCCATGTACAGCTATATCGTGCGGCGGCTGGCTTTCGGGGTTGTAACGGTCTTCGTCGTGTCGGTGATCGTGTTTGTGATCCTGCGGATTTTGCCTGGGGATCCGCTGGTCGCGATGTTCGGCATGGAGGGTTTCACCAAGCTGAGCGCCGCCGACCGCGCCAGCTACATGACCCAACTGGGCCTCAGCGACCCGCTGGTGGTGCAATACCTGCATTGGATGCGCGACATCGTCAGCGGCAATCTCGGCCACTCGTTCTTTCGCGCCGAAAGCGTCGGCGACATGATCGCGCGGCGCGGGCCGCTGACCGCCGAAATCGCGATCCTGTCGGTGGTGCTGTCGTGGTTCGTCGGCGTCCCGGTGGCCATCGTCAGCGCGCTGCGGCCGAACAGCATCGCCGACAATGTCTCGCGGTTTCTCAGCATCCTGTTCCTGGCGATACCCGGGTTTTGGCTGGGGATGCTGATCGTGCTCTTTCTGCTGTTCGTGTTCGGCTACAAGGCGCCGCTGGCCGGCGCCTCGCTGTTCACCGATCCGATCGCCAACCTGCAGATCGTCGTCGGCCCAGCAATCGTGCTGGGCCTGGGACAGGCCGCCTATATCGCCCGCATGGCCCGCTCGAGCCTGCTCGAGGTTATCCGCGAGGATTACGTGCGCACCGCCCGCGCGAAAGGGTTGAGCGGCCGCCCGGTGATCAGCCGCCATGCGCTGCCCAACGCGTTGCTGCCGGTGATCACCCTGTCGGGGATTCTGCTCGGGTTCGTGCTTGCCGGCTCGATCCCGGTCGAGCGCGCCTTCGGCACGCCGGGGCTGGGCTATTCGATGTTCACCGCGGTCGCCGAGCGCGACGTCTTCGTGATGCAGAACCTGGTATTCCTCTACGCGATTGTTTTCGTGCTGCTGAACATTCTGGTCGATCTGACGATCGCCTGGCTGGACCCGAGGATCCGTTATCAATGACCGCGATCGAGCCCGACGCCGAACTGGTCCTGCGGCCGAGCGCGACGGCGGTCAAGCCGGCCGGGCTGCGCCGGATCGGGCGGGGGCTGCGCCTGTTTGCCCGGCGCTCGCCGATGTCGGCGGTCTGGGGCGTCGTCGCCGCGCTGGTGCTGATCATGGCGGTCGCCGCGCCGGTGCTGGTGCCGTACGACCCGCTCAAATCCGACTTCCGCGCGATGACCAAGCCGCCGACCGACCGCCATGTGTTCGGCACCGACCAGATCGGCCGCGACGTGCTCAGCCGCGTCATCTACGGCAGCCGCGCCTCGCTGACGGTGGCGATGGGCGCGGTGCTGTTCGGCACGACCTTGGGGGCGCTGTGGGGGCTGGCGAGCGGCTTCCTCGGCGGCCGCTTCGACTTGATCAGCCAGCGGATCATCGAGTTCCTGCAATCCTTCCCCGATTTGATCCTGGCGATGGCGATCGCGATGGCGCTCGGCGCCGGGTTCGGCACGGTGATCGTCGCCATCGCCGTCACCCGGATACCGTTTGGCGGGCGGGTGATCCGCGCTGTCGTGCTGTCGCTGAAGGAGATGTCTTACGTCGAGGCGGCACGCGGGGTCGGCGCGTCGAAGCTGCGGGTGATGCTGCGCCACATCCTGCCGCAATGCATCGCGCCCTATCTCATCCTAGCGACGACCCATCTTGGCGTCGCGATCGTCATCGAGGCGGCGCTCGGGTTCCTCGGCGTCGGCATCCCGCCGCCGACCCCGACCTGGGGCAACATGCTCGCCGACTCGCTGAACGCCGGCCTGATCCCGCCGTGGTGGCTGGTGCTGTTCCCCGGCGCCGCGATCACCGTGACGGTGCTGGCCTTCAACCTGCTCGGCGACGGCATCCGCGACATCCTTGACCCGCGGCTCAGGGGAGCGGTGTAGGCGGTTTCTTGCGTCGGCAATAAGCGGGACTTATCTTCGGGCCATGGACTATCGCGATCACATCGTCATCGATCCCGAAATCAGGTTCGGCAAGCCGCGCGTCAAGGGCACGCGCATCACTGTCGGCGATGTTCTCGAATATCTTGCCTCGGGCATGTCAGAGGCAGAAATCCTCGCCGACTTCCCGAAGCTGACTCGGGGGGACATCCTCGCGTGTCTGGCATTTGCCGCTGAACGCGAAAGGCAGATTGTGAGCCCTCCGGTTGGCTGATCGGCCAGTCCGGTTTCTCTTTGACGAAAACCTATCGGCGCGACTGGTGGCGGCACTGGCCGAGGCCTACCCGGGTTCGGTGCATGTGGACACTATCGGCCTGGTCGAGACGCCCGACGAGGAAATCTGGGACTATGCTCACGAGCATGGTTTGGCGATCGTCACCAAGGATCAGGATTTTGTTCGGCTTAGCGTTGTCCTTGGAGCGCCGCCAAAAGTGATTTGGGTTCGGCTCGGAAACTGCTCCACCGACGATGTTGTGCGTATGCTGGTTGAATGGCGCGATCTGATCGAAGAATTCGTCGGAAATGATAGCGGCGGGTTCCTGGCCCTGTCGTAACGGCTAAGCCGGCGCGGGCTTCTCCAGCGGGAATTTGACCCCGGCGTCGTGCAGGTGGCAGGCGGCGAGGTGCCCCGGCACGACCTCGCGCAGCGGCGGCGCCTCCTCGCGGCAGCGCGCATGCGCGTAGAGGCAGCGCTCGTGGAAATGGCAGCCGGCGGGCGGGTTGATCGGGCTCGGCACGTCGCCCCGCAGGATCACCCGCTTGCGGCTGCGCGCCGAGTATTTCGGGATCGGTACCGCCGATAGCAGCGCCTCGGTGTAGGGGTGCAGCGGCATCTCGAACAGCGTGGTCTTGTCGGTCAGCTCGACGATGCGGCCGAGATACATCACCGCGACCCGGTGCGACAAATGCTCGACCACCGCGAGGTCGTGCGCGACGAACAGGTAGCTGAGCTTGAGCTCGTCCTGCAAATCCATCAGCAAATTGATGATCTGCGCCTGGATCGACACGTCGAGGGCGGAGACCGGCTCGTCCCCGACCACCAGCTCGGGGCTCAGCGCCAGCGCCCTGGCGATGCCGATGCGCTGGCGCTACCCGCCGGAAAACTCGTGCGGGTAGTGGTCCATCAGCTCCGGTCTGAGGCCGACCCGCTCGAACAGCGCGGCGACCCGGTCGCGCTGCTCGCCGCCGGTGGCGGCACGGTGGATCGTCATCGGCTCGCCGACGATCTCGCCTGCCGACATGCGCGGATTGAGCGAGGCGTAGGGGTCCTGGTAGATCATCTGCATCTGACGGCGATAGGGCAGCATCCGCTCCTGGTCATGGGCGGTGATGTCCTCGCCGCGGACGATGATCTGCCCGGCGGTCGGCTCCAGCAGCTTGAGGAGGGTGCGGCCGACGGTCGACTTGCCGCAGCCGCTCTCGCCAACAAGGCCCAAGGTCTCGCCGGGGTCGATGTGGAACGACACCCCGTCGACCGCATAGACCGTGCCGGCCGGCCGCGAAAAGACGCCCTTCAGGATCGGGAAATGCTTTTTGAGGTCGCGGACCTCGATCAGCGGCTGCACGTCCTTGGCGCTGTCGGCGGCACCGGCGGGAATCATGCCGCGCCGGCCAGCAATTTGTCGGCGTGCCAGCAGGCGATCGCGTGTCCCGGCCGGTGCTGGACCAGCGGCGGATAGGCGGCGCGGCACTGGTCGGTGGCGAACTCGCAGCGCGGCGCAAACGTGCAGCCTTGCGGCAGGTTGTGCAGCGACGGCACCATCCCCTTGATTTCGTTGAGCCGGTTGCGGTGTGCATCGAGTCGCGCGGCGACGTCGAGCTTGGGGATCGAGCCGAGCAGCCCGCGCGTATAGGGGTGGCCCGGCGCCTCGAACAGCGTCTTGGCGCTGGCTTCTTCGACTTTGCGGCCGGCATACATCACCACGACCCGGTCGGCGTTCTCGGCGACGACCCCCATGTCGTGGGTAATGAGCACGATCGCGGTGCCGAACGTCTCCTGCAACTCGCGCATCAGCTCGAGAATTTGCGCCTGGATGGTCACGTCGAGCGCGGTGGTCGGCTCGTCGGCGATCAGCACCTTGGGGTTGCACGACAGCGCCATCGCGATCATCACCCGCTGGCGCATGCCGCCCGACAGCTGGTGGGGATAGGCGTGGACCCGACGCTCGGCCTCGGGCCTCGACACGCGGCGCAGCATCTCGACCGCCTTGTCCATCGCCGCGCGCGGCGACAGGCCCTGGTGCAGCGTAATGGTCTCGCCGATCTGGCGCCCGACCGTCATCAGCGGGTTGAGCGAGGTCATCGGCTCCTGGAAGATCATCGAGATCTCGTTGCCGCGGATATCCTCCATCTCGCTTTCGCCGAGGTCGAGCAGGTTGCGGCCGCCAAAGCGGATGGCGCCGCCGACGATGCGTCCAGGCGGGCTGGCGACCAGCCGCAGCACCGACAGCGCGGTGACGCTCTTGCCGCACCCGCTCTCGCCGACGACACCCAGGGTTTCGCCGGCGCGTACTTCATAGGACACGCCGTCGACCGCGCGCACCACTCCCGCCCGGGTGAAGAAATGCGTGCGCAGATCGTCGATCTCGAGAATGTTCTGACCCGACGCTGCCAGCGCGACATCCGCTGTTTCGCCGGTTGCAACTCCCTGATTCAAGCAGTGACTCCGCTATTTTTGCTGTGTAGCTTATGACGCGATTCTTAAGTCGCGGGCGATTAGAGCATGCCGCGATCAATCCGTAAAAGAGAAGGCAGGGAGGGGAACCTGATGAGCGGGTCGAATTCGTCACGGGCGGGGTGGAACCGGCGCGATTTCCTCAAAGGCAGCGCGGCCGTAGCGGCAGCCGCCTATGGGCTGCGGCCGGATTGGGCGATGGCCGACATCCCGATGCAATTCGACGGCTCGAAATTCAAGCTCGCCGCGCCCGAGCCCAACCCCAAGTCGGGCGGCGTGCTGCGCTATGGCATCACCATGCGGCCGCCGCATTTCGACGTGCACCAGTCCGGCACGATCAACAGCCTCGCCTCGCAGGGGGTGCAGTTCGACAATCTGATCCGCCGCGACCCGCGCGACAGCGGCAAGACCATCATCCCCGATCTGGAGCATAGCTGGGACATCTCGGCGGACGGCAAGACCTACACCTTCATGCTGCGCAAAGGCGTCCTGTTCCACGACGGCGCCGAATTGACCTCGGACGACATCAAGGCCACGTTCGACCGCATCTCCAAGCCGCCGCAGGGCATCAGCATCCCGCGCAGCGTCTTGTTCCGGGCGGTCAGCGAGATCACCGCGCCCGACAAATACACCGTGCAGTTCAAGCTGTCCGAGGCGCGGCCGCCGAATTTCATCATGTCGGCGCTCGCCAGCGGCTGGAACGTCATCGTCCGCAAGAAGACGCTGGAGGACAACAACTACAATCTGCGCAAGGTCGAGATCTACCCGGGCACCGGCCCGTTCAAAAGCGTCAAGCGCGTCGAGAACGAGGTCTGGAAATTTGAGAAGAACAAGGATTACTGGAACAACCCGCTGCCGTATCTCGACGGCATCGAGTTTTACCACGCGCTGCCGTTCTCGACAGAGCTGGGGTCGTCGATCCTGTCGGGCCGCACCGACTACATCCGCATCACCGATCCGGTGACGGTGCGCAAGGCCAAGGAAAACCCGAACCTGTTGACGGCCACGTTCAACCAAAGCGTCATCCAGGGCGTCTGGCTCAATCACAAGAAACCGCCGCTCAACGACCCCAAGGTGCGCCGCGCGCTGCATCTGGCGTTCGACCGGCCGGCGCTGATCGACGTGGTCAAGGACGTGACGCCGATGCAGGTCGGCGGTTTCATCTATCCGTTCTCGGAATTCGCCACGCCGAAGGAAGAGCTGTTCAAGCGCATCGGCTACCAGTCCGACACCGGACCCGCGCTGAAGGAGGCGAAGGCGCTGATGGCGGCGGCCGGGTTCAAGGATGGGCTGAAGGAGCCGCTCGACTTCCTGGTTCGCGACGTGCCGAGCTTCAAGCTATGGGCGCAGGCGATCCAGGCGATGCTGCAGGAGGGCCTCGGCGTCAAATGCAACCTCCGCACGGTCGTCGAGTCGGTGTGGTTCGACGATACTGCCAACGGGCATTTCGATCTGGCGATCGGCGCGGTGGTGTCGACCCTGCTCGACCCGTCCGACTACTTCAACGCCTGGTACCGTACCGGCGGCCCGCAGAACTATTCGGCATGGGACAACAAGGAGTTCAACGGACTGTTGGACGAGATCGACCGCGAGGTCGACCCGGCCAAGCGTATCGCGCTGGTCCGCAAGACCGAGGCGATCATGGAGCAGGAGATACCGGTACTGCCGGTCGCCTGGGAACAGATCAACGACGTCTACGCCAAGTACGTCAAGGGCCACAACCCGAATGATTATTTCGGCATCTACGACGTGGTGCGCGAAGACACGTTCTGGCTCGACAAGGCCTGAGGACTAGCCCCGCCTTCAACGAATTGTCATTCCGGGGCGGCGCACAGCGCCGAACCGGACCCTTTGCACACAGGGCGCCGCCGGGTCCGCTTTGACGCCGGCGCCGGCCTTGCGAGGTCCGTGTTCATGGGTTCCGGGCCTCGCCCTGCGGGCGATCCCTAGGCTATATTCCCGCCGTATTGCCTGAGCCGGGCGGCGGGCGCATGCTCGCCGCGCGACCTCGCCCACGCGGAGACTGGCAATGCGGGAAGGATTTCGCGTCTACGACACCGACACCCATATCGACCCCGGCGCCGACGTGCTGGAGAAATATGTCGACCCCGGCTTTCGCCGCCGGCTCGACGACCTCGCGCCTTACCGGATCGCGGTCAAATCGCGCACCGTCGATGGGGGAATGAGAAACAC
>JBBRPG010000134.1:0-11302 GCA_038228485.1 Alphaproteobacteria bacterium
CGCGAGGGCCGCCCGAGCGCGCTGGTGCATCCCGAGGCGCTGGCAGATATCGGCCTCGCCGATGGCGACCGCATCCGCATCGGCAATGCCCAGGGCAGCGTCGTCCTTCATGCCCGTGCCTTCGACGGGCTGCAGAAGCGCGTCGTCGTCGTCGAGGGGGTGTGGCCGAACGCGGCCTTCGAGGAAGGCATCGGCATCAACCTGCTGACCAGCGCCGATCCCGCCCCGCCGCAGGGCGGCGCGGTGTTCCACGACACCTCGGTGTGGCTGCGGCCGGCATGAGCGACGACAAGAAGCAGCTTCCCGAGAAAGCCGGCTCGGCCGAAATCGACGCCTTTCTCGACGATCTGCGGCGCGCCCCGGCGGTGCGGCCCGGCGGTGGGCGCGGGCGGCTGATCTTTGCGCTCGACGCCACCGCCAGCCGCGAGCCGAGCTGGGACCGCGCCTGCCGCATCCAGGGCGAAATGTTCGAGGCCACCGCCGCGCTCGGCGGGCTCGACGTCAAGCTGGTGTTTTATCGCGGCTTTGCCGAGTGCAAGGCGAGCCGCTGGGTGACGAGCGCCGTCGAGCTGCACCGGGCGATGCGGGCGGTGTCGTGCATCGGCGGCGAGACCCAGATCGAGCGGGTGCTCGACCACACCCTTGCCGAAACCAAGAAACGCAAGGTCAACGCGGTGGTCTTTGTCGGCGACGCGATGGAGGAGAACGTCGACCGCCTGTGCCATCTTGCCGGAGAATTGGGGCTGCTCGGCACCCCGGTCTTTGTCTTCCACGAGGGCGGCGACCCGGTGGCGGCGGCCGCCTTCAAGCAGATCGCCAGGCTGTCGCGCGGCGCCTATCTTAGCTTCGACCTCGCCAGCGCCGACCGGCTGAAGGCGCTGCTCGCCGCGATCGCGGTCTATGCCGCCGGTGGTTACCGCGCGCTCGCCGATTACGGCAAGCGGCAGGGCAACGATATCCGGCTGCTGACCGCGCAACTGCAAAGCTGAACCGCGGCAATGTCCCTCATCTGTCATTCCGGGGCATTGCGCAGCGATGAACCCGGAACCTATGAACGCAGGCTCGGCAAGCGAGAGTGCCCGCCCCCGACGTTCTGTGCGCAACCGGCCTACTCATAGCCATGTTCATTCTCGGCGGCGTGGCGATCCTCGGCGGGTTGCTGCTGCTGGTCTATCTGTTCGTCAACGCCGATCCGGCAAAGCTCGCCAGCATGATCAAATGGCTGGCGATCGGCGTCGCGGTGGTGCTGTTCCTGTTTCTGCTGCTGTCGGAGCGCTTCGCGTTTCTGTGGCTGCCGCTGACCTTGGCGTTCCCCTATCTGCGCGGCTATCTGCGGTCGTTTTTGGCAAAGTTCAACGGGCCGCGCGCCGGCAGCAGCTCGGAGGTCGGCAGCGCCTACCTGCGCATGACCCTCGACCACGAGACCGGGACGATGACCGGCACCGTAATGGCCGGGGCTTTTGCCGGGATGCGGCTCGACGAGCTGAGCCTCGCCGACCTGCTGGCGTTGCTGCGCGAGTGCCGCGCCGCCGACCCCGACGGCGCGCGCCTGCTCGAAGCCTATCTCGACCGGGCGCAACCCGCCTGGCGCGATGGCTTCGGCGGGGAGAGCGGTTCGCCGCCGCCACGCGCCGGCAGCGGCGATATGACCGTCGCGGAAGCCTACGAAATCCTCGGCCTCCAACCCGGCGCCGACGAGGCGGCGATCAAGGCGGCGCATCACCGGCTGATGGTGCAGCTGCATCCCGACCACGGGGGCACCGACTACCTCGCCAGCCAGATCAATCGCGCCCGGGACGTTCTGCTCAAGCATTAACGCAACGTAAGATTTCGCGGGCGATCATGACATCGTGCGGCGGCATTTCGCCCGCTGGTGCGTTGATCCTGCTGGTGCGTTAATAAGGACGATCATCGGACGCCCGCGCCGCCCCAGGCGCGCCGCCATCGAGGAGAGCCATGCAAAAACCCGTGCGCAAGGCGGTGTTCCCGGTCGCCGGGCTCGGCACCCGCATCCTCCCCGCCACCAAGGCGATGGCGAAGGAGATGCTGACCGTCGTCGACAAGCCGCTGATCCATTATGCGTTCGAGGAGGCGAAAGCCGCCGGTATCGAGCAGTTCTATTTCGTCACCGGCCGCGGCAAGACCGCGCTGGAGGATCATTTCGACGTCGCGTACGAGATGGAAGCGACCCTCAAGGAGCGCGGCAAGACCGAGCAGCTTGCCGAGCTGCAGGCATGGCTCCCTGCCGCCGGGGAGGTCGCCTTTACCCGGCAACAGCGGCCGCTGGGGCTCGGTCACGCGGTATGGTGCGCGCGCCATCTCGTCGGCGACGAGCCGTTCGCGGTGATCCTGGTCGATGATTTGATGGTCTGCGAGCCGCCCTGCCTCCGGCAGATGGTCGACGCCTATGCCGAGACCGGCGGCAATGTCGTCGCCGTGGTCGAGGTGCCGCGCGAGCAAACCAGCCGCTATGGGGTGCTCGATATCGTCGAGGACAAGGGCCGCCTGGTGCGGGCCAAGGGCGTCGTTGAAAAGCCCGCCCCGGAAGAGGCGCCGTCGAACCTGACGATCATCGGCCGCTACATCATCCAGCCGGAGGTGTTCGACCACCTCGAACGGACCAAGCCCGGCGCCGGCAACGAGATTCAGCTGACCGACGGCCTTGCCGCGCTGATCGCCGACGGCCAGGATTTCCACGGCTTCCGCGCTGCGGGGCGGCGCTTCGATTGCGGCGACAAGCTCGGCTATCTCGAAGCCAATATCGCGCTCGGCCTCGATCATCCCGAGCTCGGCGCCGGATTGCGCGACATCCTCAAGAACTACCGCTGAGCGGCGGGGAGCTGGCCGACGATGGGGCACCGGTTCGACCCGACGATCCTGCGCGAATACGACATTCGCGGCATCGTCGGCGCCACCTTGTTCGCCGCCGATGCGACCGCGCTGGGGCGTGCATTCGCCGCGACCCTGGCGAAAGACGGCAAATACCGCGTCGCGGTCGGCTATGACGGCCGGCTGACCTCGCCCGAGCTTGAGGCCGCGCTGGTCGAGGGGCTGGCCGCGGGCGGCGCCGATGTCGTGCGCATCGGCCGCGGGCCGACGCCGATGCTTTATTTCGCGGCGGCGACCTTGCCGGTCGACGGCGGGATCATGGTCACCGGCTCGCACAACCCGCCCGACCATAACGGGTTCAAGCTGGTGCTGGGCGGCAAGCCGTTCTACGCCGAGGCGATCCAGGAGCTGGGCCGGATCGCGGCTGCGCTGGGCGAGCCGACCGGGCGGTGCGGACAGATCGTCGAGCAGCGCATCTTCGAGCAATACGTCGACCGGGTGGCTCAGGACTACCGCGGCGGCGGCCGGCTGTTGAATGTCGCCTGGGATCCCGGCAACGGCGCCACCGGCGAGGCGGTGTCGCGGCTGACCGCGATGCTTCCCGGCACGCACCATTTGATCAACGCCGAGATCGACGGCAATTTCCCGGCGCATCACCCCGACCCCACCGTGCCCGAGAACCTGGTGCAGCTGCAGCAGGAGGTGGCGCGCCACGGCTGCGATCTCGGCATCGGCTTCGACGGCGACGGCGACCGCATCGGCGTCGTCGATGCGCGCGGCCGAATTTTCTGGGGCGATCAGCTGATGATCGTGCTGGCGCGCGACGTGCTGATCCGGCATCCGGGCGCGCCGATCCTCGCCGACGTCAAGGCGAGCGATGTGCTGTTCGAGGAGATCGCCCGCGCCGGCGGCAGGCCGGTCATGCTTCCGACCGGGCATTCGCCGATCAAGGCCAAGCTCGCCGAGCTCAACGCTCCGCTCGCCGGCGAGATGAGCGGCCACATTTTCTTCGGCGACGGCTGGTATGGGTTCGACGACGCGATCTATGTCGCGGTGCGTCTGCTCGACATCCTCGCGCGCAGCGACGAGGGCCTTGCGGCGATCGCCGACCGCCTGCCGGCGATGTTCAACACACCGGAACTGCGCTTCGATTGCGAGGAGGCGCGCAAATTCGCCATCGTCGGCGAAATCCGCGACCGGCTGCGCGCCCGCGGCGCCGAGGTCAACGACATCGACGGCGTCCGGGTGAAAAGCCCCGACGGCTGGTGGCTGATCCGCGCGTCGAACACCCAAGCGGTCATCGTCGCCCGCGCCGAGTCGGCAAGCGAAGGCGGGTTGACGCGGCTGAAGCGGCAGATCGAAGCGGAGCTCGCCGCCAGCGGGATGGCCGTCACGCTGAAATAGCTAGCGGCTGGCGACCCTGACGCCGCTGGGGCGCATCACGGTGCAGGCGAGCTTTTGCCGGTGCAGCGCTTCGCACGCGGCAACCGCGCCCTTCTCGGAGAAATGCATCAGCCGCACGCGATAGAGCCGCTCGCCCGACGCCGGCGCCAAAATTTGTGCGTGCTTGCCGCGGGCCAAAGGCAGGTGGGCGACCTTGCGTTCGGTCTCCTCCGCCGCCGCGGCGGCGCGAAAGGCGCCGACCTGGATGCCCCAGGATTCGGCGGTCTCCACCGCCACCGGCGCCGCCTCGGCCTTGCTGACCGGCGACAGGTGATGGATCGCGGCTGTCGCCACCGACGCGACCGTCCGGCGTTCCGGTTCGGGCTCGGCCGCGGGCGCCTGCGCCACGGCTGGTTGCGGCCGTACGGCAGGCGTGGCGGGGGGCGCGATCGATGCTGCGGCGACGGCGGCAAACGACGGCCGCGGTTGTGCCGGCGGGCTTTGCGGTGCTTGCACAGCCGCAGCCGCGACGACGACCGCCGCCGCCGGCGCCTGGCGTTGCGCAACCATCGGCCCCTGGCCAAGGTCGGCGAAGCCGAGATCGAGCAGACGCGCCATCTCAACGTCGCGCTGGTGGGCGCTCTCGCCGCCAATGATCACGCCGCCGAGGCGGCGGCCGCTATGCACCGCCGAGGTCGCGAGGATGAAGCCGGAAGCGACCGTATAGCCGGTCTTGATGCCGTCGGCGCCGTCGTACCACTCGAGCAGATGGTCGTGCGAGTGGATCGTCTCGCCCTGGTATGCGAATTCGCGCACCGAGAAGTATCGGTATTCGCGCGGGAAGTCGTGAAACAGCGCCAGCGACAGCCGGGCGATGTCACGCGCCGTCGTCAGCTGCTCGGGGTCGGGCAGGCCCGAGGCGTTGCGGTATTGCGTGCGGCTCATCCCGAGCTGGCGCGCCTTGCGCGTCATCTGCGCGGCGAAATTGATTTCGCTGCCTCCGCCAAGCCCTTCGGCCAGCACCGCCGCGGCGTCGTTGGCCGAGCGGGTGACGACGCCAAGGATCAGGTCGCGCACCAACACCGGCTGGCCCGCGCTGAGGCCGAGCTTCGACGGCTTGTGCGCCGCCGCCTCGTACGAGACCTGAAGATATTGGTCGAGCCGCAGCCGGCCCTGGTTCAGCGCCTCGAAGGTCAGGTACAGCGTCATCATTTTGGTCAACGACGCCGGATAGGTGACTTGATCCGGGTTCAACTCACGCAGAACTTGGCCCGTATCGGCGTCGAGCACGATCGCCTCGTAGACCGGGCCGCCGCGCGGCGTCGGGACCTCGCTCGCCAGCGCCATCGGCGCCAGTGCGATCCCCATCGTTGTCGCGGCGATAATTGACAACGACCGCCTCAGCCGGCGGCCGAATTTCCCGTCGATCGGCAACTTAGCAGGCACGCGAACCCCCCGACCCAGCGAACCCCACCCAAGCTTTTTACGCATAGGCCAGCGAAAGAGTAAAAAAAAGATGAAAGCCTGTCAAAGGCCGCAAGCGCGGGGCAGGTCTTCGGTGAAAAGAAAATCAACGCCAAGTGCAGCGGCAAACACCGGCAAGCGTTCATTTCGGATCGGTAAGAAAAGCACGAATCGCATGGGCGATGAAGTCGGCTTCGCGCGAGCCGGGCGCGGCGACGATCGCGCGGTCACCCAGTTCGCTGGGAATTTCGGCGTAGGTCGCGTGCGGCAATCCAGCGCGCAGCCGTTTCGCGCCGGCGCTGCCGATCAGCCGGTCGCTGGCGCTCGACAACAGCAGCACCGGCATCGTCGCCCGCGCCAGAGCCGCGCTCATATCGTCGGCGAAGGGGGCGGCGATATCGTGCCCGCGGCACGCGGCATAGCGGAGCACCAGCGAATTGGCGTCCCAGTCGGCGAAGGATTTCGCCGTCGCCTCGGATTCCTGGGCGAGCTGGCGCGGCGAGATCTGATTGAGGTAATCGGCGCTGACCGACCACGGGAAATAGATCATCCCGGCCCGACGCAAGCCTTCGACCGGGTTGTGGGCATAGCGGCCGCCGTCCCATTCCGGGTCGAGGGCCACGGTCGAGATCATCAAATCGACGACGATCCGGTAATTGGCGTCGCTGCGCGGGGTCGGCGCGAGCAGCACGACGCTGCGCGGCATGTCGGGATGCTGCACCGCCCATTCGAGCGCGACGAACGCGCCCATCGAGCGTCCGACGACGGCCTTCACCTGCTTCAGCCCGAGCCCTTTCGACACCAGGGCGTATTCCGCGTTCATCATGTCGCGGATCGTGTAGCGCGGGAAATCCTGACCGGTGCCATCGACCGGCGACGACGATTCGCCGCCGCCGATCGCATCCGCCGCGACGACGAAATATTTATTGGTGTCGAACAGCTTGCCCGGGCCGACCACCGCATCGAAGGCGTGATGGTCGGCAATTGTGTCGTGCAGCAGCACGATGGCGTTGTCGCGGGCCGGCGACAAGGTGCCCTGGGTCTCGTAGGCGATGCGCAGCTCGGGCAGAACCGTGCCATCCTCGAACTGGAAATCGTAGAGGCTGAACATCTGCGTTTCGGCGTGCGCCGATCCTTCGCCGCAGAACAAGGCGGCCAGCAACGCCAATCCGCCCAGCCTGCCGCGCAACGCAGCCGTACCCCTTTGCCACATTTGAATGATGCTGCCTTACCGCGATCTGTCGGCGCGCGCTGCCGAAACCGCCAGAGCTGCGCCCGCAGCGGGCGGAATGTACGACGCGTGCATCGGTTTTCCTCCCCAACGCGGGGCCACAGAGCGGCACGTTAAAAGCGGGACCCCCGGCGGCGCAAGCCGGCCCGGCGGGGCGAGACATGCCGCCGCGGCCGTCTTGCGCGGCCGTCTTGCGCGCCCGTCTGCCTTGCGCCCGTCGGCGCGCCGGCGCTTCCGCGACCCTCGCCCGCTGCGGGCGAGGGCGTAAGCGCTTCTTTCTCCCCTTGACGGCGGGCGATCAAAGTCCCAGATGCAAAGTGTCGTCAACTTGCCAGGAGGATGCTGACCGCATGATTCCACCGGGCACGCAGGAGTTGCCGACCGCTTGGCATCGGCAACCGAGCGCTAAGTCCAAGATCGATCCCGGCTTTTGAGCCGGGCGCGAAGGATAGCTTCGCAGATAGACCCCCGCAGACGCTATGATGCGCGCGGGGGTCTTGTTGTTTGCGGGTAACCGATGGCGCGATCCGATACCAAGAGCGCGGGCGATCTCGAAACCTCCGGTCCGACCTCGCGCATCTATTTCTCGCAGCGGCTGAGGTTGCATTACGTCGATTGGGGCAACCCCGGCGCGCCGCCGCTGCTGTTGGTGCATGGCGGGCGCGACCATTGCCGCAATTGGGACTGGGTGGCGCAGGCGCTGCGCCACGATTGGCACGTGCTCGCCCCCGATCTGCGGGGACACGGCGACAGCCAATGGTCGCCCGACGGCAGCTATTCGATCGCCGCCTATATCTACGACCTCGCCCAGCTGATCCATCAGCAGGAACTGGCTCCGGTCACGATCGTCTCGCATTCGCTCGGCGGCATGCTGACCCTGCGATATGCCGGGATCTATCCCGAGAATGTCCGCAAGCTGGTCGCGATCGAAGGGCTTGGGATGACCCCGCGGGCTATGGTCGAACGGGCCAAGCAGCCGATCGCCGACCGCATGCGCCGCTGGGTCGAGGAGCAGCGCGACCTCTCCGGCCGCGTGGCACGCCGCTATTCCTCGATCGACGAGGCCTTAAAGCGCATGCAGGAAGCGAACCGTCATTTGTCGCCGGAGCAGGCGCGGCACCTGACCCAGCACGGGGTCAATCAGAACGAGGACGGCACCTATAGCTGGAAGTTCGACAACTACGTCCGCTCCGACCGGCCCTACGGCATGACCCAGGCCGAGACCCAAGATTTATGGTCGCGGATCGATTGTCCCACATTGCTTGTTTACGGCAAAGAAAGTTGGGCTTCTAACCCGGAAGGCGATGGCCGCATCCGTCATTTCAAGAGCGCCAAGGTGGTGTCGTTCGACGGCGCCGGCCATTGGGTGCACCACGACCGGCTCGACGGTTTCCTCGATCTGCTGCGCGGCTTTCTGTAACCGTCATGCCGCCTCCTAGCTCGGCCGACGAAGCCGCCGCACTTTCGCCCGGCTGGCAGCGGCCCGGCCGGGCAAAGCACCGCGACCCAGAAGATAATCGAGCCAAGACAAAAGGCTGGCTGGCGACCTTGGGGCCGGGGCTGATCACCGGCGCGGCGGACGACGACCCCAGCGGCATCGCCACCTATTCCCAGGTCGGCGCCCAATTCGGCTACGGCATGACCTGGGTGATGCTGTTCAGCTGGCCGCTGATGGCGGCGATCCAGGAGATCAGCGCCCGCATCGGCCGGGTTACCGGCCGCGGCATCGCCGGCAATCTGCGCGAATATTATTCACCCTGGCTGTTGCGCGGGATCGTCGTGCTGCTGGTGGCTGCCAATATCATCAATCTGGGCGCCGATCTCGGTGCCATGGGCGACGCGCTGCGTCTTCTGATTGGCGGCCCGGCCAAGGTCTACGTCGTGCTGCTGGCGGTGGGGTGCGCCGTCCTCGAGATTTTCCTCACCTATCAGCGCTATGCGTCGATCCTCAAATGGCTGACCCTGGCGTTGTTTGCCTATGCCGGGACCGCGCTGATCGTCGGCGTGCCGTGGGGCCAGGTCGCCTACAGCACCTTTGTCCCCCACATCGAGTGGAAGAAGGATTTCCTCGTCAGCATCGTCGCGGTACTGGGCACGACGATCAGCCCCTATTTGTTCTTCTGGCAGGCCTCCGAAGAAGCCGAGGAGGAAGAGGACGACGTCGAGGCGCATCCGCTCAAGGAGGCTCCCGAGCAGGCGCCGCGCGAAATCCATCGCATCCGCATCGACACCTATGTCGGGATGGGACTGTCGAACCTGATCGCCTTTTGCATCATCGTCACCACGGCGGCGACCCTCAACGCCCACAACGTCACCGACATCCAGACCTCCGAGCAGGCGGCGCAGGCCTTGCGGCCGATTGCCGGAAACTTTGCGTTTTTTGTCTTTGCCTGCGGCATCGTCGGCACCGGGCTGCTGGCCATCCCGGTGCTGGCCGGGTCGGTCGCCTATGCCGTCGCCGAGATGATGGGCTGGCCGTACGGCCTCGACCGACGGCCGCGCGAGGCCAAGGCGTTCTACGGGGTCATCGCCGCGGGCACGCTGCTCGGGGTCGGCGTCAACTTCATCGCGATCGACCCGATCAAGGCGCTGTTCTGGAGCGCGGTCATCAACGGCATCGTCGCCGTGCCGCTGATGGTGATGATCATGCTGATGACGATGAAGCCCAAGATCATGGGCCGCTTCACCCTGCCGCGGCCGCTGCAGGTCATGGGCTGGGTGTGCACCGGGGTGATGACGGTGACCGTGGCGGCGATGTTCGCGACCTGGGGCGGTTAACGCCCCTCGAAGTAGGACGAGGTCACCCGGTCGCCCGGCCTGACCCCGAGCCGTGCCGCGGTGCCGCCGTTCAATTCGACGACGTAGCGCACCGGCGCCTTGGCGGCGATCTGGTCGAGCGATTGCGGCACCGCCCGCTCGTGGATGTCGACCACCCGCCCGCCCGCATCGAGAAACACCATGTCGAGCGGGATCAGCGTGTTCTTCATCCACATCGTCACCGGCACCGGCCGCTTGAAGTCGAACAGCATTCCGGCATCGGGCGCGAGGCTGCGCCGGAACATCAGCCCCTGCTCCATCTGGGCATCGGACAGGGCGAGCTCGATCTTGAACTTTTGCGGGCCCCCGGCGGTGACGATGGTCAGCTCCGAGGTGGTGAAGGTCTCCAATCCCCAGGCCTGGAGTGCGGCGAAGAGAAGGAGCAGCGTGAGCAGAAGACGGCGGAGCGGCATGGCCGCTGCTCTATGCCACGGCCGGCGCACGGTCAATGCTGCATCGGCTGGTTTGCGTGGTTCGAGACGGCGCTGCGCGCCTCCTCACCATGAGGATTGTTCTTTGATGGCATCCAAAAACCTCCTCATCCTGAGGGCCCGCGCAGCGGGCGTCTCGAAGGACGCACGACCGTTCTCCAGCTATGCTGGCGCGAGACATCACCGGAACAGGCCGATGCAATCCAACCGCCGCCCGCCCCGTCCCGCCACCCTCGCCGCGCAGGGGCTCGGCTGGACCGATGCAGCGACCGGCGCGGTGGTGCTGCCGATCCAGCCGGCGACCACCTTTATCCGCGACCCCGACAACGAGTACCGCCGCGGGCGCAGCTATGGCCGCGCCGACAATCCCGGCTACGACCAGCCGCAGGCGCTGCTGACCGCGCTTGAGGGCGGCGCCGCCTCGCTGGTGCTGTCGTCGGGGATGGCGGCGGCGACGGCGGTGCTCCGCAGCCTGCCGTTGGGGGCCCACGTGGTGGCGCCGACGGTGATGTACTGGGCCTTGCGGCGGTGGATCGCAGGGTACGCCGCCGAGGGCCATATCGCCGCCGATTTCGTCGACATGTCGTCGCTCGACGCGCTCCGGGCGGCGGTGGCGCCGGGCCGCACCAAGCTGGTCTGGGCCGAGACCCCGGCCAACCCGCTATGGTCGATCACCGACCTCGCCGGCGCGGCCGAGATCGCGCACCAAGCCGGCGCGCTCTTCGCGGTCGACAGCACCGCCGCGACCCCGGTTCTGACCCAGCCGATCGCGCTCGGCGCCGACATCGTCATGCATTCGGCGACCAAGTATTTGAACGGCCACAGCGACGTCATCGCCGGCACCCTCACCGGCGCGCGCGACGACGAATTCTGGCAGCGCCTAGTCGCAGCGCGTGGCAGCGGCGGCGCCATTCTCGGCAGCCTCGAAGCCTATCTGTTGCTGCGCGGGATGCGAACCTTGCACCTGCGGGTTGAGCGCGCTTGCCGCTCGGCGCAACTGGTCGCCGAGGCGATGGCCGCGCATCAGCGGGTCGAGACCGTGCTCTACCCTGGACTACCGGGGCATCTCGGTCACGATGTCGCCGCGCGGCAGATGCAAGGCGGGTTCGGCGCAATGCTGAGCTTCGAAGTTCGCGGCGATCTGCAG
>JBBRPG010000135.1:0-11282 GCA_038228485.1 Alphaproteobacteria bacterium
CTCGCAGCAGCTCAGCACACCGCGAGCAATCGCGGTCTCGCGGTCGAGGCCGATTGCGGCGACGTCGCCAGCATCGACGCGATGGTGGGCCGCGTCGTCAGCGAACTGGGCCGTATCGACATCATCGTCAACAATGCCGGCGTCACGCGCTTTTCCGACATCATGGATCTGACCGAGGCGGATTGGGACCGCATCCACCGGGTCAACGCCAAGGGCGTGTTCTTCTGCCTGCAGCGCGCCGCCAAGGCGATGATAGACGCCAAGACCGGTGGGCGGATCATCAACATCGCCTCGATTTCGGGCCGTGGCTATGCCGGCGCGTCGAACGCCGCTTACGCCGCCAGCAAGGGCGCCGTCATTGCGCTAACCAAGATGACGGCTCAGCAGCTCGGCCGCTACGACATCAACGTCAACGCGATCTGCCCCGGCGTCACCCGCACCGAGCTTGGTCAGCGCAACTCGGTGGGCCGCGCGGCGGCGCGCGGCATCACCGTCGAGGAGCTCCAGGCCGAGCAGGAGCGCGGCATCCCGATCGGCCGCGCCAACACGCCCGAGGACATCGCCGCGATGGCAGTGTTCCTCGCCTCGCCCGGCGCGCGCAACATCACCGGCCAATCCTACAATGTCGATGGCGGGCTGGTGCCAAGCTGACGAATTCGAGGCGTACCTCGAATTCGTCATCCCGGCGCAGGCCGGGATCCACAGCTCCGCTATCCCAGAGGCTTGAAATATGGGCCCCGGCTTCCGCCGGGGAGCGAAAAAAGGGAAACCCATGTCTGAAATATACGATTTCATCGTGGCCGGCGCCGGCTCGGCCGGCTGCGTGATGGCGGCGCGGCTCAGCGAAAGCGGCAAATATCGGGTCCTGCTGCTCGAAGCCGGCCCCAAGGACTCCAGCCCCTGGATCCACATGCCGATGGGCTACGCCAAGCTCTTCGCCCACCCGAAGCTCAACTGGATGTACGAGAGCGAGCCCGAACCCGAGCTGCAGAACCGCACCATGTACCAGCCGCGCGGCAAGGTCCTTGGCGGCACCAGCTCGATCAATGGCATGGTCTACATGCGCGGCAATCCGGCCGACTATGACGAGTGGCGGCAGCGCGGCTGCACCGGTTGGGACTGGGACAGCATCCTCCCCTATTTCAAGAAGGCCGAGGATCAGGAGCGCGGCCCCAACGAGGCACACGGGGTCGGCGGCCCGCTGCGCGTCTCCGAGCATCCCGTGCGCTGGAAACTGGCCGAGCACTTTGTCGACGCCGCGATCGAGGCGGGTCTTCCGCCCAACGCCGATTTCAACAGCGGCAACCAGGACGGCGCCGGCCATTTCCAATGCACCATGAAGGCGGCGCGGCGCTGGAGCACCGCCGCCGCCTATCTCGGCCAGGCCAAGGGCCGCGCCAACCTCACGATCGAGACCGAGGCGCTCGCCACGAAAATACTGTTCGACGGCGCCAAGGCGATCGGCGTCGCCTACCGCCAGCGCGGCGTGATGAAAGAGGCGCGGGCCAAAGGCGAGATCGTCGTCTGCGGCGGCGTCTTCAACTCGCCGCAGCTGCTGCAGCTATCGGGCCTCGGCCCCGCCGACCTGCTGCTGCAGCACGGCATCCCGGTGGTGCGCGACATGGCCGGGGTCGGCAACGAATTGCAGGACCATTTCTATGTTCGCCTCGCGTTTCGCTGCACTCAGCCGATCACCTTGAACGATGTCGGCAACAGCTTGTGGCGGCGCACTGCGGCCGGCATCCAATATTTCCTGCTCCATTCCGGCCCGCTCGCCAGCAACGGCATCTGCGCCGGCGGCTTCGCCAAAAGCGATGAGCGCCTCGCGCGCCCCGACATCCAGCTCAACTTCAGCACCTGGAGCTTTCAGGCCCGCGACAACCGGGGTGTGCGCCCTCACCCCTTCCCCGGTTTCAGCGTCAGCGCGGTGCATTTGCGGCCCGACGCGCGCGGTCACGTGCGGATCAAGAGCCCCGACCCGTCAGCGCCGCCGTCGATCCTGTTCAATTTCCTCAAGACCCAATACGACCTCGACGCGCTGACCGCCGGGATGCGCCTCGTGCGCAAGATCATCGAGCAGCCGGCGATCGCGCCGCTCGTCGCCGAGGAAATCCTGCCGGGCGCCTCGGTCAAGACCGACGCCGATTTCGAGGCGACGATCCGCGCCAACGGCATCTCCAACCTGCACCCGGTCGGCACCTGCCGCATGGGGCCGGACGAGGCCGCGGTATGCGATCCGCGCCTGCGGGTGAACGGCGTGGGGCATCTACGGGTGGTCGACGCCTCGATCATGCCCGCGGTCCCGGCCGGCAACACCAACGCACCGACGATCATGATCGCCGAGAAGGCGTCCGACATGATTTTGGAGGACGCGCGGGCAGCGTGACGACTGCTGCGGTGGCGTATTCAATAACGTCCATCGCAAAATCGCCGCATAGCGACTACATTGGCTACGCCATGACTTTTGACACACTCGAATTTTCCCGACGCCTCAAGAACGCTGGCTTCAGCGAGCAGCAGGCCGAGGTGCTCGCCGAAGCCACGCGCGAGCTCGTCACCAACGAGATGGTCACCAAAAGCTTCTTACAATCTGAGTTGGAGAAATTTTCCATGCGGCTAACAATCCGCATGGGCACCATAGCAGCAGTCTGCGTCGGCGCGGTCGCGGCCATTATCAAGCTCTAAACCGTCGTCGTTTCCTCAGTCTCCTGGTGCCAGACCAACAGCTGGCGCCGAATGATCGCGATGCCCTTGACCAGGACAAGGCCGGCAAGCGCGATCTCGACAATGCCGGCGAACACACCCGGCGAGTTGGCGAAGCGTGAGGCCTGGATCATCGCGCCGCCTAGCCCCTGCCCGCCCATCAGCATCTCGGTGACGATGGCGACGATCATCGAAATCGGCAGCGCGACCTGCAGCCCGGTCAGCACTTGCGGCATCGCCGCCGGCAGGATGATCTCGCGCAACAGTTGGCGCGGCGTCGCGCCGAGGCTGCGCGCCGACCACAACAGATAAAAATCGACTCCCTCGGCCGCGGCGATGGTGGCGGTAATTACCGGAAAGATCGCGTTGAACGCGATCATCGAGATCTTCGACACGTCGTACAGCCCGAGCCACAGCATAAACACCGGCAGGAACGCAATCTTTGGCATCGGGAACCCAGCCGAGACAATCGGGTCAAAGAACCAGCGGACAATCTTGCTGCGTGACATCACAATGCCGAGCGCGACCCCACCGACCGCGGCGATGGCAAAGCCCGCCAGGGCCCGATACAGCGTCTGGCCGAGGTTGATAAACAGATCGCCGGAAATAACGTCCTGCCACACCTGCTCGAGCACCACCGACAACGGCGGCAGCAGATAGGGGGTCATGATGTGGCTGCGCGCCAGGCCTTCCCAGGCGGCCACAACGGCGGTCAGCGGCAGCACGCCGGCGATGCGCTGGCCCCAGCCTGACAGCAGCCGGTCTAGCCGTAGACCGGATTCCCTCCTGACCGGGATCGAGGTGTCGGCGCCGCTCATTCGCGCCACGCCAGAATGCGCCGCGTCAGCATCAGATAGCCGCGATCCGCGGCGAAGCCCAACAGCGCGACGGTCAACACCACCGCGAACATCGCGTCATAAGCGCCGCCATCGCCGAGCCAGCCGATCATGTAGCCCAGCCCGGCGCGGGCCACGATCAGCTCGGACGCCACCAGCAGCACGAACGACAGCGCCAGCGCCGTACGGATACCGCTCAGCAGCTCGGGCAGCGCGCTCGGCAGCACGATTTCCCACAGCACCCGGGCGCGGCTCGCCCCCATGCTGCGCGCCGACCAGATCAGCACCTGTTCGGTGCCGCGCGCACCGTTATAGGCGGAGAGCGTAATCGGCAGCATGCAGCCGATAAAGATCGTGGCAACCTTCGACACGTCGCCGAAGCCGAGCCACAGGATCATCACCGGGATCAGCGCCGATTTGGGCATCGGGTAGAAGAACTGCACAACCGGGTTGATCACCACCTGGATCGGCTTGTACCAGGCCATCAGCAGGCCGATCGCCGTGCCGAACCCGATCGCCAGCGCCAATCCGGCTGCGCCGCGCGTGATCGACGAAACCCCGTTGTGCCAGAGGTCGCCGTCGCGCGCGAGGCCGTACCAGGCCGCGCCGACCTGATCGAGCGGCGGCAAGGCCGACGGCGAGATCAGCCCCGCCCGCGTCACCGCTTCCCAGGCCAGCGCCAGCAGCAGCAGCGGCGCATAGCGCGGCAGCACCCCGGTCATGCCGTGCCGCTCCGCTGGGCAATGATTGCCTCGCCGCGCACCAGGTTCCACACCTCCTCGACCGTGTCGATGAACGGCCGGGTGCGGGTGAGCTCGGGATCGGTGCGGTCGAAATCGGTGGCGACGATCTCCTTGATGTGGCCGGGCCGGGCCGACATCACTGCGATCCGCTCGGCGAGGAACACCGCCTCCTGCACATCGTGGGTGACAAAGACCACGGTCTTGCGCGAGCCCTGCCAGATGCGCAGCAGTTCGCCCTGCATCAGGCTACGGGTCTGCGCGTCGAGCGCGCCGAACGGCTCGTCCATCAACAGGATGCCGGGATCGATCGCCAAGGTCCGCGCGATCGCCGCGCGCTGCTTCATACCGCCCGAAAGCTGCGACGGGTAGCTCGTCTCGAACCCGGCCAGCCCGACCAGCTCGATGAATTCGCGGGCGCGCCGGTCGCATGAATCGTTGGAAAGACCCTGCTTTTCCAGTCCATAGCGGACGTTCTGGATCACCGTTTTCCACGGAAACAGCGCGAAATGCTGAAAGACGATGCCGCGGTCGGGACCCGGGCCGGCGATCGGCTCGCCGCCGATGCGGATCGCCCCCGTCTCGATCGGCAAAAATCCGCCGACGAGATACAGCAGCGTGCTCTTGCCGCATCCGCTGGGGCCGAGGATCGCGACAAACTCGCGGTCGCTGACCTCAAGCGAGACGTTTTCGAGCGCCGTCACCGCGCGCCCGCGCGCCGGACGGTAGATATGGCTCACCCGGTCAATCGAGATGTCGGTTGCGCCGTCCGCCATTGCCGCGCCGCTATTTCCCGTCGACCCGGCGCTTGGCTTCCTCGATCAGCGACAGGTCGACGTATTTGGGGCTGACCTGCACCGGCTTTGGCAGCACCTTCAGCTCGACCGCCTCGTCGATCTCCTTCTGGACCAAGCCGATCTCGGGCACGCCGTCGGGCGAATGATAGAAATCGACCTTGGTAAAGGCGTAATCGAGCTTCTCCGCCGGCAGCTTGGTCACCTCCGCGCAGATTTCGACCGCCTCCTTGTGGTTGGCCGGATCGAGGAACCAGCGCACCGCCCGGATGTGATCTTCGAAGAAATCGACAAAAGCCGGACGGTGGGCGGCGATGGTGTCCGCCCGCATCGCCCACATCACCGCCTGGGTCTGCCCGACCGCGTCCTTTGCCTGGAACAGCACTTTGTATTTGTCGTTGTCGACGATGCCTTTAACGAATTGCGGCAGCACCCCGATCATGTCGACCTTGCCGCCGTCCAGCATCGCCGGCATGTTCGAGAAGCTGGTTTCGACTGTCGTGAAATCGGCATCCTGGATGCCGTGCTTGCGGAACATCGCCCGCATCGCCGAGTCGCTGGCCGAGCCGATCGTGTTGGTCGCGATCTTCTGGCCCTTCACATCCTCGATCTTCTTGATCGGGCCGTCGGCCTTGACCACGAAGTATTCCGAGAACGATCCCGGATGCCCGTCTTGCAGCACGTCCGCGACGATCCGCAGATCGAGATGCGCGTTGGTGATCGCCAGCGCCAGCGCGCTTGGCGCCTGCGAAGCGATATCGAGCTCGCCGATCGCCTGCGCCTGAATCTGCGGGGTCGTGCCGGCGAAATGGATCGGATCGAACGCGTAGCTCTGGCCGAGATGCTTGAATATTTCCGGGTGCTTCTTGCTCAGCGCCTCGATCACCGGCGCCATGTGTCCGGGGGTCTGTACCCAGCCGACGCGGATTTTTAGCGGATCGGCCTGGACCGCGCCGGCAGCGCTTATCGCGCCGATGACGGCGAGCGCCGCCATTGCCCTGATCCTCCAGCCCAATTCGCTCCCCGTTCGCTGCCGGTGTCATCCCCGCGTAAGGGCCGCGATCTTATCAGAGGTGTCGGGCATAAACACCGCGGATATTCCGCGGCCGATCGACGCCGTATAGGATGAGCCGACGGCCCGACAATTCATCCTTCGAGGCATCCAACGATGGCAATGAAGCGCATGGTGCTGGAGCTCGGCATGGGCACCGACATCCGCGGGGCGGATTACACCAAGGCGGCGGTGCGCGCCCTGCGCGACGCGCTGTGGCGCAATTCGCTGAGCATCGCCGATGCGGTGGGGCTTCACGTCGACTCGATGCAGGTCGAGGTCACGATTGGCGTGCCGCATCCCGAAAAAGTGAACAAGGCCGAAGTGCTGGCGGTGCTGCCGCACGGCACCGGCACGGTCAACGTCGTCGAGGGCGGGCTCGAGATCCCCAACGATGCCGGCACCAGCTCGACGGTGTTGGCTCACGCCGCCGCCGTCGTGCGGCTCGACATTCCCTGAAGGAGCCCGGTCATGGCGGCAAAGCGCATCATCCTCGAAATGGGCAGCGGCAACGATCTGCACGGCGGCGACTACACCAAGGCGGCGATCCGCGCAGTGCAAGATGCGCTGCATCACAGCTCGCTGTCGTTCAACCGCTCGCTCGGCGTCGATTCCAAACAGATGCAGGTCGAGGTAACCATCGGCGCGCAAAAGCCCGAGCGGGTCGATGCCGCGGCGGTCAAGGCCACCCTGCCGCACGGCCAGGTCACGGTGAAGGTGGTCAAGGGCGGGCTCGACATCCCCGACGAGGCCGGCCACGACACTGCGGTCGTCGCCAGCGCCGCGGTCGCGGTCAGGATGGAGCTGCCCCAGGCAGGATAATTTCAGGAGAACTCAAATGAAATGGAAGGGCGGCGCGATCGGCTCCGACAGGCCGCGCGGGGGACGGTTCTCTTCACGGCTGGCGCAGCACCCGTTAAGATCGGCGCGACGCATTTCCCAACCCCGAGGAGGAAATCCAATGGCGGTCACGATGTATAGCGGCTTTGTGCCGGTATGCGTGCAGTTGCTCACCGGTCTCAAGGGCGTGCTGAAGAAGGCCGAGGAGCACGCCACCGCGCAAAAATGGGATACCGCCGCCGTGCTGAACATGCGGTTCTTCCCCGACATGTTCCCGCTCGAGCGTCAGGTGCGGCAGGTCTGCAATCACGCGCTCGGCGCCGGCCGGGTTGCCGGAATCACCCTGCCGACCCTGCCCGACCAGGACAACAGCTTCGCCGAAATCCAGACGCGCCTCGACAAGACCATCGACTGCCTCAAGGGGCTGAAGGCCGATCAGATCGACGGCAAGGACGATGCACCCGTTACGGTGACCATCGGCGGCCAACCGCAGGAGCTCAAGGGCCAGAACTATCTGTACCATTTCGCGATGCTGCAGGTGCAGTTCCACGCGACGACGGCGTACGACATCCTTCGCAGCGTCGGCGTCAATATCGGCAAGCGCGACTATCTCGGCCCGCGGCCGTC
This sequence comes from Alphaproteobacteria bacterium, assembly GCA_038228485.1. GTDB lineage: Bacteria > Pseudomonadota > Alphaproteobacteria > ATCC43930 > CGMCC-115725 > DATARH01. The sequence continues at coordinate 7,592 of JBBRPG010000135.1, forward strand.
GTAATCCCCAGAGTTACTCCTTAACCCCTCTTGGCCGTACTTGATCCGGCCATCCACGTCTCCCTGCTCAGTTCTTTCGAGATCAAGACGTGGACCCCCGGGTCAAACCCGGGGGAGGGCTAGGGAGAGAGTCGGCTAGCGGCAGTTACCCCCGTCCGATATACGGCATCTTCGTCGCCATCACCGTCATGAACTGGACGTTCGCCTCCAGCGGCAGGCTCGCCATGTAGCGCACCCCGTTGGCGACGATGCGTACGTCGATGCGCGCCTCGGCCTCGACCTTCCCGGTCGCCTGCAGCCGGCCGACCGAGGTGTCGGTATTGCGCTCGGTCGCGGCGTTGCCGATGTCGATCTGCCCGCAGGCGATGTCGAGCCCCCGCCCATCCAGCGACAGCGAGCGGGTCAACCCGGTCAGCGCGTGCTTGGTCGCGACATAGGGCGTCGAGTTGCGCCGCGGCACATGCGCCGAGACCGACCCGTTGTTGATGATGCGGCCGCCGCGCGGGTCCTGCTCCTTCATCATGCGGAACGCGTGCTGGGCGCAGAGGAACGAGCCGGTCAGGTTGACCTGCACCACCCCCATCCACTGCTCGTAGGTCAAATCCTCGAACGGGATGCCGCGGGTGCTGATCCCGGCGTTGTTGAACAGCAGGTCGATGCGGCCGTAGGTCTGCTTCACCGCGTCGAAAAGCGCGGCGATCGAGGCCGGGTCGGAGACGTCGGTCGGCACCGCCAGCGTGCGCGGCGCCGGGGCGTTGCCGAGCTTCGCGGTCTCCTCCAGCATGTCCTTGCGCCGCCCCGCGAGCACGACATTCCAGCCGTCTTCGAGCAGGCAATGCGCCGAGGCGCGGCCGATGCCGCTCCCGGCTCCGGTAATCACGGCAATTTTATTGGGCGTGGCCATTCTTCGGATCTCCCCGATTTGGCGTGCGATCGTTAATCTTCCCGCGACCGCTCCATCGAGCGCAACCCCTCGCGGTGGGCGCGGCATAGTTGCCGGCAGGTTGCAAATCGCCCATTCTTTTGCTGCTGAAGCGTGCGGGCCGCTCTTTCTAGGAGCGTGATAAACCGGCGCAACAAGGGGATCGAGATGCTGTTGACCTGGGCGCCGCGCTTTTTAAGTCTGCTTCGGATTGTGGCCGGTCTCCTCTTCATGGAGCACGGCATGGCGAAGCTGCTGGGCTGGCCGCGTGACGCCAGGTTCGACAATCTGAAGATGCTGTCCCTGCTTTGGTTCGCCGGGATCATCGAGCTTGTCGGCGGCGCTCTGCTGACCGTCTGTCTGTTCACCCGTTGCGTCGCCTTCATCATGTCGGGCGAGATGGCCATCGCCTATTTCACCTCGCATGCGCCGCGCGGCTTTTTCCCGATGCTCAACGGCGGCGACGCGGCGATCCTCTATTGCCTCCTGTTCTTTTATTTCTTCCTGGCCGGTGCCGGACCCTACAGCATCGACAGCGCGAGGCGCTGACCCGTATTGCCGCGCGCGGCTGCCGCGCCCACATGATCGGGCATGAGCCAACCGATAGACCATAGGCCCGAACCGGAAATCATCCTGCCCGGCGAGCCGTTGCCGCGCAAATCCGGCGTTTGGGTCCCGACCGGCACTCATCGGGTTTACACCGCGAGGGTCGGGCCGGTGAGCCTGGCGCTGATCGCCCTCGCAGTGGGAGTTGTCGGAGCCCTCGGGCTCGTCGTCTTGCTCGGGCTCGCGGTGATTTCGCTGATCGCCGGCGGCCTGCTCACCGCCGCTTTTATCATCGCCGGCATCTTGCGGAAGCCGTCCCAGCCGCTACGCTAAGCCCCGGCATCTTTCGCGGGGGAACTGCGGTGGCTGGTGTTCTCGACGGTATCCGCGTCCTCGATTTCGGCCGCTACATCGCGGGCCCGTTCTGCGCCGCGCTGCTCGGCGACCTCGGCGCCGAGGTCATCCGCATCGAGCGGCGTGAGGGCGGCGAGGATCGCGGCCTGATCCCGGTGGGCACGGGGCCGGATGGCGGCGGCGCGATGTTCCTGGCGATGAACCGCAACAAGCTGGGGATGACGCTCGATCCCGCCTCCCCTCGCGGCCGCGAGATCGTCAAAAAGCTGGTCGCGACCGCCGACGTCGTCGTCGCCAATCTGCCGCCGCGAGTATTGCGTTCTCTGGCGCTCGACCTCGATAGCCTGCGCCAGACCAAGCCCGACATCATTCTCACTACCGTCACCGGCTTTGGCGCCGGCGGCCGCATGAGCCACAAGCACGGTTTCGACGGCATTGGCCAGGCGATGAGCGGCGCGGTCTACCTCTCCGGCATGCCCGAGCAGCCGATCATGACAAAGGTGCCGTGGGTCGATTTCGGCACCGCGTTTCTGTCGGCGTTCGGCACCTTGGCGGCGATGATCGAACGCGGCAAGACCGGGCGCGGCCAGAAGGTCGAAGGCGCGCTGCTGCGCACTGCGATCGCCATCAGCAACGCGATGCTGATCGAGCAGTCGCTGACCGGGGTCGACCGCGTCGCGACGGTGAACCGCGGCTTCAACAACGCCCCCGGCGACGTTTATCGCTGCAAGGACGGGTGGATCGTCACCACCGTGATCGGCCCCTACATGTTCGGCCGCTGGTGCGAGATGGTCGGCCAAGACCACTGGCGCAACGACCCGCGCTTCGCCGACGACCAGTCACGCGCCGACAACGGCGAGGCCATCGCCACGCGGATGAGCCAATGGTGCGGCGAGCGCACTTGCGAGGAGGCGCTCGCCGCGCTCGAAAAGGCCAGCATCGTCGCCGGCCAGGTCTATTCCCCGCAGCAGGCGCTCGACGAGCCGCATATCCGCGACGCCGGGCTGCTCGCCGAGCGCGAGTTTCCCGGCCTCGACAAGACCTTCCCGTTGGCGCCGACGCCGATCGAGCTGTCCCAGACCCCCGGCGTCTATCGCCGTCCGGCGCCGCTGGTCGGCGAGCACACCGACCAGATTCTCGCCGACCTCGGCTACAGCGCGGCGGAAATCGCCGCACTGCATGCTGAAAAGGTGGTCTAATCGATCCGACAGAGATCAGGGAGAACTTCGATGGCCGCCGACCCCAACAAGATCATCCTCACCGGCGAGAACCCGTTCATCCGCCTGTCGACAACCGGCGCCGAGCCGTTCACCACCAACGCCAGCTTTTGGCGGATCATCACCTGCCCGGCGGGGCCTGGTCATGTGCTTTATCTCAAGAGCGAGCTGACCGAGAACCGTACGCAAATCTATTCCGATAACATCGCGATGGCGCGCTGGCTGCAGCAGACGGTACAGGGCATGCTCAACCCCGAGACCGCCGACATCACGATCCCGGTGCACGAGGCCGAATTCGTCAAATCCGGCGACCCGCGTTATTTCTGGACCGAGACGGCGATCACCGTTGACGGCGCGATCGCGCTCACCTGGTACGATATCGGCGAGCCGATGCTGATCCACACCAACCCGGGCGAAGGCGGCCGCCAATATGGCGTCTGCACCTTGCTGGTCCCGTCGGCCGGCGCGCGTCTGACGATCGACGGCGTCCAGGCCGCCGGCAAGCCTGGGGCGATCGAGCGCGAAGGCCGGCCCTTCAGCACGTGCTGCCTCGCCTTCTCGGAGAGCTGGACAGAAAAGAAATGAGCCTCGCCCGCGACCTCGCCGAGTTTCTCGCGCCGCTCGGCTACGACGACTTGCCGGCGCGGGCGAC
>JBBRPG010000136.1:0-11235 GCA_038228485.1 Alphaproteobacteria bacterium
CCCGCGCGCGGGGAGAGGGTCGGGGAGAGGGGCAAGCCCCTCTCCCGTATCACGGGAGAGGGAGGGGCCCGCCGCCTTGGCGGCGGGAGGGTGAGGGTCGCCCGCCCCCATCTCTGTCTCCAGCACCGCCAGCTCCGACCCCACCGCCAGCTTCTCGCCGATCTTGCCGTTGATCGCGATCACCTTGCCGGCGACCGGGGTCGGGATCTCGACCGTGGCCTTGTCGGTCATCACCTCCGCGAGCGGGTCTTCCTCGCCGACCCAGTCGCCCACCTTTACGTGCCAGGCGACGATCTCGGCCTCGGTGGTGCCTTCGCCGATATCGGGCACCTTGACCACGCGGCGCGCCACCCTAGCGCTCCAGCGCTTGGCGGATGCCTTCGGCGACGCGCTGCGGCCCGGGGAAATAGGCCCATTCGAGCGCATGCGGATAGGGCGTGTCGAACCCCGTCACCCGCACGATCGGCGCCTCCAGATGATAAAAGCAATGCTCCTGCACCAGCGCCGCCAGCTCGGCGCCGAAACCGCAGGTGCGGGTCGCCTCATGCGCGATGACGCAGCGCCCGGTCTTCTTGACCGAGGCGACGATGGTGTCGAGGTCGAGCGGCACCAGGCTGCGCAGATCGATCACCTCCGCATCGACCCCGGCCTCCCCGGCCGCCGCCAGCGCGACATGCACCATCGTGCCGTAAGCGAGCACCGTCACCGCGCCGCCCGGCCGCACGATCGCCGCCTGGCCAAAGGGCACAGTGTAGTGGCCCTCCGGCACCTCGCTCTGCTTGTGCTGCGACCACGGCACCGCCGGGCGGTCGTGATGGCCGTCGAACGGGCCGTTGTAGAGCCGCTTCGGCTCTAAAAAGACCACCGGGTCGTCATCCTCGATCGCGGCGATCAACAACCCCTTGGCATCGTACGGGTTCGACGGCATCACGGTCTTGAGGCCGCAGACATGGGCGAAGATCGCCTCGACGCTCTGGCTGTGGGTCTGGCCGCCGAAGATGCCGCCGCCGCACGGCGCGCGCACGGTGAGGGGGGAAGCGAACTCGCCGCTCGAGCGATAGCGGATGCGCGCCGCCTCCGAGATCAGCTGATCGGTCGCGGGATAGATGTAGTCGGCGAACTGGATCTCGACCACCGGCCGCAGGCCATAGGCGCCCATGCCGACCGCGACCCCGAGCATGCCGCCCTCGGCGATCGGCGCGTCGAACACGCGCTGGTCGCCATGCTTTTTCTGCAGCCCGTCGGTGACGCGAAATACGCCGCCATAGAACCCGACATCCTCACCGAAGATCAGCACGTTGGGGTCGCGGGCGAGCATCACGTCCATCGCCGAATTGAGCGCCTGTACCATCGACATCACCGGCATGGGCTAGATCCCCAATTCCTGACGCTGGCGGCGCAGATGCGGGGGCATCTCCTTGTAGACGTCCTCGAACATGGTCTTGACGCTGAAATGCGGGCCGGTGTCGAGCGTGCCGAGCTTTTCGGCCTCGCGGTTGGTGTCGCGCACGACATCGCCGATCTCGGCCTCGTATTGCTTGTGCCGATCCTGCGACCACTCGCCGAGATGGATGAGATGTTTCGCCAGCCGCTCCACCGGGTCGCCCAACGGCCAGGTGGCGGGCTCGTCCTCGGGACGGTAGCGAGTCGGGTCGTCGCTGGTCGAATGCGAGCCGGCGCGGTAGGTAAACAATTCTATCAAAGCCGAACCATGATTGGCGCGCGCCCGCGCCGCCGCCCATTGGGTCGCGGCATAGACCGCAAGGAAATCGTTGCCGTCGACGCGCAGGCAGGCGAGCCCGAAACCGATCGCCCGCGCGGCAAAGGTCGCCTCCTCGCCGCCCGCGACCTCCTGGTGCGAAGAGATCGCCCATTGGTTGTTGACGACGTTGAGCACGACCGGCGCGCGGTAGACCGCGGCAAAGGTCAGCGCGTGATGAAAATCGGGCTCGGCGGTAGCGCCCTCGCCGATCCAGCCGGCGGCAATGCGGCGGTCGCCCTTGTAGGCCGAGGCCATCGCCCAGCCGACCGCCTGCGGAAACTGCGTGCCGAGATTGCCGGACAGGGTGAAGAACGAAAATTCCTTTGATGAATATAGAACGGGTAGCTGGCGGCCCTTTAGCGGGTCGCGCGGGTTGGAATAGCACTGGCACATCATGTCGAGTAGCGGGTAGCCACGTGCGATCAGCAGCCCCTGCTGGCGATAGGTCGCGAACAGCATGTCGTCGGGCGCAAAGGCCATTGCCTGGGCGACGCCGATCGCCTCCTCGCCGGTGCATTTCATATAGAACGAGGTCTTCCCGGTGCGCTGCGCCCGGTACATGCGGTCGTCATAGGCGCGGGTCAGCATCATCGCGCGCAGACCTTGGCGCAAGGTCTCGGGGTCGAGCTTGGGGTCCCATTCGCCGACCGCCTTCCCGTCGTCGAGCACACGGATCATCTCGTTGGCGAGCGGGTGCGTGTCGCGCGCCGGGCAATCGACCGGCGGCCGCCCCACCCCGCCCGCCGGCGGCAGCCGGAAATAGCTGAAATCGGCATGCCCGCCCGGCGTGCCGTGATGCTCCGGGATGTGCAGGCGCAGCGGCTCGGCGTTTGAGCTGGGAGATTTCGGCGGAATATCGTTCATGGCCGGCACCGGGGGTGAAGGTCTGAAGCCTTATATGGGGCCGATCTTACACGCTTCAGCAGCGTCATGGTTTGCGATCAATCCTCATTGTCATGTGTGGACGGCCCGAAGGGCTGGACCCGCAATGACACCTGATTTCACATCCCCCGGCGCAACCGCGCCATGCCGGCGAGCCAGCGGTCGGGGTCTTCGGCCTTGCGGCGAATGTAGGTCGCGACTTCCGGGTGCGGCAGGATCAGGAATTTTTCGGCATCGAGGCCGGCGACGACCGCGTCGGCGACTTGGGCAGGGGTCAGCACCCCGTCCCCGTCCGGCACGCCGCGGGCGATGCCGTGCAGCATCGGGGTGTCGACGCCCTGCGGGCACAGCACCGAAACCTTGATGCCGCGGTCGCGCGTGGCGATGGCCAGGTTCTCGGCAAAGCCGAGCGCGGCATGCTTGGTCGTCGCGTAGGGCCCGCCGCCGATCTGCGACAGGAGCCCCGCCGCGGACACGGTGTTGAGGAAATAGCCGCCGCCGCGCGCGCTCATCCGCGGCACCAGATGGCGGGCGGCGTAGACGTGCGCCATCACATTGACCGCCCAGCTGCGCATCCAGCCGTCGTTGGGCGCACTCGCCGGGTTGTCCCAATCGGGGTCGAGCACGGCGATCCCGGCATTCGAGCAGAACAGGTCAATCGGCCCGAAGCGTTTCTCGGTCTCGTTTATCAGACCGACGATGGCCGCTTCCCGGCTGACGTCACAAAGCACCGCCTCTCCGCCGATCTTGATCGCCACCTCAACGGCGCCCGCAGCATTGAGGTCGGCCACCACGACCGCCTTGGCGCCCTCCTGGGCAAAACGCTCGCACAGCCCGGCGCCGATCCCTTGCGCCCCGCCGGTCACGACGACGACCTTGCCGGCGAGTTTCACTTGCGCCAGCCGCGGGCGTTGCGGCCGCCGGTAAACCCGGCCTTGACCCGCTGTTTGAGCAACCCCGGAGGGCGGAACCGCTCGCCATAGGCGTCGTGGAGGATTTCCGACACCTGCAGGCACAGTTTCGAGGTGGTCGCGTCCATCAGCTCGAACGGCCCCATCGGATGGCCGAGCCCCAATTTGCAGGCGGTGTCGATGTCCTCCGGGGTTGCCACCCCCTCCTCGACCAGGCGGATCGCCTCGTTGAGGAAGATGAGGAACATGCGGTTGACCGCGAACCCGGCGACATCCTTGATCTTGACCGCGGTCTTGTCGTTGTCGCGCATCAGCCGCATCGCGGTGTCGACGGTTGCGGGCGCGGTGTCGAAGGCCGGGATCACCTCGACCAGCTTCATCCGCGAGGCCGGCGAAAAATAATGCGTGCCGATGAAGTTCGGCCGCCGCGCCTCGCTCACGTAGGAGGCAAGGGTCGAGATCGGGATCGTCGAGGTGTTGCTGGCGAGGATGCAGAACGGTTTGCAGATGCGGTCGAGCTTTTCATAGGTGGCGGCCTTGACCGCCTCGTCCTCGAACACCGCCTCGGTGACGAAGTCGCAATCGGCGAAGGGGTCGAGCGACACCGTCGTCGCGATGCGCGACAGCGCCAGCGGCTTTTCCTCATCCTTGTAGACACCGCGCTGAATGCCGCGGTCGAGCACCCGGCCAAGCCGCTCCAGCGCCGCCGCCAATGGCGCCTCGCCGGTGTCCGACAGCCGCACCTCATGCCCCGCCAGCGCAAAGACCAACGCGATCTCCGCCCCCATCAGCCCGGCGCCGACGACGCCGATTTTTTCTTTCGCCATGTTGCCCGCCTCTTATTGCTCGCCGGTGATAATGGCTTCGTAATTGCGGCCACCATAGAAAAACCGCCCGATTTCGACGTCGCCCGACGGCAGGATCATGTAGGCGATTACCACCCGCCTCTCAAACGTCAGGATGCGGATGCCAGGGCGAAGATCGCTTCTCGCTCGACCGGCTTCGGGAACATCAGCAGATGGTCACACCAACTCCGAATCCGCCGTACGTAACGAATAGCCGTCCGGGCGCCGGCTTGTTCTGAAATATAGCGGTGGATATCGGCGAGATCGGCCTCGGCTGTCGGGCGCAGAACGAGCTTAGGCACGATTTTTTTTGGGCCGCACCGCTTCGTCGTGGATGGCCTCGATCCGGCCGAATACTTCTTCGGCCGGACGGCTCGGGCGCGGGTCGTCCCAAGCCTCATTGATTTTGTCCTTGAGGAGCTTGGCCCTCGATTCGAGGCTCATCTCATTCTCTTCCAGCAAGCGAAGACCGGCGCGAACGACTTCGCTCACGTTTTGATAGCGGCCTTGCGCAATTCGTTCGCGGACAAATTGCTCGAAATGCTCACCAAGGTTGATGCTGGCCATGACGCCTCTCTACCAATAGATAATAATAGATAGTATTATCTATTTGGCCGGTCAATCTCGGCTGGCCTTCGATAGGCGTGATATCGGGGCGCCTAACCCAGCGATTTTGCCAGCGCCCAGGCCTGCTCGCCCATCGGAATCGCGGTGGCGCCGGTGGCGACCGCGTCGGCGCTGGCGGCGGTGCCGTCGATCGCGCGCTTGGCGATGCCTTGGAGGATCGCGGCGAGGCGGAACAGGCTGTAGACCAGATAGAAGTCCCAATTGTCGATTGGCCCGCGCCCTGTGTGGCGGCAATAGGCGGCGACGTACTCGGCCTCGCCGGGGATGCCGAGCGCGGCGAAATCGACCTCGGCCAACCCGCGGAACAGCTCCGGGGACACGCGCCAGGTCAGGCAGTGAAAGGCGAAATCGGCGAGCGGGTCGCCGATCGTCGACAGCTCCCAGTCGAGCACGCCGATAACCCGGGGCTCGGTCTTGTGAAAGACGAGGTTGTCCATGCGGTAGTCGCCGTGGACGATCGCCGCCGCGCCCTGGGGCGGCAGATGCGCCGGCAGCCAGTCGATCAGCGCATCCATCGCCGGCTGCGGCACGGTCTCGGAAGCGCGGTATTGCCGGCTCCAGCGTGCGATCTGGCGCGCCATGTAGTTGCCCGGCCGGCCGAAATCCTCCAGCCCCAGCGCCGCGTAATCGGCCGAATGCAGGTCGGCGATGACCCGGTACATCGACTGGAACATGCGGCCCCGCTCGTCGGGTGGGACATCGGGCAGGCGCTGGTCCCAGAAGATGCGGCCGTCGAGATGCTCCATCACATAAAAGGCGCTGCCGGTCACCGCCTCGTCCTCGCACAGCGCGTAGACCTGCGGCACCGGCACCGCGGTCTGCGCCAACGCCCGCATCACCCGGAATTCGCGCTCGACCGCATGCGCGCTCGGCAGCAACGGGCCGGGCGGCTTCTTGCGCAGCACATAATCGCCGGAGCCGGCGCGCAGCCGGTAGGTCGGGTTCGACTGGCCGCCGGCGAAACGCTCGGCGGCAAGCGGCAAGCGGAACCCGGCGACATGGTCGCCGAGCCACTGCCCGATGCGGTCGAGCGCGAGTTCGTCGCCGGCTTCCATCCCGCTGTCCTCGCCCGCCTTGCGCACACCTAGCCGCTGCTATGATATGGCGCGAACCCGCCGACGGCGAATCGGGATCGAGCGGTGATGGCGAAATTCGGGATCGGGCGCGCCACGATCATGGCGTTGTATCTGGCCGCCGCGGCGCTCGGGCTGGGCGCGGTCGGCCGGGACACGCCGGCCCCGCTGCCAGAGGACAAGACCACCGCCGACCCGCGGCCGGGTGAACTGCTGATCGCGTCGTCGCAGATTGCCGACCCGCGCTTTCACCACACCGTCATCCTGGTGCTGCGCCACGACAAGGACGGCGCCTTTGGCATCGTCGTCAACCGGCCGATCGCCGAACGCCCCATCGCCGAACTGCTCAAGGCCGCCGGCGACAAGGACAGCGACGCCGAAGGCTCGATCGGCGTGTTCGACGGCGGGCCGGTGCAGCGGCAAAAGGGCTTTGTCGTCCATACCGCCGAGTATCGCCGCCCGGACACGCTCGCGGTCGACGGCAAGGTGGCGATGACCGCGAGCAAGGAGACGCTGCGCGACATCGGCCGTCAGCAGGGGCCGAATAAATACTTCTTCGCTTTTGGCTATGCCGGCTGGGGCGCCGGCCAGCTCGAAGGCGAGATCGCCCGCCGCGACTGGCTAACCATCCCCGAGGATGCCGCCCTCGTCTTCGACGAAGATCGCGACACGGTGTGGGAGCATGCGCTCGCCCGCCGCGGCCAGGATTTGTGAGGTTGCCCTTTTGCCCGGCCGCGGCTTTCCGCATCCGAGCCGTATCAAACCAGTTGCCCTCCCCCGGGCTTGTCCCGGGGGTCGGCGTGGATGGCCGGGTCAAGCCCGGCCACGGGCAAAAACTTAGGCTTTAGGCCCTACAGCGCCTTCAGCATCGTGTCGGCGTCGGAGACCTCGAACTTGCCGGGCGCCTCGACGTGCAGCGCCTTGACGACGCCGTTGTCGACCAGCATCGAATAGCGCTGCGAGCGCTTGCCGAGCCCGGCCTTGGTGGCGTCGAGCTCGAGATCGATGGCGCGGGCGAAATCGCCGCTGCCGTCGGCCAGCATCATCACCTTGCCGTCGGTCTTCTGGTCCTTGCCCCAGGCGCCCATGACGAAAGCGTCGTTGACCGAGACGCAGGCGACGGTGTCGACGCCCTTTGCCTTCAGCGCATCGATCTTGTCGACATAGCCGGGCAGGTGACGCTGTGAGCAGGTCGGGGTGAACGCGCCCGGCACCGCAAAGAGGGCGACCTTCTTGCCGCTGAACAGCTCGTCGCTGCTGATCTCCTTGGGGCCTTCGGGGGTGAGGTACTTGAAGGTGGAAGCGGGAACCTTGTCGCCAACCTTGATGGTCATCGTGTCGTTCCTCTGGATGGGTGGCTCGGCGGGCGCGCGGATAGGGTGAGCGCCGCGCCGATAGGGGCCAAAAGCGATAGCATAGCGCGGGAGCCCGCGTAAACCGCGGCCGCCCCGGCTATATCCGGACTATATCACGTCTCGTTTCAGCAGCCGCTTTTTGGTTCGCAATCCCGGCCAAGCGCCTATATTTGCTGCACAGGTGCAACGGAGGACCCGCCGTGACCTCGCTTACCGGCCAGCTTTTGGTCGCGATGCCGCAGATGCAGGATCCGCGCTTCGCCCGCTCGGTGGTTTACATGTGCGCCCATAGCGAGGACGCGGGGGCGATGGGGCTCGTCATCAACAAGAAGATCGACGCGCTGACCCTCGACGAGCTTTACAAGCATTTGAATATCGAACCGACCGGGCCAAACCGGCCACGGCCGGTGCATTTCGGCGGCCCGGTCGATCCCGGCCGCGGCTTTGTTCTGCACAGCGCCGACTACCGCGAGGAGGCGACGCTGGAGCTCACCGGCGATTTTGCGATGACCGCGACGCTCGACATATTGCGCGCGATGGGCAAGGGCGAAGGGCCGCAGCAATGCCTGCTGGCGCTCGGCTATGCCGGTTGGGCGCCGGGCCAACTCGACGCCGAGATCCAGGCGAACGGATGGCTTATGGTCGCCGCCGACGCCGAGCTGGTGTTCGACGCCGCGCTCGACAAAAAATGGCAGCGCGCACTCGAAAAGATCGGGGTCAGCCCGTCGATGCTGTCGAGCGACGCCGGGCACGCCTGAACGAGCGCCATTGCACCCGCGAGACCCCAAATGAATCATGTTCAAGGCCGATTTTTCTTGGTCATTGTACTCGCGCTCAGTAGCTGCGGGCCGGCAATCAAGGAGCCGCAGCAGACCCCCGCTCTGACACCCCAATTCCTCGCTCCCGAGGCGACACCCGCACCGAAAGGAAGCCAAAAGTACATCAAGCCTAGCCCTCAGGCCTGCACGCGGGCTTCCTTAGATGTGCTCGACGCAAACCAAGAACTGTCCAGAATAGACCCGCTCGGCACAAGCATCCTGCGCAACGCGATGGAGGCGCAGGATCGGGCATGCGCATACTAACGGGTGACAAGCCTCTACAAATGGCAGAATAGCGAGTCGGTTGATATGGCACAGGAACATCCCATAGCCGTTTGCCCCGAATGTCGGGCTTTTATATCTGAGGGCGGGAAGGCCTATTTAATCAGCGAGCGATGCCAACAGCAAATCGACGCTCATTGCTGCAAGGGAGTTTATACGACTGCCCTTAACCCGGCGGATTGGGCGCGGTGCAATTCATGTTCAGCCGAAGGCTTCGCTGACAACAAGAAGTGCCGTGTTTGCAATGGTGCTGGTTGGGTATATCAGCGCGACCGAGTCGGGCGGCTGATCTTGAATTAGCCAGGATCGCATACCTCGGACGGCGTTACCCGCGCCAATCCTCGCGCAGGATGGCGAAGAGCAAATGGTCCTGCCATTTGCCGTCGATCAGCAGATAGCGGCGGGCGTAGCCCTCCTCGACAAAGCCGGTGCGCAGCAGCAAGGACCGGCTCGGCACGTTGGTCGGCAAGCAGGCCGCCTCGACCCGGTGCAGGCGCAAGCGGTCGAACGAGAAATCGAGCACCAGCGGCAACGCCGCGGTCATAAAGCGCTGGCGGGCGAAGGGCAGCCCGACCCAATAGCCAAGGCTGGCGGTCTCGGCGACGCCGCGGCGCATGTTCGACAGGCCGATGCCGCCGACAAGCACATCGTCGGGGCGGAAAATAAAAAAATTATAGCCCTGGTCGCCGCGCCAATCGTCGCCGTAGCGCGCGATGCGGGCGCGGAAATTGGCGCGGCTCAGCGCGTCGGCGGGCCAGGTCGGCTCCCACGGCGAGAGGAAGTCGCGCGAGCGCGCGCGCAGCGCCGCCCAGGCCTCGTAATCGCCGCGCTCGGGCGGGCGCAGGAACACCTGCTCGCCGTCGAGCCGCAGCGCGTCGGCGCGGGTCGAGAACAGGCGCGGGAAGGTCTTGCGTTGCGGCGCCATCGCCAGCCTTGTCAGACGCCGAGCCGCGCCTGCAGGCGCGCAAAGTCTTCGAGCTTGCCGACCGGGCCCAGCCCCACCAGGGTCGGGGGTCCATTGCGCCAATGGGCGACGACGCGGCCGATCGCGGCGTCGTCGACCGCGTCGATGCGGCGGACCAGATCGTCGGGGTCGAACGGCGTGCCGTGGATCAGCATGTGCTGCGCCAACTGCTCGCAGCGCGCCGAGGTGCTTTCGAGCGACATCAGCAGGCCGGCCTTCATCTGCGCCTTGGCCCGGGCCAATTCGACCGGGGTGAACCCGTCGTCGAGCTTGCGGGTTTCCTCGCACAGTACCGGCAATAGCTCGGCCGCCTCGCCCTCGCCGGTGCCGGCATAGATGCCGAACAGGCCGCCGTCACGGTAGCCGTGGGTAAAGGAATAGATCGAATAGACCAGGCCGCGCTTCTCGCGCACCTCCTGGAACAAGCGCGAGGACATGCCGCCACCGAACGCGGTCGACAGCACCGCCGCGGCGTAATAATCGGGGTCGCCGAGCTGCACCCCGGGAAAACCGAGGACGAGGTGCAGCTGTTCGAGGTCGCGGCCCTGGCGATGCTCGCCGCCGACATAGCGCGCCGTCTCGGTCGACACCGCGCGCTCGGCCGGCATCCCCGACAAGAGCTTGTCGGCGAGCTCGACAAAGGCGGCGTGGTCGATATTGCCGGCCGCCGACAGCACCATCCGCGAGGCGCCGTAATGGTCGCGCAGATAGGCGACGACCGATTTGCGCGACAGCTTCTTGATGATCTTGGGGCTGCCCAGCACCGGCCGGCCCATCGCCTGGTCGGGGAAGGCGCGCTCCTGGAAATAATCGAAGATGATGTCGTCGGGCGTGTCGTTGGCCTGGCCGATCTCCTGCAGGATGACGGTGCGCTCGCGTTCGAGCTCCTTGGGCTCGAAGGTAGAGTGCTGCAGGATGTCGGCGAGGATGTCGAGCGCGAGGGCGACATCCTCCTTCAGCACCTTGGCGTAATAGGCGGTGCTTTCGCGCGAGGTGTAGGCGTTGAGGTGGCCGCCGACCGCCTCGATCTCCTCGGCGATGGCGAGCGCGCTGCGCCGCTTGGTGCCCTTGAACGCCATGTGCTCGAGGAAATGGGCGACGCCGTTGACCTTGGCCGGCTCGTGCCGCGTCCCGACATCGACCCAGAGGCCCAGCGACACCGTCGCGACCGTGTCGATCCGGTCGGTGACGATGCGCAGCCCGTTCGAGAGCGTCGCCAGCTCAGCGGTCATGCGGCCTTCCCCAAGCGGCGCGCCCGCTCGCGGACAAAGCGGGCGACGGCTGCGATATCGTTGGGCAGGACCGTGACCCGTTCGCGTTTTTCCATGATCGCTGCGAGTGCCGGCGGCAAGGGCGGGCGGATGCCGGTCGCCTGCTCGACCGCGTCGGCAAACTTCGCCGGATGCGCGGTCGCCAGCGTCACCATCGGCGCTTCGGTACTGTCACCGTGGGCGCGGGCGGCGGCGATGCCGATTGCGGTGTGCGGATCGACCAGCATGCCGGTGCGCTTATAGGTCTCGCCGATCTCGGCCAGGGTGCCGGCGTCGTCAACGCGGTGCCCGGCAAAGAGTTTGCCCGCGGCATGCCAGGCCTGATCGTCGGGCGGCAGCGCGCCATCGCGGCGGAACGCGGCGATGGCCTGCGACACCGCGGCGCCGTTGCGGCCTTTCAGCTCGAACAGCAGCCGCTCGAAATTGCTCGCCACCTGGATGTCCA
>JBBRPG010000137.1:0-11229 GCA_038228485.1 Alphaproteobacteria bacterium
CAGCCGCGCGCCCGTGACCGGGTCGCGGGCGACTGCCGCGCTCAGCACCATGCCGAACGAGTCGAACGCCTCCGCCAGCCGCTCGTCAGCCAGATCGTGCGGCAAATTGCCGACGAAGACATTTCCCTTGTAATTGCGCCCACGCATAACCCCAGGCCCCCCGGCCCTTGCCGCCATCCCCGTTGCGCCTAAGTTGTGGTCGTCGCCCCCGGTCGTCAACGCACGGCGGCGGAATCGAGGCGCAATGCCGCATTGCAACACTAACGGGGCAGGGCGCGCGGCGATCCGCAGCGCCCGACCGGGACGTTGCATTGCCTGCGCGTTCGGGCAAGCATCACCCATCCCCGACGGAGGAGGAACCCATGCCTAACGTCAAGCCGATTCCCGACGGCTATCGCAACCTGACCCCGTACCTGATCGTTGTCGGCGCGGCCCTCGCGATCGATTTCTACACGAAAGTGCTCGGCGCCACCGAGCGGATGCGGCTCGGTGGGCCGGAGGGCAAGATCGGCCATGCCGAGCTCACCATCGGCGACAGCGTCGTCATGCTCGCCGACGAGCATCCCGCGATGGGCGCGCTCGGGCCGCGCAGCATCGGCGGATCGCCGGTCACGCTTCATCTCTACGTCGCCGATGTCGACGCGGTGACGGCCGAGGCGGTCGCTGCCGGCGCGATCCTCAAGCGCCCGGTCGAGAACCAGTTCTACGGCGACCGCAGCGGCACTATCGAAGACCCGTTCGGCCACATCTGGCACATCGCCACCCATGTCGAGGACGTCAGCCACGAGGAGATCGGCCGCCGCGCCGCGGCGATGGCGCAGCAGCACGAACCAGGGCAAAAGCCATGATCCCGCGCGAGCGGGTCCCCTATTCGGCGATCGTCGACCGGCCGCCCTTAAAGCTGCCCGGCGGCGCGCGGATCGTCGTGTGGCCGATCGTCAACCTCGAGTTCTGGGACATCTCGCGGCCGATGGCGCGTCAGGTGTTGCCGGCGCCGACCGGCCAGGTGCTGCTGCCGGACGTGCCCAACTGGTCGTGGCACGAATACGGGATGCGGGTCGGGGTGTGGCGCTTCTTCGACCATTTCGGCCGGCTCGACATCCGTCCGACCGTGTCGATCAACGCTCGCGTCTGCGAGGATTACCCGCGCGTCGCCGAGGCCTGCCGCGACGCCGGCTGGGAGTTCATGGGCCACGCCTACGAGCAAGGGCCGATGCACCTGATCGACGACCAGAAGGCGATGATCGAACGCTCGGTCGCGGTGATCGAGAACTTCACCGGCGCGAAGCCGGTCGGCTGGCTCGGGCCGGGCCTGACCCAGACCTACGAGACGCCAGAGCTGCTCGCGGCGGCGGGCATCAAATACATCGGCGACTGGGTCTACGACGACGAGCCGACCGAGATTGCGACCGCCAACGGGCCGCTGGTGACCTTGCCCTACACGGTCGAACTCAACGACATCCCGATGATGATGGTGCAGCATCACGAATCCGAATACTTCACCCGGCGCTGCATCGACACCTTCGACCGGCTCTACCAGGAGGGCGAGCACCGCGCCAAGATCATGGCGATCGCCATCCACCCCTACATCTCCGGCCAGCCGCACCGGATCAAATACCTCGAAGCCGTCTACGACTACATCGCCGGCTTCGCCGGCGTGCTGCACTGGAACGGGGTGGAGATTCTGGAGTGGTATAAAGCGGCGAAATCGTAGGGCGGGTTAGCGAAGCGTAACCCGCCATACCGGCGGTGGGTTTCGCTAAGCTCCACCCACCCTACAAGAAGAGGATTTGTACCGCCGATGCTCCCCACCGAACGCCTCGATTACTCGCCGATCTCGCAGCGCAAGCCCCTGACGCTGCCCAACGGGGCGCGGCTGGCACTGTGGGTGATCGTCAATGTCGAGGAGTGGGACATCAACGAGACCATGCCGCGCACCGTCTTGACCCCGCCGGCCGGCGGCTCGCCGATGCCCGACATCCCGAATTGGGCGTGGCACGAATACGGCAACCGGGTCGGCTTCTGGCGCATGCTCGAAGTGTTCGACGACCTCAACGTGCCGGCGGTGCTGGCGATCAACGGCTCGGCCATCGCCCGTTACGGCGCCATCGTCGAGGCGGCGAAGGAACGCAGCTGGGAGTTCATCGGCCACGGCTTCAGCCAAAAGAACATGCAGAAGGTCGCCGACGAGGCCGCCGACATCGCCCGCACTTCGGCGGCGATCCGCGCGGCCACCGGCAAACCCCCGCGCGGCTGGCTCGGCCCCGGCCTCACCGAGACCTGGGACACCCCCGATCTCCTCGCCGAGGCGGGCTACGACTATGTCTGCGACTGGGTGCTCGACGACCAGCCAACGGCGCTCAAGACCCGCGGCGGCAAGAGGATCGTCAACCTGCCCTACACCCAGGAATGCAACGACGTGGCGATGATGCTGATCCAGCACCACAAGGCGTCGGAGTATTACGACCGCGCCGTCGACCAGTTCGAGCAGCTCTACCGCGACGCCCGAGATTCGGCGCGGGTGATGGCGCTGGTGATCCACCCGTACATCATGGGCGCGCCGCATCGGCTCAAATATTTCCGCAACGCGCTGGCGCACATTCGCGGCCATCGCGACGTGGTGTGCTGGACCGGCGAGCAGATTCTCGACTGGTATCTGACGGCCCCGGCGTAGGATGGGTAGAGCGCAGCGAAACCCATCGTCCCACACGCCGAGCGGTGGGTTACGCTTCGCTAACCCACCCTACGTCGACAACGCAGGCTTACTTGGCCGGGGCGGCAGGTGTCTCGATCTTGATGACATCGACATGCTTGCCGCCGAAGAAGGGCATGTTGCCCGTCATCACGGCGCCGATCAGCACAACCACCACGACCAGCGCCCCGACGATAAAGTAGAGGCCGCCGTTTCCACCGGAATTGTCTGCCATGTCGATTGACCGCCAAAGGTTCTAAACTGCGACGATAAACGCGCGGCCGGTGTATTGCGTTCCAATAGGCGAATAAGCGATGGCGCTATGATCGCCGGCGGCATGACCCGCCGTCAATTTGCCGCCCGGTCCGCGGCGGCGGGATTGGCGTCCCGATTAATGAAAGCAGGCCAGGCAATGGCGGAAACCGAACCGAACCTCGACAACGCGTCGCTCGCCGAATTGCAGCAGGCCTTGGCCGACGGCCGCACCAATTCGACCGCGCTGACCCGCGCCTATCTCGACCGGATCGAGGCCTACGACCGCGCCGGGCCGGCGCTCAATGCGGTGCGCGAGGTCAACCCGGACGCGCTCGCCACCGCCGCCTCGTTCGACGGCGCCAAGCCCATCAAGAGCCGGCCGCTCGCCGGCATCCCGATCCTCGTCAAGGACAACATCGCCACCGCCGACCGGCAGCATACCACTGCCGGCTCGCTCGCCTTGGCTGACGCCTTCGCCCACCGGGATGCGACCGTGGTCAAGCGGCTGCGTGCGGCGGGCGCGGTGATCCTCGGCAAGGCCAACCTCACCGAATTCGCCAACATCATCGCGATCGACATGCCGTCGGGCTACAGCTCGCTCGGCGGCCAGGTCAAAAATCCCTACGCGCCGCAACTCGACGAGCGCGGCATCCCGATCGTTCCGCCGGGCGGGTCGAGCTCGGGCTCGGCGGTGGCGGTGGCGGCGGGGCTGTGCGCGGCGGCGCTCTGCACCGAGACGTCCGGCTCGTTGCTCAACCCGGCAACGCAGAACGGTCTCGTCACCGTGAAACCGACCGTCGGCCTCATCAGCCGCGCCGGCATCGTCCCGATCGCGCACAGCCAGGACACCGCCGGCCCGTTGACCCGCACGGTGCGCGATGCGGCGATCCTCCTCAACGTGCTGGCGGCGCGCGACCCCGCCGATCCGGCGACCCGAAGGCTCCAGCGTCCGGACGACTACACCAGCGTCCTCGACAAAGACGGACTGAAAGGCGCGCGCATCGGCGTGCCGAGCGATCCTAGCGACCCCGGCAACGATGTCTACATGGGCAAGCTCGGACCGCGGCCGACCGCCATCGTCGCCCAGGCGATCGCGACCTTGGAGGCTGCCGGCGCCACCATCGTGCGCGCCAACATCCCGACCGCCGGGTGGATCGGCGGACCCGGCACGACGATGGCCGTCCTCAACCGCAACCCGCTGAGCCGGAAGCGCTACGAACCGGCCAATCCGCCCGTCGTCTTCCTCTACGAGCTGAAGCACGATTTGAACCTCTATTTGCGCGACTGGGCCAAGGGCACGGCGATGAAGACGATGGCGGACATCGTCGCCTTCAACCAGGCCAATGCCGACAAGGCGCTGCGCTTCGGCCAGGATTTGTTCCTCGCATCGGAGGCGACGCGCGGCGACCTCAGCGAGCTCGAATACAAATCGGCCCGCGCGATGGATCTGCTTGCCGCCAAGGAGCGCGGGCTCGATGCCTACATGGCGGCGCACAAACTCGACGCGGTGCTGTTCTCGGGCGCGAGCGGGGCGGCGATCGCCGCCAAGTCGGGCTACCCGAGCGTGCAGGTGCCGGCCGGCTTCATCGCCGGGCTCGACGGCAAGGAGACGCCGGACTACCCGCTCGGCGTCACCTTTACCGGCCGCGCCTGGAGCGAGCCGACCCTGTTGCGCCTCGCCTACGCCTACGAGCAAGCGTCGCAGCTGCGCCGCCCGCCGGCGCTGTAGCTTCGATCTTGGCCGACTTTGCCGGCGAAAAATTCACCGCAGCGCGCGTTTCTCGCCACAAAATCGCCTCATCGCCGGGCTATCCCGTATGGCGATCCGTCACGCATTGATCTCGGCGGCAGGCGTGTCGATCTATCAGAGGGAAGGGCAGCGTTGCGGTTGCTTGGTTTCGTGGAAGATCAACTTGGTAATGGCGCCCGGCTCCGGTAATAGTTGAGAGCGGCGCCGCGACGCGACGGGGGGTGGTTTCGGCATGTTCACGCAGTTGGCTCGGCTGGGAGTGTCTCGCGCTGCCGCGTTCTTCTACGCGGTGGCGGTCGGCATCGCCGCCAATATCGTCATCGCCCATTTCTCGCCGTCGGATACGGGCCATCCCGCCACCGCCGAGACCCAGCCTTTCTCGCTAAAGCCAGCCGACAGCGCGCCGATGGCGGTCGCGATCATTCCGCCCAAGGCGGAGCCGCGGGCCACGGCGCCGGCTCCCGAGGCTAGCGCGCCCGCGGCAGCCGACAAGGTCGTGGGGCCCCCGGCTTCCGCCGCTATCCCGTCGGCGTCGGCGAGCCTGGCCGCGCCGCCGCCGGCCGCTCCATCAGCGTCGCAGCCGATCGTGCTGCCCAGCGTCGCCCCCGCGCCCGATCCGGCACCGGCCAAGCCGGCCGGGATCGAGGCGACTGCGCTGCCGCCGCCCCCCGGTCTCGAAGCCGCGGCACGGCCCGCCGCATCCGCCGCCGAGCCGATCTCGCTGCTGCCCGCGCCGGCGGAACCCGACAAGCCGCCTCCGCCAAAAGAGAAACCCGGCCCCGGCAGCGGCGGGCTGTACTGACCCTGACCATTTTGGCGGGGGCACTTAAAGCTCCCGTCCTCCCCCGGGCTTGTCCCGGGGGTCCACGTCTTCGTCGGCGAACGAACGTAAATAAAAAAGGCATGGATGCCCGAAGGGGCAGACCCGAAACCTACGAACTTGCCGTAGCGCACCCGCGCGTAGGATGGGTGGAGCGCAGCGATACCCATCATTGATGCGCTGACCGATGGGTTACGCTGCGCTCAACCCATCCTACATTTCTCAATTAGCCAGGCTTCGTCCCCACGCAGCAATGCAGCGCATGCGACGCGAGCAGCGTCCCCTCGGCGGCGGCCTGCTCCCGCGCCGCGTGCCACACCGGCAGCTCCTCGGCGGTCAGCAGCGACAGCACGTGGTCCTCGCGGTAGCGCCAGATCGGGCTGTCCGGCCGGTCGAGCGTGATCGTCGCTGGGTACGCGACGATATCGCCCAGCCCCGCCCGCCGCATCCGCCGATAGAGGCTCGCGTCCGCCACTCCGCCCGGCCCGACCGATTGAAGGGTCGGGGTGATCTTGCGGCGGATCGGCTCGGGCACGTCGAGGTTCCACCATTGCGGCAGGTCGATCGCCCGCACGACGATCGCGATCCGCCCGCCCGGCCGCGTCACCCGGACGATCTCGGCCAGCGCCTTGTCGGCGTCGCATTCCTCCAGCACCGTCACCGAAAAGACGCAGCCGAACGACGCGTCGGGGAAGGGCAGCGCCTCGGCGTTGCCGGGGGTGAAGGCGATGCACCCGCCCAGCCCCTCGGCCTCAGCCAGCGCCGCCGCCTCGCTCAGCGCGAACTTGTTGGGATCGACCGCGGTGATGGGGTTGTCGACCAGCCGCGCCAGCTGGCGGTCGAGCGAGCCGGCGCCGCAGCCGACATCGAGGATCGGCTCGCCGGGCTGCGGCGCCATCGCGTCGACGAGGCTGCGGAACATCGCGCGGTAGCTCGGCATCGAGGCGCGGTCCTCGAGCATCGCCACCCCGCCCAAATGCCGCCCGCCGAGCCGGATCACGGTGAAATGCCTGGCCAGCTCCGGCACCGCCGGGTCCCATTGCGATGCCGCCAGAAAGAACGGCAGCAGCACCAGCGCCGGGCCGCTGCCCTCGATGCGGTAGCTGATCTCGGCGTGGCTGCCGGCGCCGGTCGCCTTCGGCGTGTCGGCGGCGCGCTGCGACAGAAACCCGGTCATCGCCGCAACCAGTTCGCCGGTGCAGTCGGCGGCGGTGTCGGACCAGCCCTGCGCCTCGTAGCCGTCAAGCACCACGCGCTTGGCGCCGGCCAGCCGCGGTTCGGCGCGGCGGACCGTATCGGCCGTGGGGCCGTACTCACCGGCAATCATCAGCACCCGGTCGGCGACTCGCTCGAACGGTACGGGGTCGAGCCGCACCGGGGTAACACAAACCACTCCGCCAACCCGCCCCGGATGGTCCGCGGCCAGCCCCGCCATGTCGCCGGCGATCTGGCTGGCGATATGCGCCCTCCCGCCCCCGAGATGATCGAGCAAAGCAACCACACGCTCGGTCGGTGAGCCGTAGCGGACCGCGGGCGTCCCGCCCGCATCTTGGAAGGTATCTTGCGGGCGGGACGCCCGCGGTCCGCTCACGCCACCACCCCGGCGGCGCGGAGCTCGGCGATCTCGGCGTCGCCGTAGCCGTATTGGCGCAGCACCTCGTCGCTGTTCTGGCCCACCGCGGGCGCGGAGCGCGGCGGCACCTTGTCCTGCCCGGCGAGGAAGAACGGGCTGTCGATCGTCCACAAATCCGGGTCGTCGGCGTAGGGCCGCAAGAAGCCGGCGGCCAGCACCTGCTCGTCGTGGCGGATGTCCTCGACCCGGCCGACCACGCCGAAGATGAGGCCGGCGTCGTCGAGCGTCTTGCGCCAATGCGCGAGGTCATGCTCGGCGAACAGCCGGTCGAAGATCGCCACCAGTTCGCGTGCATGCCGGTCGCGCCCGGCATTCGTGGCGAACCGCTCGTCGTTGAGCATCGGCGCGTCGAAACAGGTCTTGAACTTCTCCCAGCGCCATTCGTCGGCGGCGATCGACAGCAGCAGCCAGCGCCCGTCCTTGCATTGGTAATGCACCCGCAGCGCCGACAGCGCCTCGTGACGCGGCGGCTGCGGCCGCACCTCGTCGCCGCACAGCGCCGCCTGCACCGAGCACGCGTTCGCCCACAGCCCGTTGGCCAACAAAGACGACCCGACGTAATTACCCTTGCCGGTCTTCTCGCGTTGATAGAGCGCGGTGACGATCGCGCCATAGGTGCCCATCGCCGACGGGTGGTCGCCCATGCCCGGCAAGGAACGCGCCGGGTTGACCTCCTCGCCGGCGCGCACGAGGTCCATGAGGCCGGTGCGCGCCCACCACGCGGTCGCGTCGAAGCCGGGCTTGCTCGCCTCCGGGCCGGTCTCGCCATAGCCGGTGAACGAGGCGTAGATCAGCCGCTCGTTGAGATGTTTCAAATCGTCATAGGTGATGCCGAGCCGGCCGCGTGCCGGCGGCGGGTAGTTGGTGATGAAGACATCGGCTTCCTTGACCAGCCGGTGCAGCACCGCCCGCCCGGAGTCGGTGCGCAGGTCGAGCGCCAGGCTCCTTTTATTGCGGGTGTCGAAGAAAAAGCCGGGGTTGAGCGGGTTGGCCGGGTTCGGCACCGCGCGCCGGCGATAGGGGTCGCCCATACCCGGCGGCTCGATCTTGACGACCTCGGCGCCGAAATCCGACATCACCGTCGCCGCCGCCGGTCCGGCGATAAAGCTGGCGCAGTCAATGACCTTGAGCCCGTCGAAGATGCGTTCCGTCAATTGCTTAATTCCTTCTTACCGATCATCAGTCACCGCCGGGACAGTGACATGAGTGAGGGGAATTCGGTAAGCAGTGTACTAGGCATTGTCTCCAATGCCTCGTCCGCACATAAGCGTTAGAAAGAAAACCGGACCCGGCGTGCGAGGCGGGGGCGGTAGGGCCTTCCCCCAAAGGCATCCACCAAGGATGACGGCCTCCCCCAAGGCGATCATCAACCCACCGCCTCGCTGCCGGGTCGACGGCAAAGCCATAGTGCGGGACGGGTGGCGGCCTCTCAACCTATTGTGTGAAGACTGCGCTAACCTACTGCATCTGCGCGATTATCCATGGCGGTCCGGATTTGACGGGAATCGGAAGGCCGTCAAAAGCAGCGAATCGCCGGCGCACGCCCGCCGATAGCGAAAAAATTGCCGGTGGCGGACGGCGCGGGCTACCCTGCCGCGAGCTATCCGGGAGCAGCACTTTGGGGCCGGTCGAAACCCGCTACGCCAGAAACGGCGATGTCCGCATCGCCTATCAAATCGTCGGGCAGGGCGATCTCGACCTGGTGCTGGTGCCCGGCCTGGTCTCGCATCTCGACCTGGTTTGGGAGGAGCCGGAGCACGCGCGGTTTTGCGAGGAGCTGGCCGGCTTCGCGCGCCTCATCATGTTCGACAAGCGCGGCACCGGGCTGTCCGACCGCGACTGCAGCATCGCCGGCATCGAGGATCGCATGGCCGACACCAACGCGGTGATGGACGCTGCCGGCTCGCGCCGCGCGGCGGTGTTCGGGTTTTCGGAAGGCGGCAAGATGGCGCTGATGTTCGCCGCCACCTACCCCGATCGCGTGCGCGCGCTGGCGCTCTACGGCGCGTTTGCGCAAAGCCCGACGCAAGCCTGGCCGCCCGAGCAGGTCGAGGCCCGCTTCGCGCTGATGGAGCGCACCTGGGGCATGGCGCTGTTGCCGCCGTCAGTGGCGCCGAGCAAGGCGACGGACCACGCGTTTCGCCGCCGCTGGGCGCGCTTCGAGCGGTGCAGCGCCAGCCCGCCGACCGCTGGCGCTCTGCTGCGCATGGACCACGCGGTCGACGTCACCGCGGTGCTGCCCGACATTCGCGTGCCGACACTGGTGATGCACCGCGAGGGCGACCAGCGCATCGCCGTCAGCCACGCACGCCATCTCGCCGCGCACATACCGGACGCGACCTATGTCGAGCTGCCCGGCGCCGACCACCTGCCCTATATCGGCGACCGCGCGCAGGTGATCGCCCGGGTGCGGCAGTTGCTCGCCGGTTTGCACGATGGCTGAGCGCGCCATGACCCAGGATTATTCGCTCGGCATCGATATCGGCGGCACCTTCACCGATCTGGTGATCCACGATCATGCGAGCGGTCGGCGGTGGGGCACCAAGGTGCTGACCACCCACGTCGACCCGCAGCAAGGGGTGATCGCCGGGGTGCGCGCGGTGCTCGGGGACGCAGCGCGTGACGAACCGGCGGTGCGGCCGGGCGCTATCGGCCGGGTGGTGCATGCGACGACCTTGTTCACCAATGCGCTGATCGAGCGCAAAGGGGCGCCGACAGGCCTTTTGGTGACCAAAGGTTTCCGCGACATGCTGGAGATCGCCCGCGAGCGCAAATACGACCTCTACGACATCGGCATAGACAATCCGCCGCCGCTCGTGCCGCGCAATCTTCGGCGCGAAGTCGTCGAGCGGATGCGCGCCGACGGCGCGGTCGCCCATGCGCTCGACGAGACGCAGCTGCTGGCCAGGCCGAGGCGCTGCGCGCGGCCGGCTGCACCTCGATTGCGCTGGTGTTCCTTCACGCCTATGCCAACCCGGCGCACGAGATCGCCGCGGCGCGGGCGATCGCGGCGCAGATGCCGGAGATGTTCGTCACCCCATCGCATGAGGTGGTGCGCGAGATCCGCGAATACGAGCGCGCCTCGACCACGGTGGCGAGCGCCTATATCAAGCCGATCGCCGCGCATTACCTCGCCGCGATGGAGCGCGAGCTGGCGGGTCTGGGGATCACGGCGCCGCTGCTCCTGATGCTGTCGGGCGGCGGGCTCACCCATGCCGCCGAGGTCAACCGCAACCCGGTGCAGATGCTGGAATCGGGGCCGGCGGCGGGGGCGCTGGCGGCGGCGTTTTTCGGCGCGCGTGACGGGGTTGCCGATTTGCTCGCCTTCGACATGGGCGGCACCACCGCCAAATTGAGCCTGGTCGACGGCGGCGAACCGCTGGTCGCCTACGGGTTCGAGGCGGCGCGGCAGAAGCGGTTTATCGAAGGCAGCGGGCTGCCGATCCGCCTGTCGACGGTCGAGCTGATCGAAATCGGCGCCGGCGGCGGCAGCGTCACCCGCCGCGACGAGATCGGCCTGATGAAAGTGGGGCCCGACAGCGCCGGCTCCGAGCCGGGCCCGGCATGCTATGGAAAAGGCGGCACGGCGCCGACCGTTACCGACGCCAATGTGTTGCTCGGCTATCTCAACCCGGATTTCTTTGCCGGCGGGTCGCTGACCATCGACAAGGCGGCGGCCGAGCGCGCCATCGCCGGGTTGGCCGGCGAACTGGGGCTGAGCGTGCAGGCCACCGCCGCCGGCATCCACGCGGTGGTCAACGAGAACATGGCTGGGGCGGCGCGCATTCATATCGCCGATCGCGGCCGCGACCCGCGCCGCTACGCGCTGGTCTGCACCGGCGGCGGCGGGCCGGTGCATGGCTACGGCGTGGCGAAGAAGCTGGGGATCACGCGGCTGATCTGCCCGCCCTCGCCGGGCGTGGCCTCGGCCTGGGGGCTGCTGGTGGCGCCGGCGCGGGTCGACCGAGTGGCGACGGTGGGGTTCCGAATGGATGCCGGCGATCTCGGCGGGTTCGAGGCTGCGTTCCGCCAACTTGAAGCCGAGGCGAAGGAGGTTATGGAGGCGATCGGGTTGCCGC
>JBBRPG010000138.1:0-11157 GCA_038228485.1 Alphaproteobacteria bacterium
CCGGCGCGCAGCGCCATCGCGCTGCCGTCGCCGGTGCAGGTATGCGCCGAGGTGCAGGTGAAATAGGTGCGGCCATATCCGCCGGTCGCCAGGATCACCATGTGCGCGCGGAAGCGGTGGATGGTGCCGTCCATCAGGTTCCACGCCATGACGCCGCGGCAGATTCCCTCGCTGTCCATGATCAGATCGAGCGCGAAATATTCGACAAAGAACTCCGCGTTGTTCTTGAGCGATTGCTGGTAGCGCGGGTGCAGGATCGCGTGGCCGGTGCGATCGGCGGCGGCGCAGGCGCGGTTGGCCGGGGCGCCGTCGCCGTAATCCATCATGTGGCCGCCGAACGGTCGCTGGTAGATCGAGCCCGACTCGGTGCGCGAGAACGGCACCCCGAAATGTTCGAGCTCGATCACCGCCGGCACTGCGTTGCGGCACATGTATTCGATCGCGTCCTGGTCGCCGAGCCAGTCGGACCCCTTGACCGTGTCGTACATGTGCCAGCGCCAGTCGTCGTCGCTCATATTGCCGAGCGCCGCGGCGACCCCGCCTTGCGCGGCGACGGTGTGGCTGCGGGTCGGGAAAACCTTGGTGATGCAGGCCGTCTTCAGCCCCTCGACCGTGGCCCCGAGCGTCGCGCGCAGGCCGGCGCCGCCGGCGCCGACGACGACGACATCGTAGGCGTGATCGATAATCGGATAGGCGGATGGCATGGCAGCTCTTTCGGTGGTCAGGCGCCCAGCGCCATCATGAGCACGGCAATAACGCCGCGCAGCGCCAAGACGATGCACAGGAAGCGCATCACCATCAGCGTCCCCAGCCGCAGCCCTTCGCTGTGGACATAGTCTTCGATGACGACCTGCAGCCCGAGCGCGGTGTGGTAGAAGGTCGCGACCAGCAGCAGGATCAGGAAAACCGCGGGCATCGGGCTTTTGACCCAGGCGATGACTGCGGCGCGGTCGGCGCCGACGAGACCGATCACCGCGATCACGAACCACAGCACCAGCGGCACCAGCGCCACCGCGGTGACCCGCTGCGCCCACCAATGCTCGACCCCTTCCTTGGCCGAGCCGAGGCCGATCGCGCGGGCCAACGGCGAGCTCATCCGGATCATCGCCATCTCAGCGCCTTCCCATCAAGGGCGCCAATGGGAGATGCCGGCGATCCAGGCGACGATCGTCAATCCGGCGGTGGCGGCCAGAACGATCCAGCCGCCCACATAGACGCTGCGCAAATCGAGGCCGTGCCCGGTATCCCAGACCAGATGCCGGATGCCGTTGGACAAATGGTAGAACAGCGCCACGCTCCACCCGAACAGCAGCAGCAGACCGAGCCACGAGGCGAGGAAATGCTGAAGAGCGGCATAGGGCTCCGGCCCGTCCGAAGCGGCGCCGAGCCATGACACCAGCAGGATCGTCCCCACCGCGAGCGCGACCCCGCTCGCCCGGTGCAGGATCGACATCACCGAGGTGAGCTGCCAGCGATAGATTTGCAGATGGGGTGAGAGCGGCCGCGGATCGGACATCATGTGCTTGTTCCGGCGGAAATCCGCCTGGCCGTTGACTTAGACCCCGCCCCGATAGGTGTCAACCGAGGGGGCCCGGCGCGAAACTATTGGCTGATATGAGGAATGGGCTGCTCAGGCGCCTTCCCATGGATTGAGCAGCCTCGCGCCGGTTGACGCCATGTCGCGCACATTCCTGGTGACGAGCGTCAAGTCGTGGACGATCGCGGTGGCAGCGATCAGCGTGTCGACAACGGGGACGGGCCGCCCCGCCGACAATTCACCCCATATTCGGGCAACCGCCCCGTCAACCGTGATAACGCGCTCTGAAAACTGGGATTCCACTGGTCGACCCATTCGGCGAGTCGGTCGGCTGCCTCGGCATCCAGGGCGCGTCTCGCCGCAACCCCCTTGCGAAGTTCCCCAATCGTCATCGCGCTGACGAACGAGCGGTCTGGGCTAGTTTCGAGCAGGAAAGCCAACACGCCCGGGTTGGGGCGCGGCTTACGCGCTTCTGACACCAAGTTCGTATCGAGGAGATAGCCGGAGGGCATTATTCCAGGTCCACTTCGCGGCCCGTGTCTTTGTCCCGTTCTATCTCGAAATCGTCGAATTTTGGACCGCTGAGCAGAAAGGTGTGAAAATCCTTCTTACGCGCCGTCAACGCCCGGTAGTCCTCGATCGAGAGCACAACGGCTCGATCCGCCCCATGGCGGGTAATGATTTGTGGTCCCTGCTCGCGCGCCCGCTCGATAACTTCACTAAGTCGCGCCTTGGCGGTCTGGATCTGCCACGACATTGCAGGCCTCTTTAGTCCATTCTGACTAGAATGTAGTCGAAACAGACTAATTTGCAATCACTCCGCCGCTTGCTTGAGGGAGCGCGGCCCGCTGTTAAGAAATTCGCGCGATCACCCTCCGCGCGTCGCGAAATCGATGCGCGGATCGATCAGCATATAGGTCAGATCGCTGATCAGCTTCAGCACCAGCCCGACCAGGGTGAACACATAAAGCGTGCCGAACATGATCGGGTAGTCGCGGTTGATCGCCGCCTCGAAACCGAGGAGGCCGAGCCCATCCAGCGAGAAGATCACCTCGATCAACAGCGAGCCGGTGAAGAGGATCGACACGAACGCGGCCGGAAAGCTCGCCACCACCAGCAGCATCGCATTCCGAAATATGTGGCCGTAGAGCACCTGCCGCTCGCTCAACCCCTTGGCGCGGGCGGTCAGCACGTACTGCTTGTTGATCTCGTCGAGGAAGCAGTTCTTGGTCAGCATCGTCAGGGTCGCGAACCCGCCGATCACCAGCGCCGTGATCGGCAGCGCGATGTGCCAGAAATAATCGGCGATCCGCATCGGCCAGCCGAGACTCGCCCAGTTGTCGCTGACCAGGCCGCGCAGCGGAAACACCGAGAAATAGCTGCCGCCGGCGAAGACCACGATCAGCAGCACCGCGAAGAGAAAGCTCGGCACCGCATAGCCGACGATGATGACGGTGCTGGTCCACACGTCAAAGCCGCTGCCGTCGCGCACCGCCTTGCGGATGCCGAGCGGGATCGACACCAGATAGGTGAACAAGGTCGTCCACAGCCCGATCGAGATCGACACCGGCAGCTTGTCGCGGATCAGGCTGAAGACGCTGCGGTCCTGGAAAAAGCTGTTGCCGAAATCGAACACCAGGTAGTCGCGCATCATCTTGGCGAAGCGCTCGAGCGGCGGCTTGTCGAAGCCGTATTGCTTGACCAGCTGGGCGATCAGCGCCGGGTCGATGCCGCGGGCGCCGCGGTATTCGCTGTTGCTGGCCTGCTGCGGCGCGGTCTCGTTGCCGCCGCCGCTGACCCGCTCGGTGGCGGTGACGGTGTTGCCTTTGAGCTTGGCGATCATCTGCTGCACCGGCCCGCCCGGCGCCGCCTGCACGATAAAAAAATTGACTACCATGATCGCGAACAGCGTCGGGATGATCAGCAGGATGCGGCGGATCGCGTAGGCGATCATGCGAGCGAGCCCCCACCCCAACCCTCCCCCGCTCGCCGGGGAGGGAGTACGGTCGTCACCGCCTCACCGTCGCGCACCCTCCCCGCAAGCGGGGGAGGGTTGGGGTGGGGGCTGACCACGCCGCGCCGCGGATCACTTCTGTTCGCCCTTCTTGGTCTCGATCGTCTGCTCCGCCGTGGGGTCGACCCACCACGTGTCGAAGCCGAGCCCGTATTTGGGAACCACCGTGGGGCGGCGGAACTTGTCCCAATAAGCGACCCAGAAGGCCGCCAGGTGGAATTGGGGTATGACGTAATAGTCGTGCTGCAGCACCCGGTCGAGCGCGCGGGTATGAGCCACCAGGCTCTCGCGGCTCGGCGCGGCGATCAGCTGCTCGATCAGTTCATCGATCACTTTGCTCTTGACCCCAAGCAGGTTGCGGCTGCCCGGTTGATCGGCCGCTTCCGAGCCGAAGAACTCGCGCTGCTCGTTGCCGGGCGACAGCGATTGCGGAATGCCGACGACCGCCATGTCGAAATCGAACGTCTCCATCCGCTTTTCGTATTGCGCGACATCGACCGTGCGCACCGTGGCGGCGACCCCCAGCCGTTTGAGGTTCTGCACAAAGGGCAGCGAAATCCGCTCCATCGACGGATCGTCGAGCAGGAGCTCGAACTCGAACGGCGCGCCGGTCTTGTCGTTGACCAGCTTCTCGCCCTTGAAGCTCCACCCGGCATCCTTCAACAGCGCCAGGGCCTGGCGCAGCCCGTCGCGGGTATTGCCCGACCCGTCATATTTGGGCGGATCGTAGGCGGTGGTGAATACGGCATCGGGGATCTGGCCGCGATAGGCTTCGAGAATCTTCAATTCCTCGCCCTGCGGCAGGCCGGTCGCGCCCAGCTCAGAATTGTCGAAATAGCTGCGGGTGCGGGTGTAGTAGCCGTAAAACAGGTTCTTGTTCGACCACTCGAAGTCGAAGGCGTAGGCGAGCGCCTGACGCACCTTCGGATCCTGGAACATCGGCCGCCGCAGGTTGTAGCCAAAGCCCTGCATGCCGCTCGGCAGCTCATTGGGAATTTCTTCCTTCTTGATCAGCCCGCCGCGCAGGGCCGGACTGTCGTAGGCAGTAGCCCAAGCTTTTGACGAATTCTCGCGGCGCACGTCGTATTGCCCCGCCTTGAAGGCTTCCAGCGCGATCGTCGAATCCCTATAATAGTCGTAGCGGATCACATCGACGTTGTTGCGGCCCTTGTTGACCGGCAGGTCGGCGCCCCAATAGTCGGCGACCCGGCGATAGGTGATCGAACGGCCCGGATCGACCGCCTCGACCTTGTAGGCGCCGCTGCCGAGCGGCGGTTCGAGCGTCGTCTTCTCGAAGTCCCGGGCCGCCCAATACGCCTTCGACAGCACCGGCATCTCGCCGAGGATCGTCGGCAACTCGCGGTTGTCGGCGTTCTTGAAATGAAAGCGCACGCCGCGCTCACCTTCGATCTCGACCTTGGTGACATCGCCGTAATAGGAGCGGTACATCGGCGCACCCTTTTGGCGCAGCGTGTCGAAGGTCCACACCAGATCGGCCGGCGTCATCGGCGTACCGTCGTGAAATCGCACCTCCTTGCGCAGCGTGTAGAGCACCGACAGCCGGTCGGCGGCGAGATCGGCGCTTTCGGCGATTAGCGGATATTCGCTGGCCGGCTCGTCGGCCGAGCGCGCCATCAGCGTATCGAAAATCTCGCCGATGCCGGCCGCCGGCACGCCCTTGATGACGAACGGGTTCAGCGTGTCAAAGGTGCCGATCGAGGCCCGCCGCATCGTGCCGCCCTTCGGCGCGTTCGGGTCGGCGTAATCGAAATGGGTAAAGCCCGCCTGGTATTTGAGGTCGCCGAACAGCGACAGCCCATAGGTGGCGACCGCTTTCGCCGCGCCGGCGGCGGCCAGCAACAGCGCAACGGCGAGAGCAAGCGACTTGAACCTCGGCATCGGCGGCTTCCCCGTCTGCGGGCGGCGGCAGTCTATCTCTGCAATAACGCCGGCTATCCCTGCAATAACGCCAGCGCTTGGCGATGCGCGCGGCGGTCGCCGGCGATCACCACCCGGCCGTCCGAGCCAAGGCCAAGCGGCGCCCCTTGCCAGTCGGTGACGATCCCGCCCGCGCCCTCGACGATCGGCCCCATCGGGCCGAAATCGTAGGTCTGCAGGCTGGCCTCGATGACGAGGTCGGCAAAGCCCAGCGCGACCAGCCCCGAAGCGTAGCAATCGGCGCCGAAGCGCACCAGCTTGGCCGCCGCGGCGGCACGGGCGAAGGCGTCGGCGTCAGCGCCTTTGAACATGTCGGGTGTCGTCGCGAAGACCGTCGCCAAAGATAGCGATGGGCATTCGCGGCAGCGCACGGCCACGCCGTTATGCGTTGTCTCGCTTCCGTGCGCGCCGACCCAGCGCTCGCGCGAGATCGGCTGGTCGATGATTCCCAGGATCGGCCGCCCGTTCTGGGCCAGCGCGATCAGGGTGCCGAACAGCGGCACGCCGCTGATAAAGGATTTGGTGCCGTCGATCGGGTCGAGCACCCAGACGAACTCGGCATCGGCGCGCTCGCGGCCGTATTCCTCGCCGATGATGCCGTGATCGGGAAAGCGCGCCTCGATCAATTGCCGCATCGCCGCCTCGGCGGCGCGGTCGGCGGCGGTGACCGGGCTGAGGTCGGCCTTGTCGTTGACGGTGAGCCGAGTGCGAAAATAGGGGCGGATGGCCGCGCCGGCGGCGTCGGCCAGCTCGGCCGCGAGGGTGAGGAACCGGTCGAGCGCCACAATCCCCTATTTCAGGCTTTGCAGATAGGCGATGACGTTGGCCCGGTCTTCCGCCTTGGGCAGCCCGGCAAAGGTCATCTTGGTGCCCTTGGCAAATTGCTGCGGCTTATAGAGCCAGACGTTGAGCTTCTCCGGGTCCCATTTGTCGCCCTTGTGGGCGGCCAGCACGCTGGAGAACTGGTAGCCCGGGACGCTGGCGATGTTCTCCGCCATGATGTCGAACAAATTGGGGCCGATCTTGTTGGCGCCGCCTTTGTCGAACGTGTGGCATTGCAGGCAGACCTGGGCGGTCTTTTGCCCCTTGGCCGCGTCGGCTTTGGCCATCAAGGGCGCGATCGGTTCCGGACCGGCGGGCGCCGCGGCGGCGGCGGGCGCGGCCGAGCCGCCGGCTTCGCCTTCGGCGCCCGGCGGCAGGTAGGCGGCCTTTTCCAGGTGCACCGGCTTGACGATCATGCTCGAGATGATACCGGCCGCCATCGCCACGATCATCGCCGTCAGCACCGACGCAACGATCTTGTTCCACTCGAAGGTCGACATCGGCGCGCTCTCCGCTCCCCTGGCGGCGTGGCCTTAAAGCCGCGCCTTTCGGCCGCCAGCAAACCCAAATCCGCCCGCCGGCTCAACTCAATTATCACGCTTCCGACAATCGCACGAAGCGGGCATGTTGTCGCTCCCCGATCGCCGCAAGCCAACTTCCGGGCGAAACCGTGACGCGAACTGCGCCCTCGAACCCGATCGTGATGATTCCCTCGCGGCTGGCCTCGACCCGGCTGCCGGGAAAGCCGCTGGCGCTGATCGCCGGGGCGCCGATGATCGTGCATGTGTGGCGGCGCGCGGTTGCCGCCGGAGTGGGGCCGGTCGTCGTTGCGTGCGGCGACCAGGAGATCGCCGATGCGGTCGAGGCCGCCGGCGGGTGCGCAGTGATGACCGACCCCGAGCTGCCGACCGGCTCCGACCGCATCGCCGCGGCGCTCGCCGCGCTCGACCCCGGCCGCGCCCATGACGCGGTGATCAACGTCCAAGGCGATTTGCCGACGCTCGATCCCGCCGCGGTACAGACGGCGGCCCAGGGCCTGGCCGACCCCGACATCGACATCGCCACCTTGGGCGCGGTGATCACCGGCGACGCGGCGCTGCACGACACCAGCGTCAACAAGGTGGTCGCCGGGTTTACCGACCCGATGGGGTGGGCGCGGGCGCTCTATTTCTCCAAGGCGGTCGTGCCGTGGGGCGAGGGGCCGCATTACGAGCATATCGGCCTCTACGCCTATCGCCGCGAGGCGCTGGAGCGCTTTGTCTCCCTGCCGCGCGGGGTGCTGGAGGCACGCGAGCGGCTCGAACAATTGCGGGCGCTGGAAAACGGCATGACCATGGCCGTCGCCTTGATCGAGCCGGAGCGGCTCGGGGTGCAGGTCGACACTCCGGCCGACCTCGAACGCGCCCGCGCGCTGCTCGAAGGCAGAAGCTGAAAGGCCTGGTTGCTCGCCGGAGGGATTAATGCGGCGGGGCGTAACGCAGCAGCGCAAACGCCGCCGGAAAAATGGTGAGGATCAACCCCGCCTGCATAAACACGAGCTGAAAGGTCGTCGGCACGTTCCGCAGCGTGCCCTTGATTTCAGCCAGATCGACTTGAATCGCGTGTTGTCCCGCCTCCAACGCAGAAAGCCGCGCCTCTACACCCGAGCCAGGAGAAAAATCGCCACCGGTGCGCGCTTCGTCTGGCATCTGCTTCAACGGCCTCCAGCGATCATCACCGCATTTATGTCAGATTTGCCCACTTTGCGCGAGACCGAGACGGCCAAAGCGGCGCGCCCGCCGCATAGCTTGGGCTTCGTCCATGCGCCGATGTGGGTGCTCAGCCCGGTTAATCGGCGTACAGTGCTCGCAGCCATGTGACCCGGGAGGCGCGCGATGCAGTACCGCAGGATTTCGGCCGATTGCCATCTCGATCTGCCGTGGTTGCCGCCCGATCTGTTCACCTCGCAAGCCAAGCGCGAACTCAAAGACCGGATGCCGTTCGTCGAGGACGGTGCCGAGGGCCCGCGCTGGATGACCAAGGCCGGCGTGTTCATGGGCATTCCCGGTGCAGTCGGCTCGGTCGGCGCACCCTTTGTGCCCGGCCAGAACTACCGGGTCGACAAGATGGCCGAAACCGGTCTCTACGAAGCCGGCAAGCGCGGCGAGCGCCGCCCGGGCGACCCGCACCTGCGCATCAAGGAGATGGAAAAGGACGGCGTCGACGCCGAGATCATCTTCGGCATCCTCGGGGTCGCCTCCAGGGTCGAGGACCACGAGGCCGCCAACGAGATGCTGCGCATCTATAATGACTGGCTGAAGGATTTCTGCAGCCATTACCCCGATCGCCATATCGGCCTCGCCTGTCTGCCCTATGGCGACATCGAGGCGGCGGCGAAGGAGGTCTACCGCGTCGCCAAGCTCGGCCTTAAGGGCCTGGAGCTGTCGTGCTCGTGGGACATGGACCCGATGTGGCACCCGTGCTGGGAGCCGCTGTGGAAGGCGGTCAACGACGTACAGTTGCCGCTGCATTTCCACACCTTCCCGTCGATGCCGCAGCGGGTGCGCAACCAGCTGCCGGCCAACATGAAACGCCAAGCCCAGTTCACCACCGTCGCCGGGTTCCAGATGAACCTGATCCAGATCATCGCCGCAATCATCGGCGCCGGAGTGCTGGAGCGTTACCCGAACCTGCGGGTCGGGTTTGGCGAGAGCGGCATCGGCTGGCTGCCCTACGCGCTCGATCGCATGGATTTCGAGTACGAAGACCGCTTCCGCGACCTGATGAAGATGAAGCCGAGCGATTACTGGAAGCGGCAATGCAAGGCGACATTCCAGTTCGACCGTATCGGCCCCAAGCTGATCGACGAGATCGGCCTGGAAACCCTGATGTGGGGCTCGGACTATCCGCACCCGGACGGGGTGTGGCCGGAATCGACCAAATACATCGACGAGCAGTTCGCCGGCCTCACCGCCGACCAAATCCACAAAATCACCTGCGAGAACGCCGCGAAGTTCTATGGGCTGATTAACTAGCCGCCCAGCGGCACGAGGAGAACGCCATGACTTATGACCTGTTGATCAAAAATGGCCGCATCGTCGACGGCTCGGGCGCGCCGGCGTTCCGCGGCGATGTCGGGGTCAAGGACGGCAAGATCGTCGAGATCGGCAAATTGTCGGGGCCGGCGACTCGCACGGTCGATGCCCAGGGCCTCGTCGTGGCGCCGGGCTTTATCGACAACCATTGCCATTACGACGCGCAAGTCACCTGGGACCCGCTGTGCTCGTTCTCGTGCGACCACGGCGCGACGTCGGTGATCTTCGGCAATTGCTCGTTGTCGCTTGCGCCGGTGAAGAAGGACCGGAAGCAGCAGCGGCGGCTCAACGAGTTCCTTTCCTACGTCGAGGCGATCCCGATGGAGGTGCTCGACACCCTCGAGTTCACCTGGGAAACCTTTCCCGAATATCTCGAGGAGATGGACCACAACCTCGGCGTCAATATCGGCAATCTGATCGGCCACACCGCAGTGCGCTATTACGTGATGGGCGACGAGTGCCAGCAGCGCACCGCCACTGACGACGAGATCGGCCGGATGCAGGGCCTCGTCCGCGACGGGATGAAGGCCGGTGCGCTGGGCCTGTCGGTCTCGCGCAACCAGGGTCATTTCGACCCGCAAGGCGTCCACATCCCGGCGATCTGGGCCGACGAGAAGGAGATCTTCGCGCTCGGCGACGTGCTGCGCGACCTCGGCACCGGCCTCATCCAATCCGGCGGCGGCAACGGCGCCGAGATGAAGGACGCGCTGATGAGCCGCCTCAGCGAGGCGACCGGCCGTACCGTCGTCTACAACAACCTCGGCCAGACGATGCGCCGCCCCGGCCAGTGGCAAAAGCAGATGGAGCAGGTCAACGCGACCACCGCGAAGGGCATCCGCGCCTTCCCGATGTGCACGCCGAACCGCATCACCGACTATTTCCAGATGCGCAACACCCAAACCTTCCGCGGCATGGCGGTGTGGCACCCGATCTGCCTGTCGAGCCCCGAAGAGCAGTTGAAATCATACGCCGACCCGGCGGTGCGCAAGGCGCTCCACGAGGAAGCGGTCGAGTTCAAGAACGGGCCGGCGATCGGCATCTGCAGCACCTGGTGGGACTACATGGTGCTGCAGACCGCGGCGCTGGAAAAGAACAAGCAGTACGAGAACATGACGCTCGGCCAGATCGCCAAGGCGCAGGGCAAGGGCATCATCGACTGCTTCCTCGACTTGGCGGTCGAGGAGAACCTCAATACCGAGTGGCTGCACGGCGAGAACAATGTCGACGACGCGGCGGTCGCGCAGATCCTCAATTACCCGAACGCGATCATCGGCCTCAGCGACGGCGGCGCGCATGTGCAGTTTCAAAGCGGCTTCGGCTTCTCGACCCGGCTGCTGTCCGAATGGGTGCGCGAGAAGAAGATCATGAGCCTGGAGACCGCGGTGCGGCGGCTGACCTTCGAGTCGGCCTCGACCTTCGGCCTCTACGACCGGGGGCTGCTGCGGCCGGGCATGGTCGCCGATATCGTGATCTTCGACCCCGACACGGTAAAGCCGCTGCCGCTCGAGGTGATGCACGACTTCCCGACCGGCGCCAAGCGCATCAAGGAGCCGGCCCAGGGGATCCACATGACCATCGTCAACGGCCAGATCCTGCTCGAAGACGGCAAGCACACCGGCAACCTGCCCGGCCGCGTGCTGCGCAACAGTTACTACCAGGCTAACCACGCGTAGGGCGCTTCGGCCCCCACCCCCACCCTCCCCCGGCGCCACTCGAACCCGTCGCCGGCCTCCTCCATCAGCGCGCCGACGGCCATGATGCGGGTGCCGTAG
>JBBRPG010000139.1:0-10834 GCA_038228485.1 Alphaproteobacteria bacterium
ACGACAAGCCGGTCGAGCGCAGCCGCCAGTTGCCGCGCCTCGTCGCCGACTCTGCGGTCAACAAGCCGATCAAACTGACCGTCTGGCGCGACGGCAAGGAGGCCGAGATCGCGCTGACCGTCGTTCCCTACAACCCCAACCGCCCGCAACCGCAGCCGCCTGAGCCGGAAAAGCCGAAGCCGCCGCCGGCTGTCGATGCGCTGGGCCTCAAACTCGCCAAGCCGACCCCGGAATGGCGCAAATATTTTGGGTTGTCCGAAGCGGCGCGCGGTGCGGTGATCGTTGAGGTGCCGCAGAATGGCCCCGGCGCCAATCAGGGCCTGCGCGCCGGCGATCTGCTGGTAGAAATCGGCAGTGCGCCTGTCGCATCCCCGGAAGATTTGGTGCAGCGGATCGCCAACGCGAAAAAGGCCGGGCGCAAATATGTGCTGATCCGCGTCGAACGCGAAGGCAACTATCGATTTGTCACGCTGCCGGTCGAAGCGGGCTGAGTACGGCGCCAGTCCCTTTTCTCTTATCGGCAGAGGCGGGGCTTAAAACACCCGCACCCGTTGGAACGTCCAACTCGTGCCGGTCGGGCCGCTTTCGCCGTAGATCCCCGGCGGGCCGCCATTGGGCGGCGCCTGGCCCTGAAGCTCCTGGATCTTGGTGCCGTTCACGTAAAAGCTGGCGATGTTGCCATTGGTGACGATTTCGATCTCGTTGACCGCGCCGGGAGCGGTCTTGACCGCCGGCGAGGGAGCGGGGGCGATGACCGTGCGCCAGCTACCGCGGATGAGGCGGGTGATTGAGGTGCTGCCGTCGAGCGAGATCGTCGCGGTATAGAAATTCTGCGAGTCGGCGCTCCAGAACCACACCCCGACATCGCCGACCGTTTCCTGATTGGCCGGGCTCGGCAATTGGGTCGGGTTCATCACCTGGACGCACAGATCGGCCTTCGCCATCGATTGGTTCGAGTTCCACCGCCAGGCGCTGCCGCTGACCGGCGGGGTCAGCACCAGCCCGTTCGCGGTAAAGGCGGCGACGTTGTCCGGCTGGCCCCAGCCGGAATCGGCCGTCTTGAAATTCTCGTCGAGCAGCGGAACGCTGCGGCTTTGACAGGCCGAGGCGGCGCCGGCGGCGCTGCACAGACCCAGCACGACGGCAAGAGCGAGCTTTCCCCTCACGGTCATCCCCTATTGCGGGAGAGAGTAGATCTGGACCCGCGAAAATACCCAATTCGTCACCGCCGGCCCGCTCTCGGCGTAGACCCCGGGAGGGCCGCCGCCGGGCGGCGCCTGGCCGCGGAAATCGGTGATCTTCGCATCATTGACATAAAAGGCGCCGGCATTGCCGCGCACCGTGATATCGATCTCGTTGACCGCGCCCGGCCCGGTCTTGACCGCAGTGGCGCGGATCGGGTTGACGATCGTCGACCACTGCTCGCCGACATAGCGGCTCACCGTCGCCACCCCGTCCGGTGAGATCGCGGCCATGTAGTAATTGTCGTTGTCGCGCTTCCAGAAGATGATTCCCACATCGCCGACCGTCTCTTCGTTGGCGGGGCTGGGCATGCTCGCCGGCAGCGCCACGGTGATGCAGAAATCGGCGCCGTCCATGGTGAAATTGTTGTTGACCGCCCAGGTCGATCCGTTGACCGGCGGCTTGATCACCAGGCCCTGCGGCGTGACGGTGACATTGTCGGCGGTGGGCCAGCCGGGGTCGGGCTTGGAGAAATTATCGTCGAGCGCCGGGTCGCTCTTGCCTTGGCAGGCAAGGCCCAGGCCGCTGCTTGCCAGCAGCATCGCTGCACCGACGAGAATTCCTCGCGAGATCAACCGCGGTCCCCAATTGCGCCATAGAGCCGGCGTCACCCTGCGCCGGCGCCAAAGCCCATACGGCGGTTTACCGGTCCAGTCAAACAGGGCCCGCCGCCATCGCCCGCCAACACCGGCGGGTGGCGGAAATCCTATTCCGCGGCGATTGCCTCGGGTCCCGGCGGGTTGCGGAAGCGCTCGGTCAGCGCCGGCAGCTTCGCCTCGGCGCGTTGCCGATTCGCTTCCTTGACGTGACCGAAGCCGCGGATTTCGAGCGGTAAGGCCGCTAACTCGACGGCTGCGGCATGGTTCGCCGTGTCGAGCCCGGCGACGATCTCGCCGAGCCGCGCCTCGTAATCCGCGATTGCCCGGCGCTCGGCGCGGCGCTCCTCGGTGCGGCCGAAAATGTCAAAGGCAGTGCCGCGCAGGCCCTTGAGCCGCGCCAACCCGCGGAACGCCGTCAGCATCCACGGGCCGAATGCCCGCTTCTGCAGATGCCCGGTAGCCGGGTCGCGCTCGGCCACCAGCGGCGGCGCCAGGTGGAAATGCAGCTTGTACGGCCCCTCGAACTTGTCCGCGATCTGCTCGAGGAAATCGCCGCCGGTATAAAGCCGTGCGACCTCGTACTCGTCCTTGTAGGCCATCAGCTTGAACAGCGCGCGGGCGGCGGTGTCGGCGAGCGCGCTGCTGCCGGGAACCGCGGCGGCCTCGGCGGCGCGTATGCGCGCGACCCAGCCGGCGTAATGCGAGGCATAGGCGGCGTTCTGGTAGCCGGTGAGGAACTCGACCCGGCGGGCGATGACCTCGTCGAGCGTCTCGGACAGCCGGTGCCCTGCCGGCTTGGCGCTGGCCGGGGTCGCACGAGCGGCAACCAGCGCCTGGTCGACCGCGGCTCGGCGGCCCCAGCGGAAAGCGCGGCGGTTGAACTCGACCGCGGCTCCGTTTAGGGCAATAGCGCTATCGATAGCTTCGGCCGATACAGGAACCAGCGCGCGCTGATACGCAAACCCCAGCATGAAAAGGTTCGTCGCCAGCGAGTCGCCGAGCAACCCGGTCGCCAGCCCGGTCGCGTCGAGAAAATCGTTGGCGCCCTGGCCGCACGCCATCGCGACTGCGCGGCGCAGATCGTCGCCCGGGAACGCAAGATCGGGGTTGCGGGTGAAATCTCCGGTCATCGTCTGGTGGCTGTTGACGATCGCATGGCTGTAGCCGGGCCGCAGCTTTGACACAGCTTCGCCGCTGGCCGAGACCACCAGGTCGCAACCGAGCAGCAGCCGCGCGCCGCCATTGGCGATGCGCACGGCGTGGATCGCCGCGGGGCTTGCGGCGATGCGCACATGGCTCAGCACCGCGCCGCCTTTTTGCGCCATGCCCAGCATGTCGAGGACGCTGACGCCCTTGCCTTCGAGATGCGCGGCCATGCCGAGCAGCGCGCCGATGGTGACGACCCCGGTGCCGCCGACCCCGGCGACGAGGATGCCGTAGGGCTCGTCGAGCGCCGGCAGGGCAGGTTCGGGCAGGTCGGGCAGTCCGTCTTCACCGCTGTCGCTGTCGCTAGTGTTGCGCTGCTTGAGGCTGCCGCCCTCGACCGTCACAAAGCTCGGGCAAAAGCCTTTGAGGCACGAGAAATCCTTGTTGCAGCTCGACTGGTCGATCGCCCGCTTACGACCGAACTCGGTCTCGACGGGGGTGACCGATACGCAATTCGACGCGGTCGAGCAATCGCCGCAGCCTTCGCACACCAAATCGTTGATCACCACCCGCCGCGGCGGGTCGGGGAAGCGGCCGCGCTTGCGCCGGCGGCGTTTCTCGGCGGCACAGGTCTGGTCGTAGACGATCGCGGTGACGCCCTTAAATTCGCGCAAATTGCGTTGCACCGCGTCGAGGTCGTCGCGGTGGCGCACCGTCGCGTTGGGCGGGAAGTCGGTGCCGGGCGGATATTTCTCGGGCTCGTCGCTGACCACGACGATCGGCCCGACCCCTTCGGCGGCAAGCTGGCGCGCCACCCGCGGCACGGTCAGGGCGCCGTCGAGCGGCTGGCCGCCGGTCATTGCCACCGCGTCGTTGAACAGCACCTTGTAGGTCATGTCGACCTTGGCCGCGACAGCGGCGCGGATCGCCAGTATTCCCGAATGGGTATATGTGCCGTCGCCGATATTGGCGAAGACATGGGTGGTGTCGACAAACGGCGACTGCCCGATCCACGCCGCGCCTTCGCCGCCCATCTGGCTGAAGGTCGCGGTCGAGCGGTCCATGAATTGCGACAGGTAATGGCAGCCGATCCCGGCCAGCGCGCGGCTGCCCTCGGGCACTTTGGTCGAGGTGTTATGCGGGCACCCCGAGCAGAAATACGGGGTGCGGGCGAACGGCACCACGCTGCCGCCGAGCGGCGCCTCGCGGGCCTCCAGCAAAGCCAGATGCGCGGCGATCCGCGGCGAATTGTGGAACCGGGCCAGGCGCTTGGCGATGACCCGGGCGATCTGCGCCGGGCTCAACTCGCCGGGCGAGGGCAGGAGCCACGCGCCGGCCTCGTCGTGCTTGCCGACAATCCGCGGGCGCGCGGCGGCCGGCCAGTTGTAGAGCTGTTCCTTGAGCTGGGTTTCGATGACCGCGCGCTTTTCCTCGACAACGAGGATTTCTTCGAGGCCCTCAGAAAAGTTGCGCAAGCTCTCCGGTTCCAGCGGCCACGGCATCGCCACTTTGTAGACGCGCAGCCCGATCGCCTCGGCCTCCTCGTCGTTTATACCAAGGTCGTCAAGGGCTTGGCGCAGATCGAGATAGGACTTGCCGGTGGTCACGATGCCAAAGCGTGGCGTCTTGCTATCGATAACGATGCGGTCCAGGCGGTTCGCGCGGGCAAAAGCCTGCACCGCCTCCAGCTTGAAGCGATGCAGCCGGTATTCCTGGTCAAGTGGTTGATCGGGCCAGCGAATATTGAACCCGCCCAGAGGAATATCGACGTCGTCGGGCAGGACAATCCGCACCCGTTCGGAATCGAGGGTCACCGAAGCCGAGCTGTCCATCGTCTCGGCGACAGTCTTGAACCCGACCCAACACCCCGAAAACCGCGACATCGCCCAGCCGTAGAGGCCGAGATCGAGGATGTCCTCGACCCCCGCCGGATTGAGGATCGGGATCGCCG
This sequence comes from Alphaproteobacteria bacterium, assembly GCA_038228485.1. Taxonomy (GTDB): domain Bacteria; phylum Pseudomonadota; class Alphaproteobacteria; order ATCC43930; family CGMCC-115725; genus DATARH01. The sequence continues at coordinate 4,939 of JBBRPG010000139.1, forward strand.
CGTCGATAAACGCCAGCTCCGACTGGTGCGCCAGGGTCGAGGATTTGCAGGTGTGGTCGTCGCCGGCGATCGCCAGCACTCCGCCATGCGGCGCCGAGCCGGCGGCGTTGGCGTGCTTTAGCGGATCGCCGCTGCGGTCGACCCCCGGGCCCTTGCCGTACCAGATGGCGAACACGCCGTCGTATTGCGCGCCGGGGAAGAGGCCGATCTGCTGGCTGCCCCACACCGCGGTCGCGCCCAGCTCTTCGTTGATCGCCGGCTGAAACTTGATGTGGTTGCGGTCGAGAAAGCGGCGCGCACTCCACAAAGCTTGGTCGAACCCGCCCAAGGGCGAGCCGCGGTAGCCGGCGATAAAGCAGCCGGTGTTGAGCCCGACCGCTACATCGCGCTGCCGCTGCATCATCGGCAGCCGCACCAGCGCCTGCGTGCCGGTAAGATACACCCGGCCTTTGTCGAGCACGTATTTGTCGTCGAGCGTGACCGCCGCGAGCGCCATTGCGCCCTCCCGAGACCATCCTGGGGGCCGACCCTAATCGCTGTCGGCGTCCGGCTCAATGCGGCCGGCTTCATCCGGCGAAATTCGCCCTCAGCCGATCGCGCTGACCGAACTGATCGCATAACAGTCATCTTCAACGTGCTATCACGTTGCAGTGCGTGTAATGCGGGAGTAAGCCTCCGCTATCCACCTTCTCGATTAAAGGGCTGGAGATGACCGCGCCCGTTCTCGCTCGCGAGCCGCCCAATCCCGCGCTGATCGACGCGCTGCGCCAGCGTCTCGGCGACCGGCTGTCAACCTCGGCGGCGGTCTGCGCCCAGCACGGCAAGGACGAATCTTACCACGAGGCCCATTCGCCCGACGCGGTCGCCTTTGCCCAGAGCACCGAGGAAGTGGCCGAGATCGTCGGCCTATGCGCGCAATACGAAACGCCGATGGTTCCGTTCGGCACGGGCACCTCGCTCGAGGGCCATGTCGCGGCGCTAAAAGGCGGCGTCTGCATCGACCTATCGCAGATGAACAGCATCCTACGCGTCGGCGCCGAAGACCTCGACGCCACGGTGGAGGCGGGGGTTACCCGCAAACAGCTCAACGAATATCTGCGCGACACCGGGTTGTTCTTCCCGATCGATCCGGGGGCCGACGCCTCCTTGGGCGGCATGGCGGCGACCCGCGCCTCGGGCACCAACGCGGTGCGCTACGGCACGATGCGCGAGAATGTACTGGCGTTGACGGTGGTGCTGCCCGACGCGCGGGTGATCCGCACCTCGCGGCGGGCGCGCAAATCAGCCGCCGGCTATGATCTGACCCGGCTGTTCGTCGGTTCGGAAGGGACGCTCGGCGTCATCACCGAAGTCACGGTAAAGCTTTACGGCATCCCGGATTCGATCTCGGCGGCGGTCTGCGCCTTTCCGTCGATCGCGGCGGCGGTCGACGCCGTGATCCTGATCATCCAGAGCGGCATCCCGGTGGCGCGCATGGAGTTGCTCGACGAGCCCCAGATGGACGCGATCAACAAATATTCAAAGCTCGATCACAAGGTTGCGCCGACGTTGTTCTTTGAATTTCACGGCACTGTCGACGGCGCCGCCGAGCAGGTCGCGCTGGTAAAGCAGATCGCCGGCGAGTTCGGCGGGGCCGATTTCCGCTGGGCGACCTCGCAGGAGGAACGCACCAAGCTGTGGCAGGCGCGGCACGACGCCTATTACGCCGCGCTGGCGCTGCGCCCGGGATCGAAGGGCTGGGCCACCGATGTGTGCGTGCCGATCTCGCGCCTTGCCGAATGCATTGCCGAGACGAAATCCGATCTCGCGCAGTCGTCGATCCCCTCGGCGCTCGCCGGCCATGTCGGCGACGGCAATTTTCACCTCATTTTCATGATCGACCCCAATCGCCCCGAAGAAATCGCCGAGGCGAGCCGACTAAACGACAGGATGGTGGCCCGCGCGTTGTCGATGGATGGGACTTGTACCGGCGAGCATGGTGTCGGCTACGGTAAAATGGACTTCCTTTTTGCCGAACACGGCGAGGCGGTGGAGGTGATGCGCACCATCAAGCGCGCAATCGATCCGGACAACCTGATGAACCCAGGCAAGATCGTGTCGATTTGATCGCGATTTCCGCGGGGCAGGTATGAAATTAACGGTTGAGATTTCGCGTTTGCTGTGAATAAAACGCTTCACCGCTAAGACTGTTCACGCTATTGTGTATTCTCAGAAATCAATCGAGAGTGGCCTTGCAATGGCAAGGCTTGGGGCAGAAGCCAGCCGATCACGCCGCTGAAGCGACTGTCGTGTCTGATTCGTACTTTTGGGCTGCCTCGATGTTTCCATAATCGAAAAATAAATCGCCGAACAGACTCCGAAACCCTTCTATGAAAACGGACGGTAAAAGGCTGGGGATGGAAAAATCAAGTAAGCGGGGGAAAATTCCTCAGACTGATTGGCCGCAAATCATGGCCCGTTACGAGGCGGGGGAGACACTGGCCAGTATCGCCCGGACGTATGATTGCTCGGCGCCGGCGATCAGTTACATTGTCAGCCGCAGCCGCGAAAAGCCGGCAGCCGAATCCTTGCCGCCGCCGCCGAGCGAGCCGCAGCTGATCAAGGCCCAGCCGAGCGAAGCCGCGGCGCTCTCTGTTGAACCTTTGGTTGCGGCGGCACCGCCGGCCGCCGAATTCCGGCGGGAGCCGGCGCCCCAGCCTCGCGAACCTCGTGAACGTGCCGAGGCTAACCTCTTCCCCCGCAACGGTTCGGCCGATCGGCCGGCGATCCCGGTGGCGGCTGCGGCGCCCCGGCCGATGGCGGCGACCAACGGCGATGCCCGTCCAAAGCTGCATCTGTCGCTCGGCAATGGCGGCGGCAATGGCCACGGCCCCAGCAACGGTTCCACCAACGGCAGCGGTCATCTGGCGGAAGGTCACGCCAACGGCGAGCGTCCGGGCTATCCGCAGCCCGCGCCGCGCTCGCCGCAATACCAGGACGCGGCCGAGCGGATCGCGCCAAAACCGTTTCAGCCGGCGGCGCGCGGCCCGTTCGACCAGGGCCGTAACGGGCGCGACCTTTTTGCCGCGCCCGAGGGGCGGCCCCAGGCGCAAATGCCGCGCGAGGATGGCGACCCGGCGCGCCGCGGCAATAGCGGCGCGTTTATCGACCAGGAGCTGCGCACCCGCGTCGACGGCGACATCGCAGTGTTTCTCGCGGCCTTCGACGCCGCCCTCGCCTCGGATACGCAGGAGAGCCGGTTCGGCCTGCGCGAGGCGACCGACCGTCTGCTGCGCGCCGGTGCGCGCACCCAAATCGAGCTCGAGCGGCTGGAAGCGCGGGTGCCGCTGACTCCGCGCGACAGCGGCGTCCAAGCCGATCCGGGCGCCTGGCGGCACCGCTAGCCGCACAGTTACCGTCTCCACAAAAAAGAGGGCGCCCGCGGGCGCCCTCAGTCGTTGCGCAAGTCGGGCGTTGCGCAAGTCGGGCGTTGCGGAAGTCGGGCTAGCCCTGGCCCTTGCCGAACTGGACGCCGAGATATTGCGTCACCCCGTGCCGGTTGAGCAGCAGCAAGGCGGTCTTGTTCGGCGATTGGGCGATGTCCTTCAGCCGCTCGGCCGCCTCCTGCGGCGTATGCAGGGGCTGCTGGTTGATCGACACGATGACGTCGCCGCGGCTGAGGCCGAGATTGTCGGCGACGCTGCCGTTGTCGACGCGGGTGATGACCACGCCCTGAGCCTCGCGGCCGAGGTGAAGGCTGCGCCGCAAGTCGCTGCTAAGTCCGGCGAGATGCAGCCCCATCACATCGGCATTGTGGTCGCTCGGCTGCTCCTCGCTGCTGCCGGCTGAGGCGATCTGCGGATTTTCCGGCGCCTCGCCGATCTTGATCTCGATATTCGTTTCCTTGCCGCTGCGCCACACCGTCATATTGCCCTTCGAGCCGGGGGCGGCGGCCCCGACCAGCCGCGGCAGGTCGCGCATCTTGGTGACTTCGGCGCCGTTAAAGGCAAGCACGACATCGCCCTGCTTAAGCCCGGCGGCAGCGGCGGGCCCATCGGGGCTCACCACCGCGACCAGCGCCCCGTGATCGGCCTTGAGGCCGAGGCTCGACGCAATCGCGGGAGTCACCTCCTGGATCTGCACACCGAGCCAGCCGCGGTCGACCTTGCCGTGCTCCTCGATCGCGGCCACCACCTTTTTGGCGACGTTCGAGGGCACGGCAAAGCCGATGCCGACACTGCCGCCATTGGGCGAGTAGATCGCGGTGTTGATGCCGATCACCTGCCCGCTGAGGTCAAAGGTCGGACCGCCGGAATTGCCGCGGTTGATCGGCGCGTCGATCTGCAGGAAATCGTCGAACTGGCCGGCATGGATGTCGCGGCCGCGAGCCGAGACGATGCCGGTCGTGACCGAGCCGCCGAGCCCAAACGGGTTGCCGACCGCCACCACCCAGTCGCCGATTTCCGCCGCGTCGCTGTTGCCGAGGCTGACAAAGGGCAGCGCCTTGCCGGCGTCGATCTTCAGCACGGCGAGGTCGGTGCGCTTGTCGCGGCCGATGATCTTGGCCGTGTATTTGCTGCCGTCCTGCAGCGTTACCTCGACCTTGGCGGCCTCGCCGACAACGTGGTTGTTGGTGACGATGTGCCCGTCGGCGTCGATGATAAAGCCCGAGCCAAGCGCGATCCGCTTGACCCCGTCCGTTTGCGGGCCGCTGTGAAAGTGCCGCTGGGCGCCGCCGTCATTTTCGTCGTCGTCGCCCTGCTGTTGCCCGCCCTGCTGCTGGTCGAAGAACCGGCGCAGCATGTCGTCGAACGGTGAGCCGCGGAAGCCTTGGGACAGCTGGTCCGACATCTGGTCGGCCTTGGCGGTCTCGGTGACCGAGATGTTGACCACCGCCGGCAATACGCGTTTGACCAGCGGGGCAAAGCTCTGCTGCGGCAGCATTGTCGCCGGCCCCGGGATTGCGGTGGTGGCATTGCTGTTGGCCGGGGCGTCTTGAGCCCACAGCGAGGACGCTGCCAGCGGCGACAGCACGAGCGCGGCGCCAAGGCCGATCCCGGCGACCGCGCCCTTGCGGCTGCGCAGCCAGCGCCGACGCGCCGGACGAGTGGAGGTGTCGATCATGTCCTTGTCATCTCCCGACAGAGTCTCCCGGGCCGGTGCCGCACAGGCGCGTCCCGCCGCTCCGGGTATGTGAGGAGAAAGTGGCAGGTGAAGCTAACAGCCGGGTTTCCGCAGGATTAAATCGCTGTAACCTGCGGCCCAGGCATCCAACCGCCCAACCACACCCAAGGAGCCCTCCATGCCCCGTTGCCGCCAGCTTTCCCCCGCCGAGATGAACCCCGCGCAAAAAGCCGTCGTCGATGAGATCGTTTTCGGCAAGCGCGGCCGGTTCGGCGGCCCGTTCGAGCTGCTGATCCGCGCGCCGGAGGTGTGCAAGCACCTGTCGCGGCTCGGCGAGTATCTGCGCTGGGGCAGCTCGCTGTCGCCGGCGCTGTCGGAGCTGGCGATCTGCCTGACGGCGCGCCACATCCGGGCGAATTACGAATGGCACGCGCATGCGCCGCTGGCGGTCGAGGCCGGGGTGCCGGCGGCGGCGATGGAGGCGATCCGCACCGGCGCCGCGCCGACCCTGCCGGCCAAGGACCAGGCTCTCGTCTACAAGCTCGTCACCGAGCTGATCGACACCAAGCGCCTGTCGGACGCCAGCTTTGCCGAAGCGATCGCCGCCTTCGGCGAGGGCGGGGTGGTCGAACTCGGCACGATCATCGGCTACTACACCGCGATCGGCAATTCGCTCAACATCTTCCAAGTCGCGCTCCCCGCCGGCCAAGCGCCGTATTTCGCGGAATAGCAAAGGACCGCGGCCGTCCGGGCTGCATGCGGGCGAAACGCCCGCGTTCCCAAAGCCCCTCAC
>JBBRPG010000140.1:0-10618 GCA_038228485.1 Alphaproteobacteria bacterium
TCGCCGAACTGGTCGTGCGCCTTATGGGAAGCGCGGCGCCGATCGTCGAGACCCCACGCAACGGACCGATGCCGCATAACGGCTATCGTGCCTTCACTACCGCCGCTTGCCGCGCCGCGTTTCCCGATTTCGCCTATACGCCGTTGGAGAGGGGCTTGGCGCAAACCATCGCCGAGGCGCGGGCCCCCGCCGGCTGACGATGGCGGATGCGGCCGCGAAACCGACGACAATCCTGCATCTGATCACCGGGCTGGAAACCGGCGGCGCCGAGCGGATGCTCGCCCGTCTGGTGACCCGCCTCGACCCGGCCCGGTTTCGCTCGGTGGTGGTCAGCATGACCGGGCCGGGCGTCATCGGGCCGAAATTGACCGAGGCGGGGATCGAACTGCTGTCGCTCGACCTGCCGCCGGGGCGGCCGGATCCGCGCGGGCTGCTGCGCCTGGTGCGGATCGTCCGCGCGGTGCGGCCGAACATTCTGCTGACTTGGCTCTACCATGCCGATCTGCTCGGCCTACTGGCCAAGCCGTTCCTCGGCGAGTGTCGCCTTTACTGGAACATCCGCTGCACCGAATCTTTAAACGCCAATGTCGTGCGGCGAGTGCTGGTCGCGGGGTCGCGCGTGCCCGACGGGGTCGTGGTCAATTCGTCGGCCGGGCAATTGTTTCATGAAGGCATCGGCTATCGCCCGCGGCGCTGGGAAATGATCCCCAACGGCTACGACACCGGCATCTTTCGCCGGGACGAGACGGCCCGCGCGAGCCTGCGCCGCGAGCTCGACATCGCCGACGGCGCAATCGCGATCGGCCTGCCGGCGCGCTACCATCCGATGAAGGACCACGCGACCTTTCTCGCCGCCGCCGCGCGACTAACCGCAGCCGAGCCCAAGGCGATGTTCGTGCTGGCCGGGACGGGGGTCGATGCGACGAACCGCGCGCTGACCGACATGATCGCCGCCGCCGGGCTGGGCGGGCGCATCCGGCTGCTCGGCAACCGCGGCGATATGGTCAGGGTCTATTCGGCGCTCGACATCGTCACGCTGTCGTCGGCTTACGGCGAAGGCCATCCCAATGTCCTTGGCGAGGCGATGTCATGCGAGGTCGTGTGCGCGGCGACCGATGTCGGCGACGCCGCCGAGCTGATCGGACCGACCGGGGCGGTGGCGCCGCCGCGCGATCCCGAAGCGCTGGCCGCCGCATGGCAGGGTCTGGCGGAGCTAGGCGCAGAAGGCCGCCGCACCCGCGGGAAAGAGGCCCGCGAACGCATCGCCCGGCTTTATAATATCGACGCGATTACAAGACAGTACGAGGCTTTGTTTGCGTAATGTATAAAGCCACCATCCTCCCGCGGGCTTGACCCGCGGGGCCCACGTCTTCATTCGCCGACAAGGGCTGGTAAAAAGCCCTTAGGCCCTCAATTCAATCGAACTTGCCGAAATGGCGCTCGACTTTGAGGATTGCCTCGACCGTGTCGTTGGCTTCGGTCTCGCCGTAATTCTCGTTGACGTAGAGGCAGAAGGTGCGGTCGCGGATGCTGCGCGCGTTCTCGGTCTTGTAGTCGTCGGCGAGATAGGGCTGCACCCACGGCCACTCGTCGACGACAAAGCGGTAATGCGGGTTGAGGTCGATGCCTTCCTTGAGCACCGCCTCGGCGAATTGGATCTTGCTGCACTTGATACGGTCGATATCGACAATGATCGGGAAGAAGAACGGCGAGTCGTTCGGGCTCATCGGATAGGCCTTGCATATCCGCCCGTGCTCGGCCAGCCCGGCGATGACGTTCATCACGTAGGAAAGCCGCCGCGTGATCGTCGATTCGAGCCGCCCGAGCGAGGCGATCCCGATCCCGCACGAAATCTCGTCGGTATGGTGGTTGAGCGCCGGGAACAGGTAGGTCGACGGGTCGCGGTCGCTGAAATTCTCCTGCCAGCGCGGCTTGCCGCGGTCGGCATGGGCCAGCACCTTTCGGTAAAGGTCGAGGTCGCGGCAATAGATCAGCCCGCCCGATGCGCCGGTCATGTGCGCCTTGCGGTACATCGTCGAGAACGCGGCGATATCGCCAAAGCTGCCGACCGGCCGGCCCCTGATCTTGGCGCCGTGCGCCTGGCTCGGGTCTTCGAGAACCTTGACCCCGCGCTCGTGGCAGGCGGCGGTGATCTTGTCGATCTCGCAGGCCTGGCCCGCGGCATGGACGACGCAAATCGCCGAGGTGTTCGGCCCGATCCGCGAGACCACCTGCTCGACGCCGATATTGTAGCTGTTGGGCAGACTGTCGCAGAGCTTCGGCTTTAGCCCGTTGAGGATGATCGCGCTCAGCGAGCCGGGATCGGTGATCGGCGAGATCATGACCTCGCTGCCCTTCGGCAGCTCGAGCGCCGCCAGCGCGACGAACAAGGATGCGGTTCCCGTCGCCACGGCATCGGCGTAGCCGCCGCCCATGATCTCGACAAAGCGGTCGGTGTAGAGCTTCTCGAACGGACCCTGGTAGCCGGGATCGACCTCGTGCTCGCGGTAGTAGGCGAGCACCTCCTGAACCATCCGCACTTCCTCGTCGCCGAGCGCGAGGCGCGGCGGCATCCGCGCCGCACGGACTGGCTCGCCGCCGTGGACCGCCAGTTTTTCGTTGCGCAGATCGCTCATGGTGCGTTTCTCCCGGCGTCAGCCCAGCCCGACTTGAGGCGAGATTTGCCCCAGGCTCAGCCCGTGCGCGGTCAGCATGTCGGTATGCCGGCCGAAATTGTGGATGAACTCGTCCTTGAGGGTGAAGGTGTCGAGCCGGCACTTCGCCTGACTGTCCCAGGCCAGCTGCTTGGTCTGTGAGGCGAGCCCGCCTTGCGGCACATGCTCCTCGATGACGATGACGTGGTCGTGGCTCTTGAGCGCGGCGACGATGCCCTCGCGGTCGAGCGGCTTCAGCGTGTGGCAGGAATAGAGCGACACCGATTTGCCGGCAGCGGTGAACTTGTCGGCCAGTTCGGCCGCCATCCCGGCGATGACGCCGTAGGAGAGGATCGCGACGTCGCTGCCCTTACGCAGCCGGCGCAGCTTGCCGAACATCCACGGGTCGGCCTTGCTGGTGAGGTCGGGTTCGCCGGCCTTACCGAGCCGCAGGTACACCGGGCCATTCTTCTGCCGGGCGCACCAGCGCGTCGCCTCGGTGACCTCGGCCGGGTCGCAGGGCGCAATGATCTGCATGTTGGGGATCGCCCCGGCGACCGCGATGTCCTCCATCGTGTGGTGGGTGCCGCCGTGGTCGGAATAGATGACCCCGGCGCCCATGCCCACCACCGTCACCGGCAGGTTCTGGTAGCAGAGGTCGTCGCGCACCATCTCGAACGGGCGGTACAGCGAGAACGTCGCGATCGTGTAGGCGAAAGGCTGGCAGCCCTTGAGCGCCAGGCCGGCGCAGATGCCGATCATGCTCTGCTCGGCGACCCCGACATTGATAAACCGCTCGGGGTATTCCGAGGTGAACTTCGCCATGTTGCCGACCGGCGAGATGTCGGCGACGACGATGTAGATGTCGGAATTCTTGGTCGCTTCCTGGTAAAGCGCTTCGGCGAACATGTTCCTCATCGGGCCGACTCCAATTCGTCGATCGCCTGGCGGTATTCGTCCTTGTTGGGCGAGCGGTAATGCCAGATCGGGATGTTCTCCATATAGCTGACGCCGTTGCCCTTGGTCGTCTTGGCGACCAGCATGAACGGCCGCCCGCCCTGGCGGTTGGCGATCGCCTCGAAGATTGCCTGCGAATCGTGCCCGTCGACCTCGGCGACCTCCCAGCCGAAGGCGCGGAACTTGTCGCCGAGCGGGTAGAAGCTCGGATGGGTGACCGAGGTGCGGCCGAGGCTTTGCAGATCGTTGTTGTCGACGGCGGCGATCAAATTGTCGAGCTTGAGCGAGGAGGCCATCAGCACCGCCTCCCAGGTCGAGCCCTCCTGCACCTCGCCGTCGCTGAGAATCGTGTAAATCCGGCCGGGATTGCTGTGCCGCCGCTCGGCGACCGCCATGCCGCAGGCCATTCCGAGCCCGTGGCCGAGCGAACCCGTCGCCGCGGCGATCCCCGGCGTGCCGTAATCGGGGTGGACTCCGAGATGCCCCTCGGGCTTGCAGTACCCGTCGAGGTCGGCCTTTGTCAGCACGCCGTGATCTTCGAGGATGGTGTACTGGATCATGCAGCCGTGACCCTTCGACATCAGGAAGGTGTCGGGCGACGAACCGTCCGGGTTGGTCCGCATCAGCGCGTTGTAGAAGCAGTCGGCGATCTCGGTGCAGGAATAGGAAGAACCGATATGCAGCGCCGACACCTGCTGCGAGATGTCGAGAATCCGCCGGCGGTAGCGCAGGCATCGCTCCTTGGCGAGCCGCTTGTCGAAACTGTTGCTGATGGAGGTCATCCGTTGAGGCCCCTCGTCATTCGATAATCGTCCAGTGATAGTCGCCGGTGTAGCCGGCTTCCTGATAGAGCTGTCGCCAGCCGGCCGGGTCGTGATGCGTCTTCGCGGTTAGCACCCAGCTGAGGAAGAGCTCGCGTTCCTGCGGCGTGCGGTAGGAATCGACCTGGATATAGCCGCGTCCAGGCGCCAGCCGCTCGACCTCGCGCACTGCGGCGATGCACTCGTTGCGCTCCAGATTGTGGGCGACGTTGATCGCGGTCACCGCCGAAAAGCTGTTGTCGGGGAAGGGGAGCTTCATGCAGTTGCCGAGGTGCAGTCGGCCGACGACCTCGGGCTCGCAATTCATCAGCGCGTATTCGGAGATGTCGAGCCCGAAGACTTCAAGGCCCGGGCAGGCCCTCATCAGGTCCTTGACCAGAAAGCCCTTGCCGCAGCCGACATCGAGCACCCGATCGCCCGGCTTGAGACTCCAGTGCGCCACCATGTCCGCGGCCACGTCCGTCCAGAAGCGCGGATTGTAGCGATAGCCGCCGTAGCCGGTGTCGCGCGAGCCGTCGAAATATTCTTTGCCGTATTGGCGGGCGATGCGGATGTTTTCAGCGCTCTGTGCCTCGGTTCGCGTGCCGATGTTGCGCTTGGAGCGCGGGTAGCGGTCGAGCAGGTTGATTTCCGGCATTCTGGAGCCCTATGGGTGAGCAGCCGCGCGTTTGCAGAAGACCGCCGCCATAACCCCCGGCAACGGTCGTCCAGTTTCTAGGCGTCGGCGCCCACAATTTCGCGAACCCCCAAGATGCAGGGCCGCTATCGCCATGTCAATCTAGGCTGCGTCGGGGCAGGGGGGTCGTTTGGTTGCGACAGGCTAGGGGACGAGTGCGGGGTTTGCGGTTGGCCGCGGCCACGCCATATTACCGGCATGGCAGAAGCAATCTTCGTCCGCGTGGAAGCGGCGCCTACCGCAGCCGGTCGGACCTTCGAGATTTGGATCGTCGCGACGAACGACCCCGCGGCAGCGGAAGCGGCGGTCAGGGCGATGGTGTCTTCCGGGCGCAACGTCGAAGCGATTCACGACCGGCCGTCCGAGGAAACCATCAAAAGGCTGGCTCTGCCGCCCGGCAAGGCGTGGCTTCTGTGACGCCGAGCGTGCTGCGCGCACGCGACTCGATCCAACGTTAGCCCAACGTGGCAGTTAGCCCTGCGGGGCTAGGCTGCGCGGGCTGCCTCTGCCGCCGCTTCCGCCTCGGCGGCGCTGCGCTGGGCCAGTTCGTGATAGGCGTCGATGACCTCCTTGACCGGGCCGATCATCAGCACCCGCCCTTGGTGCAGCAGAATGCCGCGGCTGCACCATTGCTCGAGCAGCGCCATCGAATGCGAGGCCAGCACCAGGATGCTTGACCCGGCGACGAATTCCTCGATGCGGCGCTGGGCTTTGGCGAGGAATTGCGCGTCGCCGGCCGTCAGCCACTCGTCCATCAGCAGGATGTCGGGCGGGATATAGGTGGAGATCGAAAAGGCCAGCCGTATCATCATGCCGGACGAATAGGTCCGCACCGGCATGTCGAGATAATCGCCGAGGTCGGTGAATTCGGCGATTGCCGGCACATGCTGGCGCATATCCTTCGGGTGGATGCCCATGTGCATGCCGCGCAGGATGATGTTTTCGTATCCGGTGGAATCGCCGTTGAGGCCGACGCTGGTATCGAGCATCGACGAAATGCGGCCGGAGGAGACGAAGCGGCCTTGCGTCGGCTCGAACACCCCGGCCAGCACCTTGAGCAAGGTTGTCTTGCCGGCCCCGTTCGCCCCGACCAGCGCAAAGCGCTCGCCGTCGCCGACCTCGAAACTGATGTTGTTCAGGGCGCGGACGTTGATCCGGTCGGACGAATCCTTGGCCAGGTTGCCGCGGCCGGTTGCGGAGGAAACCAGCAATTTTCGCAAGGATCGGCTGCTGCCGAGATAGATCGGGAAATCGACCGAAACGTTCTGCAGCCGCAGGTACGACATCGCTCAGACCCAATAGGCGATGCGCGCACGAAACCGTGCGAAGAACAAAAAGCTGACCACGCAGTTGAGCACGGTGATGATCAGCAGCAACTGCCAGGAATGGGCGCCTGTGGGTTGCCCCAGCAGCGGCGCGCGCATCACGTCGATCGCCGCGTAGAGCGGATTGATCGTCGCCAGCCATTGGTTGCTGCCCAGCGCGCCCGGCGGAAACACGATTGGCGTCATGAAAAAGATCACCTGCACCATGCTGGCGACGATCTGCGGCACATCGCGGAAACGTGCGCACAGCGTTCCAAGCAAAATCGAGATGGCGACCCCGTTGATCGCGATCAGCACCGCGCCCGGGATCAATTCGAGCAATCGCAGCGGCTCGATCGGATGCGGAAAGATCACCAGGACCACCGGGACGATGACGAAGCTGTGCGCGAAGATCAGCAGGTTGCGGTAGACGAGCCGGAACGCGTGCAGAAACAACGGCAGCCTTACCTGCTGGATGATGCCGCGGACCGCGTCGAACGTGCCGCACCCTTCGGTGATGATGCCGGCGACGAGCTGCCAGAAAATCAGCCCGGAGCTCAGCAGCGGCAGATAGTCTTGAAGCTCGACATGAAACAGCTTGGCGTAGATGAACCCCATCGAGCCGATCATGATCGCAGTCGTCAGGGTCTGCCAGAACGGGCCGATCAGCGAGCCGCGATAGCGGATGCGCATGTCCTGGTGCGCCAGCCGAACCCATAGCCAGTTCAGCTGCCAGCCTTCGATAAAATCGGCGAACGCCTGATCCAAACGGCTCGCCTGAGCGGGGAGGTCGACGACGGGCCCCGCGCCGGCCTCCGGAAGCGCCTCCAATTGCGTCAATTCAGCTACCATCCCCAAGCGCAGCCGGGTGCTCGGCACCGCCGAACCCGGCCCCCCGAATACGGCGCGCGATATAGCATAGGCCCTCCGCCGCGTCCATCGACCCCCACCTCCGAAAGCGCCGTCAACCGGGGCGTTTACGGCAGCACGATCTCGATCGTCATGCTGGTGCAGTGGGCCGGCAGACGCTGCGGCGGGCGGCGCTGCTCGACCCAGCAGGCGATGCGCGCGAGCGGGGCGCTGACCGCCAGGGTCCCCGCCAGCGCCAGAATCGCGGTCGGGCGCGAGACATCGTGTCGCGCCAGGCTGCGGGCGAACCAGCGCATCGCCAACGCGCCGGGGTAGGACCCGGCAAAGGCGATCTGCGAGCGGCCGACGAGCGGAAACAAGCCGCGGGTGAACTCAAAGGTCCAATCGTCAAGCGAGCGTTGCGCCAAATTGTGGTGAAAGACGACGATGCGGCCATGCTCGCTGAGTACCGGGCGCAGCTTTTCAAGCATCGCGCGAAACCCGACCAGGTCGTCGCCGGCAAGATCGCACAGGCACAGATCGAACCTGGCTCGTCCGCGCAAGGACTCCTGATAGAACTCCGAATCGAGCATGCCGGGGGTAATCGTCAGCTTGCCGCCTTTGAAGTCGCGCAGCAGGCCCGAGGCCAGCAGCCCGCCCGACGAGACGATCAGCGCCTCGCCCGCGTCGCCGGCGGCGGCGATCGCCGCCTGCGCCGGCCGCAGCATCGCATGGTACGGGTGCCACGGGGTCGTGCCCTGCAGCGGCCCGAACACCCGGCGGTAGGCGCGCGCGCACCAGGCGACAAACCCGGCCTGCGCGGAACTGCCGCCCGCGGGCGCGTCCTCTGCTTCGATGGCGGCTGTCGTCGGCAGCGCCGGGTCGTCCGAGCGCGGGGACGGACCCTTGGCGGCGTGCGCGCCGGAAGACAGCCGCTCGATCGCGTCGTTGCGTTGCCGTTCGAGGTCGGCGGCCTCGGTCTCGAGCGCGCCCAGCCGGTGGCCCAGGGTGCCGAGCTCGGCCTCGTGGCGGCAGAGGATGGGTTCCGCCTCCGCTGCGATGGCGGTCCGCCGCCGTTCCAGCTCGGCTTCGATGTCCTGCAGCCTGGTGTCGAGCGATTGTCGGGTCGCGGCGACGCTGCGGTGCGAGGCGCGGATCGCCTCTTCGGTGGCCAGTATTTCGGCGCGGACCGCGGCGATACGCTGCTCGCGGGCGGCGGCGCGGGGATCTTCGTTGGTCAGTCGGTCCGCCGCGCGCTCGCGCGCCTGGCGCTGGCGATAGGCTTCCTTGCGCCGCGAGGTGAACAGATCGAAGTTGGGCGCCCAGAACGGATGGTCGCGATAGGGGATCGGCGGGCTCAGCTGCGCATAGACGCTGTCTACGAATTCGGCGAGGCGCCGCTCGCCCTCGGCCACGCCTGCGGGAATGTCGCCGGAATGCAGCAGCAGCGTGTGGCGGCCGTAGACGTGATGGTCGTGCGTCGTGAAGGACGACAGATCGGCGGCGATTTCCTCGGCGGTCGGCCAGCCGAGATGCAGCAGCTCGCGGAACGTGCCCTCGCTGCGCAGCTCGGCCATCAGGAAGTCGTCGGAATCGCCGAGCACGCAGGGGGTCACGGTCGGGCAATATTCCGAGATCACCCCGTAATCCCAAAAGGTCGGCATCTCGGTGACCGCCCGCTCCGGCCGCATATAGATGACCGCGATCGGCATCTGACGGCCGAGCAGCGTCCGTTCGTCGACGTACCAGTAATACTGGTCGTAGCGGTGGATGCGAAACAGCTGCTGGTTGACTGTCTTGGCGCGGATCGTGTTGTGCCGGTTGGCGAGCACCAGACGCGCGAGCTCGCGGTGCCCCATCGCCAGTATCCCGGTCAGCGGGTCGCGGCGCCGGCGCAGGACATCGATCGTGTCTTCCAGGTTCATGCAGTAGCTCGGCGAGACCACGAGGCGCTCGCCGCGTTTGATCATTTCGGCCAGCTTGCGGTAGGAGCCGTCGGCGACGATAAAATCGGCGTTGAGAAAGACGAGGTGCGTCTCGGTCATCGCCTCGCCGAGGTCGACATAGCCGCGCACCAGCGCATAGGTGAGCGTGATGCCGTACCAGGGCGACAGCAAATCGTCGATCGGCACCAGGCGCAAATCGGCAAAACGCAGCACCTCGGCGATCGTTGCCGAGCGCGCGATCCGGTCGTAAAGGCGCGTCTCGGTGACGATGACGAATTGGCAGTCGAACGCGTCGGCAAAGGCCGGCAAGTTGCCCGGTGCCAGCAGAGCCGGGATCGTGATCTCCAGCAAATCGTCGATATAACGGTCGCCCCAGACCATGGTAATGACCCGGGCTGCTTCGCGCGTTCTGCCGTCCTGCGCGGTTGGCCGGTCGCGGCGACGCAGCAGCCGGGCTCCATCGGGCAGTGCGGTCTCGACGATGCCGCCGGCGCTTAGGGAGTCGCGCGCGGTGGTGCGGCCGGGAAGAGGCTCTTCGTTCAAGGCTCGGCACCCGGCGGCGGGACGGAAAAGGCCGGGCTCCTCACCATGCCGGATTTACAGCATGCTTCGGCGGCGTTGTCGATGTTGGCTCCTATTTCGCGGCCTGCTCGACGACGTCGATCACGATTGTCCACATTTTCTGCTGCGGCGTGATCTTGCAGGCGGAGAGCGGCTGCTTGTCGGAGCAACTGACCCCCGTGCCGGGCTCCCAGTTCACCTGGATCGTGGCGATGCGGTTGCCGCTGACATAACCTTTTTCGCTGCCGTTCGGCCCGTTGTCGTCGCGCGCGGCCTCGCTTTTCCAGGCGGCGAAGGGCTGGGCCGCCTTGGCCATCAACTCGGCCGGATCGGCGATCGCCAGGTTGGCGGCGCTGCCGGCGATATGGCACGAGCGACCGTCGATACCGCTGGTGATATCGGTGAAATCGTCTTCCGACACGGTCGCCTTGAAGCCGGTGGCAGTCTGCATTTGCGCCGACAGTTTCTGGCATTCGGCGGCAGGGATCGGCTTCAGCGTCGTGCCGACCTGCGCCTGGGTCGGAGAACTCAGCAGCGCGATGGCGATCGCTGCCGAAAGCCAAACGGGAAAGCATCGGCGCATCGCCATCGAAGACTCCTTTTCAGCTATTACAATGCGATGAGCGGTTCAATTTCAACTGACATGAAAGCACGCCACCGCTCCGCCTTGTTCACCCTGCCGCGAGACGGCGCCCAGGAAAAGCATTTTTCATGTTGCTGACGCGTCAAGGTGACCGCTCTTTGTAGCGCATCAATTGACCGCTTCTGTGGTTGATGGGCCTGTGGGGTTGTGGGCAACGCGGCGCGTTGTCCACAAATCCACAGGCCGGCTGCCGCAGCGGCTCACGCA
>JBBRPG010000141.1:0-10489 GCA_038228485.1 Alphaproteobacteria bacterium
ACTTCTGCTCGATGTGCGGGCCCAAATTCTGCTCGATGCAGATCACCCAGGAAATCCGCGACTACGCCCAGTCGGGCATGGCCGAGAAATCCGAGGCGTTCCTCGCCCAGGGCGCCGAGATCTACACCGACAGCGAAGGCCGCCCGCGCGCCGCCGCGGCGGATTAAACCTTCCGCTGTCATTGCGAGAAGCGAAGCGACGAAGCAATCTCGTGTCGATCGAGACCCACCTCATCGAGATTGCTTCGCTGCGCTCGCAATGACGACCGATTCAACCGAACCCACCATCGCCGACCTCGAAGCGCGGCGGGCGGCGCGGCGCTATCCCGACCGCCCGATCGTCGCGGTGCTGGCGGTGGTGCTGCGCGACGACCGCGCGCTGATCGTGCAACGCGCGCAGCAGCCCAATGCGGGCCGCTGGGGGTTTCCGGGCGGCGTGCTCGAATTGGGCGAGACCGTCGCCGAGGGGGCGATGCGCGAGCTGCTGGAGGAAACTCAGGTCGTCGCCGAGCCAGCCGGCTGGCTCAACGTCCATGACGCAATCAGCCGCGACCCGGACGGCAAGGTGCAATTTCACTACACGCTGATCGCGGTGCGCGGGGTGTGGAAATCGGGCGAGGGAGTGGCGGGAGACGACGCCGCCGACTGCGCCTGGGTCAGCCGCGACGACATCCTCGCCGAGAAATACCCGACCTTTCCGACCCTGCTGCCGCTGTTCGACATGGCCTTTGCCGCGCGCGGCTAACGCCGGCGCGACAGGATGACCGAGCAACGGTCATTCCCCCCGGCTTGCGCTTGCTTTAAGCCTTAGCGGGCATGGAAGCCTTTCTCGTCTCGTTCGGGCTCGTCGCCCTCGCCGAGCTCGGCGACAAGACGCAATTCCTGGCGCTGATGCTGGCGACCCGCTTCCACCGGCCGTGGACAATCATGGCCGGGATCCTCGCCGCGGTGCTGGTGCATCACGGGGCGGCGGCGGGCATCGGCTTTCTTGTCGGGATCAAGCTGAACGGTCCGTGGCTCAAATGGATCATCGCCGCGTCGTTCTTTGCGGTGGCGATCTGGGCGGCCCTGCCTCAGAAGGGCGAGGAAGATCAGCCCTCCATCGGGCATCTCGGGGTATTTGGTGCGGCCTTCTGCGCCTTCTTCCTCGGCGAGCTCGGCGACAAGACCGAGATCGCCACCGCCGCCCTCGCCGCGCGGTTCGGGGTTTGGCTGCCGGTCGTCGCCGGCACGACGCTGGCGATGCTGGCGGCCAACCTGCCGGCGGTGCTGCTCGGCCGTCAGCTGGCGCGCTGGGTGTCGCTGGGGACGCTGCGCTGGGGCGCGGTGATCCTATCTGTCGCGCTCGGCATCTGGACGTTGATGCCGGGAGGCTGAGCGATCAGGAAGCCGCGCGGTCGCGGCCGCGGGCCGCGGCCGCCATACCGCCAGCGCGCCTGCACCGCGATTACGTTGGCCGGACGGCGCATGCGCAATTCCGGCGCCGTGCGCCGCATCAGCTGCACCGTGCTGTGCCCGGCGCCGATCTGCCCCACCCAGGCGGCGATAACAGGCTGCGCCGACGTGTCTTGCGGCCCCGGCTGCCGCCGCGGGAGATGGCGCAGCACCAGCGCCGCGATCGCAACGTCGAGCGCCAGCAACAGCGCAAACAGCGCTGTCGCGTCGCCGACCGGCAGGCCGACGAGCAACAGCACCGCCCCCAACAAATACGCAACGCGCAAACCCGACGGCAACGATCCTCCTCCTCCAGCCTTGAGGCCGGTTGCGGAGGACGATAGCTAGAATGCCGGATAAATACCGGGCAATTCGTGGTTAAACCCGATGGCTTTTTCGCGCCCGGCTAGAAGTGGATTTCGTATTCCGCCTGCCAGCGGAAGGTCTGCCGCGGCGCGGCGGGGGTGAGCCCGAACAGAACACCGCCGTTAAACTTGAGGGTGCCGGGTCCGAAATCATGGATGGCGCCAAAGAATTGCGGGCCGATGCGGTGATCCTGCGCGCCGAGCGAGGCGAAATGGCCGACCGCTCCCGGTTCGCCGTAGGCTTGGAAGCCTGGCTCGATAACCCACCCGGTGGCGATCCGCGTTTCCCAGGCATAGCTGAAATTCATCCGGCCGGTGCCGGCGAACTGCCCGACCTCTTTGGCCAGAAACAGGTTGACCGTGTTGATGGTCGGGCCGATTTCCTTACGCAACAAAGGGCCGAACTTTATCTCGTCCGGTACACCGGCGAGCGTGGGGTGGCCGTACTCGATAAAAAGAGCCGGGTCGAGCCAGTACTGGCCGCGCTCGCCGAACACCAGCCAATTCTCCCAGGTCAACTGCTGGAACTTGAAGTGATTGCCGGGACCTGGATCGCGGCCGGTCTCGAATTCGAGGCCGCTTTTCCAGAAATTGGTGAAACCGTACTCGATCTCGTGGACAAAGCTCTGCTCGTTGTTGGTGAGGGGATTGCCGCTCCGGCCGTAACTGCCGACCGTCTCGAGCTCCAATTCGCCGGGCTCGGCGTCGGGCAGCTTGACCTTGAAATCGGCGAGAGCGGCCGACGGCATGGCAACGACTGCCGTCAACAACGTTGCCGCATTACTCCAGCGGACCCAGTTGCGTATGCGACGCATTTGCTACTCCCCTCAAAAAATTTTTGGCTGGTTTATTCGCCTGGAACAGCATTTCCCGTGTTCGGCGTGGGCCGGCGGTGCGGCGCGCCCGGGCCGAGCGTACGCATCAGCACGCCAATCACCACCAGGGTTGCCAGATAGAACACCACCTGGATGCCGGCGGGCTGCGCGGTATAACCGATCAGCGTATGCAAGATTTTGCCGGGCAGGCTCTGATCCGACAACAGGAACGAGGTGTCCCACACATTGCTGCCGAGCGGCGGCAGCAGATCGGCCTGCATCAGGAAGGCGGCGCCTTGCGAAGCCAACCCGGCGGCGAGCAACAGCACCAGCCAGCTCGTCACCGTAAACAGCTGGCGCATCGGAATGCTGACGAGTCCCCAATAGATCGCGACGCCGGCGGCCACCCCGAGGGCCAGTCCGGCCGCGCCGCCGATGGCCATCGCCACCGCGCCGCCCTGTCCCGCCAGCGCGATGCCGTAGAGGAACAGCACCGTCTCCGAGCCCTCGCGCAAGACCGCCAGCCCCACCGCGAAGGCCAGCGCCCATAGCGGCTGCGCGCCGCTGCGCACGTCATGACCCAGCTGCGTCGCATTGCTCGCCAAATCGCGTCCGTGGCGCGCCATCCAGACGTTGTGCCAACCGAGCATCAGCACCGCGGCAAAGAGGATCGCGGCGTCGAACAATTCCTGACCCATCCCTTGGGCCATCGCGGCGATGGTTCCGGCGCCGGCGGCGACACCGACCGCCCCTAGCACCCCGGCGGCGATACCACCGCCGACCCAGACACCGCGCCGCAGCGCGCCGCGGCTCGCCGCCATGACGATGCCGACGATCAGCGCCGCCTCGAGCACCTCACGAAAGACGATGATCGCGGTCGCCAGCATCGCAGCCCTACTTGACCACCAGGCGGCCGCGCGTGGCCTGGTTGAAATCGTCGAAGAACTCATAAGCGCCGGGGCTCAGCGGCCCGACAAAGATGCTGATCTGGCTGCCGGCCTGGACAATCTTTTCGCGGTGCAGCGTCGTGCTCTCGAATTCGGCGTTGACCGCCTGCTCGTTCTTGACGATCAGCTCGACCTTGACGCCGGCGGGGACCGGAATATCGGCCGGCACGAATTGATGATCCTTGATCGAGACGGTGACCTGCGGGTCGGCCGCGAACCCCGGCACCGCCGCGGCGGCTAGCAACAGGGCGGCAAGGAAAAAACGCTGCATCGCTAACATCATGCAAGTGATAGTCGTTATCAACTTAATCGAGGATACGAATAGTTCGCAAGCGCAAATCGCCGCACTGCATGCGGCCGGGCTGCGTCGGCCGAGCTCGTGCGCCGCTCTCGGCAAGGCGGCGGAGTGCGCTATAACACTGGCAGCCGCCGGGCCGGCAACGCCATCGAGAGGAGAAGGGACATGCTGGATCTGAAGATCAAGGGTCGCAAGGCGATCGTCTGCGCCGCGAGCAAAGGGCTGGGCCGCGCCTGCGCGATGTCGCTGGGCCGCGCCGGAGTCGACCTTGTCATCACCGCGCGCACCAAGGAGACGCTGGAGGCCACCGCGGAGGAAATCCGCAAGGAAACCGGCGCTAAGGTGACCGCCGTCGCCGGCGATATCGGCACCGAGGAAGGCCGCCAGGCCGCGCTGGCCGCCTGCCCGAACCCCGACATTCTGATCAACAATTGCGGCGGCCCTCCCCACGGCGATTTTCGCGACTGGTCGGTCGAGGACTGGCAGAAGGCGGTCAACAACAACATGCTGACCCCGATCATGCTGATTAAGGCGACGGTCGACGGCATGTGCGAGCGCAAATTCGGGCGCATTGTCAACATCACCTCGGGCTCGGTGAAGTCGCCGATCCCCAATCTCGGCATGTCGAACGGCGCCCGCGCCGGGCTGACCGCGTTTTGCGCCGGGCTGGCGCGTCAGGTCGCGAAATTCAACGTGACGATCAACGGCGTCTTGCCCGGCCCGTTTCTCACCGACCGGCTGCGCAGCGGCATCGAATTCGAGGCGCGCAAGCAGAACATCTCGTTCGAGGAACAGCTGGCCAAGACCGGCCAACGCACCCCCGCCGGCCGCGTCGGCGACCCGGCCGAGTTCGGCGATGCCTGCGCCTTTCTGTGCGCCGCCTCGTCGGGCTTTATCGTCGGGCAGAACCTGCTGCTCGACGGCGGCGCGTTCAACTCGACGATGGGGTGACGGAACGGGGTGATGAGCACGCACGACGAGATCGTCGCGCTCGAAGAACGCCTGCGTCAGGCCGAGCTCGGCCCCGATTCGGCGTTCTTCGAGGCGATGGTGGCCGACGATGCGCTGATCGACGGTCTGCGCATCAAGGACAAGATCGTCGCCGCGCACCGGCCGGGCGGCGGCCCGAAATTCACCCGGGTCGAAACCAGCGACATGGAGATCGCCGACCACGGCACCGCCGCGGTCGTGACCTGCACCGGCACCTACGAAGGCCCCGAATGGTCGGGGACGCTCAAATTCATGCGGGTGTGGCACAAGCGCAACCGCCGCTGGCAGATCATCGCCGCGTCGATCTTGAAATAGCAGGTCAGCTCGCCGCGAAGCGCGCCTGGGCCTCGGCGAACATGCGAAAATTCTTGTCCTTGTCATACGGCCGCTCGGTCAGGGTTTCGGGGTCCCATTCGCTGCGCTCGATGGCGATGAAGTCGCCGCCGTAGACATGGATGGCGCCGGTCAGCCGGGCGATCGGGTTGGTCACCGAATGGATGATGTCGCGGCCGAGCGGCTCGGCGTCGCCGGTCGACAGCGAGCGGGCCCCGGCCGCCTCGACCCGGCTCCGCCCCACCTCGCCGCCGATGCGACGCCAGTAGACATTGTCCTCGCGCCCGCCATAGAGCCCGATCACCGCCCAGGTTCGGTGGTCGTGCGGCAGGATCGTCATCAGCGGCGCCCAGACCACGTTGAGGATGGTCACATCGCCGCCGCAATAGATCGCCTCGACCCCGGCGAAACGCGGTTCGCCAAGTCCCTTCAGCACCGCGGCCGGGTCGGCCATGGCGCGGGCGACGATCTCGCGCGCCGCCTTGTGGCTGGCATCCTCGGCGACCGCGGCGCGGCAATCGGCGATAAAGCGATCGAGGTCGAACATCCGTCGTCCTCCTAAACCGTCGCCACCGCGTTGGCCGGTGATCCGACCGCCCCGGGGAGGCGCAGCGGTGGCGCGGTCAGCAGGAAGCGCGTGCGGTTGTGCGCGCGCAGCCAATCGGCCAGCTCCGACAGCCACCAGATCTCGCCTAAATACACGCCCAGCTTGAACAGGCAGTGCGCGTGGATCGGCAAGGAGGCGCAGTGGTCCTCGCCTTCGCACGGGCGCGAGGGCGAGGCCTCGACCGCGCGGTTGTCGGATATGAGGGCCACGACCCCGGTCTTGGTGATCCAGTTGAGGATGCATTCGTCACGGCCGTCGAGCGCGGCGCAGGGGTTGGCGGCGAGGGTCGCGGCGTCGGGGTTCTTGTTCATGCCGAGGATCACCCGGTCGTAGCCGGTGCGGAAGCAAACGAGGTCGCCTTCCTCGACCTCGACCTTGTCGGCCTCCATCACCCGCATCAGCTCGTCGTAGGAGACGAACTTGCCGCCGCGGCCGAAATGGTGTTCGAGGTCGATCATCACCCCGCGGCCCTGCATGCCGTGCGCCGCCATGTGATCGATCGACAGCTTGAGCGCGCCGACATGCTCGCCCGTTTCGACGGCACCGCCGTCGCGGTAATCCATCGGGCCGACGATGTCCACGCCGGCGCGGTAGCCGTTGTAGAACACCATCGAGGGCTTGCCGCCGCCGTCGACATCGAACAGCTGCCCGACGTGGGCGAGGCTGTCCCACTGGGTCGAATATTGCAGCGTCATCTCGACCACGTCGTCGCAGATGACGTCGAGGTATTGCGGGTCCTCGCGGTTGAGCGGGTAGGCGATGTAGGGCATGCCGTTGCGCTTGTTCGCCGACAGCTTCGGCGGGTGACGGCGCGGGTTGACCACCGTGCCGCCGGGGTAGTCGAGCGGCAGCGACAGGCAGAAGGTCTTACCTTCTTTGACTTCGGCGACCGCTTTCAGGACCTTATCAGGGGTCAACAGGTTGAGCCGACCGAGCTGATCGTCCGGCCCCCAATCGCCCCAAGTCGAGCCCACCGGGCGGCGTTTCCAGCGCGGGTTATCGGGCATTTCATCATCCCTTCCGGTTTTGGTGAGGCGCCAGCCGCACCTGTTATCGCCTGTTTCTCCTGTTACCTCGTCAAATTTATCAGGTGAGTATCAACCGCTTACCCATGTCAGGGGAGTGTGCCACGTAATTGCGGCAATCTTCGGTGCGTCCTTCGAGACAGGCGCTCCGCATCCTCCTGAGAACCGGGTTTTATCTCTAACCGACCTTTACCAGCTTTTGGAGGCTCCGGAGGCCCGGCGGGATTTCCTCACCCTTGGCGCGGACGCGGCGGCCCCAATTGGTGTAGCTGACCTCGCCGACATAGATGTCGCCACGCGAGTCGACGCTGATCCCGTGCGGCGAGATGAACTGGCCGGTGGCGAGCCCGGCATGCTCATGGCCGAGGCGGGCCAGGAGCTTGCCGTCGTGGGTGTAGATGCTGACCCGCGGCCCACAGCCCGGCAGGTCGATGTTGACCGCCATGTCGGGGCCGATCTCGCCGATATACATGCGGCCCTGCTTGCCCGGCTCCAGGTAAAGCCCGGACGGGCGGTGCATGTTGTTCCACTGCCCTTCGTACTTGCCGTTGCCGTCGAACACCTGGACGCGGTGGTTCTCGCGGTCAGCGACAAAAACGAAGCCGTCGGGGTCGCAGCACACGTTGTGGGCGATGTTGAACTGACCAGGATCGGTGCCGGGCGTACCCCACGACATCTGCAATTTGCCGTCCGGGGTGTATTTGTGGACCCGCGAATTGCCGTAGCCGTCCGACACATAGATGCTGTCGCCGTTGGGCGACATCGCGGTGTGGGTGCAGCGGTGGAACGGCTCGCCCGACATATAGGGCGCCGCCTTGCCGGGGATGCCGATGGTCAGCAGCACCTTGCCGTCTAAGGTGCATTGGCGAACCGTATGGTCGCCGTCGTCGGTCAGCCAGATCGTGCCGTCGGGCGCCATAAGCACGCCGTGCGGGCGCAGGAACACGCCCTCGCCCCAGGTGCGCAGCAGGTTGCCGGCGCGGTCGAACACGCACATCGGATGCTTGCCGCGGTTGAAGGCATAGACGTTGTCGTCCTTGTCGACGCCCACCGCGGCGACATCGGCGTTGAACGCCATGCCGGGCGGCAGCTTCGCCCAATTGTCCTCGACCTCGTAGCGATAGCCGTCACTGCCGAGCACGACCGCCATGACATTTCCTCCTCGCGCGTCTTTCCGCGATTATAGGGGGCTGACGAGATGAGGGTAGAGCGATGGCGCGTCTGAGCGTGAACCTCAACAAGATCGCGCTGCTGCGCAATTCCAGGCGGACCGGCGTGCCGGACGTTCTGGAGTTCGCGCGGCTGGCTTACGAGGCCGGGGCGCAGGGGATCACCATCCACCCGCGGCCCGACGAGCGCCACATCCGCGGCAGCGACGTGCCGGCCATCGCCGAGCTGATGATCCCGTGGCGGCCGGCCTGCGAGCTCAACATCGAAGGCTATCCCGACGAGCGACTGTTCGCGATCTGCGACGCGGTGCGGCCCGAGCAATGCACCCTGGTGCCGGACGGGCCGGGGGTGCTGACCTCGGAGGAAGGCTGGAAGCTCGACAACCACGACACGGCGCTGGTCAACGCCGCGGTGGCGCGGCTGAAGGCGATGGGGGCGCGGGTGATCCTGTTTATCGACCCCGACCCCGACGTCATCGACCGGGTGCCCGGAACCGGCGCCGACGGGGTCGAGATCTATACCGGCGGCTATGCCGACGCGTTTCGCACCGGCGACCCGAAGGCGACGCTGACGGCCTGTGCCGCGACCGCGAGGCGGGCGGCGGAGCGCGGGCTCGTGGTCAATGCCGGGCACGACCTCAACCTCGACAATTTGCCGGCGCTGGTGGCGGCGATGCGGAACCTTGCGGAAGCCTCGATCGGCCACGAACTGACCGCCGACGCGCTGAAGATGGGGTTTTCAGCCGCGGTCGCGGCGTATAAAGCGGCGTTGGCGCCTGCCTAATTTTCGTTCGTTCCCCGGCGTAAGCCGGGGCCCACGGATCAACGGCAGGGCGGGTGGAAAAGTGGGTCCCGGCTTGCGCCGGGAAGCGATAAAACCAGTGCCGCGGCGAGCGGAAATCGGGTCATGCCGCCGGCCGGATCGGGCTGAGGCGGCGCGGCAGGGCCAGGGTCGCCGCCAGAGTCACCGCGGCGATGACCACGACGAGCAGGAACGCATGATGCGTCGCCAGCCCGACCGCCTCGGCAAGCCGGGCGAGGTTGTCGGGCCCGAGGCTTTGCCGGGTCGCCGGGTCGAGCATGCGGTTGACCAGATCGCCCGACCCCGGCAGCAGCCGGTCGACCCCATAATTGAGGATCGCGCCATAGGCGGCGGCGCCGACCGATTGCCCGAGCATGCGCATGAACATCTGCGAGCCGGTGCCGATGCCGCGCTCGTGGAACCCGACACTGGCCTGGATCGCGACCAAGAAGGTGGTGTTGCAGAACCCCATGCCGATCCCCGAGACGAACGCGGCGGCGGCCGCCCACTGCCACGGGCTTGCCGGCTCGAGCAGCGCCAGCATGATCGCCGCGGTCAGCAGGCACGCGCCGCCGATCCCGGCGGTCAGCCGGTAGGAGGTGCGGATCATCAGGCGCCCAGCGGCAAAGGCGGCGAACATCCAGCTCACCGACTGCGCGGCGATGACGATGCCGGCAACGCCGGGGCCGCGTCCCATCACCCCCTGCACATAGGTCGGCAACAGCGCCGACACCGCCATCATCGTCGCCGAGCCGCCGAACCCGGCAAGGTTGCACAAGGCGACGATGCGCCGCCGCCACAAGTCGAAGGGCAGCATCGGCTCCTCGGTGCAGCGCTCGTGGCGGTACAGCACGACGAGGGCGACAACGCCAAGCACCACGAGGGCGACGGTCTGCAGCAGCCCCAGGCTGCGCGCCTGCACCAGCGCCAGCATCAACGCGCCGACCCCGACCACCAGCAACACGCCGCCCAGGTAATCGAGTTTGTGCTCGCGGCGCTCGATCCGCTCGGGCAGGAACAGCGCGAACATCGTCACCGCCAGCAGGCCGATCGGCAGGTTGACCCAGAACACCACCGACCAGTGCACATGCAGCACGAGATAAGCGCCGAGCGCCGGCCCGACCACGGCGGCGAGACCGAACACCGCCGAGGTCCAGCCCTGCACCTTGGCCCGCTCGGCCGGGGTGTAGATGTCGCCGATGATCGTTACCGCAATCGGCTGGATCGCCCCGGCGCCGAGCCCCTGAATCGCGCGGAACAGTATCAGCACCTCGATCGAGCGGGCGAACCCGCACAAGGTCGTACCGACGAGGAACAGCCCGGTGCCGAAAAAGAACACCCGCTTGCGGCCGCAGAGGTCGGCGAGCCGGCCGTAGAGCGGGATCGTCACCGCCTGGCTGAGGAACGGCACCGCAAAGACCCAGCTGAACAGGTAGAAGCCGCCGAGATTGCCGACGATGGTCGGCATCGCGGTCGAGACGATGCTGCTCTCGACCGCCGGCATAAAGGTCGCGATCAGCGCGGCGAAGAGGACCAGCCCGCGATGCGGGACGATGACGGCCGGCCGCGTGTGCTGGTCGACGGCCTGGTCCAAACGCTTCTCCGCCTTTTCTTTGGGCACAGCTCGCCGAGACTATGGCGAAGGAGCGGCCCGCGACAATCGACCGCCGGCGCTAGGCTGGTTTGCACCGCCCGTCATTGCGAG
>JBBRPG010000142.1:0-10238 GCA_038228485.1 Alphaproteobacteria bacterium
CACGATTCGATCAGCGCCGCGATCATCCAGGCCTGCTTCGAGCTGTCGGTGCCGCCGCATCGTATCGCCAAGCTGTCGGGGATCGGCTGCTCGTCAAAGACGCCGACCTATTTTCTCGGCCAGTCGCATGGGTTCAACAGCGTGCACGGGCGCATGCCCTCGGTGCTGACCGGCGCCAATCTCGCCAACCGCGACCTGGTTTATCTTGGCGTGTCCGGCGACGGCGACAGCGCCTCGATCGGTCTCGGCCAGTTCGCCCATTGCATCCGCCGCGGCGTCGACATGGTTTACATCGTCGAGAACAACGGCGTTTACGGGCTGACCAAGGGTCAGTTCTCGGCTACCGCCGACAAGGGTTCGAAGACAAGGCGCGGCCCTGTCAACAACGATTCGCCGATCGATCTCGTCGGCCTCGCGCTTCAGCTCGGCGCCAGCTATGTCGCGCGCAGCTTCTCGGGCGACAAGCATCAGCTCGTCCCGCTGATCAAAGGCGCGATCGACCACAAGGGCGCAGCCTTCATCGATGTCGTCTCGCCCTGCGTCGCCTTCAACAACAACCCGGAATCGACCAAGAGCTACGAATACGTCCGCGGCCATAACGAGGCGGTCAACCGGCTCGACTTCATGGTCGGCCGCGAGGCGATCACCGCCGATTACGCACCGGGCACGATCGAGACCGTCATGCAGCACGACGGCTCGGTGCTGCGGCTAAGGAAGCTCGCGCTCGACTACAACCCGACCGACCGGGTCGAGGCGCTGACCTATCTGCAGCAGCGCCACGCCGCCGGCGAGGTGGTGACCGGGCTGTTGTTTGTCGAGCCCGACCACGGCGATTTGCACCACTTCCTCGACACCGCCGACGCGCCGCTCAACGCTCTCGATGAGGATGCGCTGTGTCCGGGCCAGGACATCCTCGCCCAATATAACGCCGCACATCGGTAGACGACGGGGCCAATTCCCTCAATTCCCTGCTCGACCGAAACTTTTCCCTGCAAGGGCAAAAAAATTCCCTGCTAGAATTCCCTGCCTAAATCTGAAATATTACGCTTTATCAGAGAGATACAGGGGTCTTATCGCGATTTTCCCTGGTGGCAGGGAATTGCCCCAACTGAAACCCGCCCGCCAGCGGGTCTCTCGTATCGACAAAGATCGTATTGAGCCCGTGCATCCGGGCCCAGCCGGCGACGCTGGGCACGATCGCGGCGTGGCCGCCGACCTGCGCCGCCGCCTCGACCCGCCCGTCGAACAAGGTGCCGATAATGCTTTCGTGGACAAAGTCGTCGCCGACCGACAACCGCCCCCTGGCCGCCAGTTGCGCGATACGCGCCGACGTGCCCGTGCCGCACGGCGACCGATCGATCGCCCGCTCTCCGTAGAACACCGCGTTGCGGCCATGCGCCCTGGGGTCGCGCGGCGCTCCGGTCCATTGCACATGGCTGACGCCGCGGATCGTCGGATCGTCGGGATGCACGACCTGCACGGCCGCGTTGGCGGCGCGCCGCAGCGCCGGGTTCCAGCGCAGGAGCCAGTCGACCGAAACCTCTTCCAGCCCGGGAAAATTCTTCTGCTTCTCGACGATCGCGTAAAAATTGCCGCCATAGGCAATGTCGACGACGAGCTCGCCCAGCCCCTCGACTACAACCGCTACCTCGGCTAGCACCAGGTAGCTCGGCACATTGCGCAACCGCACGCTGTCGATATGGGCGCCGTTGCGGACATAGCTCGCCGTCACCCGCCCCGCCGGCGCGTCGAGCGCGACCACCCCTTCCTCGCGCGGCGTGACGAGACCTTGCTCCAGCGCAAAGGTCACGCTGCCGATCGTGCCGTGGCCGCACATCGGCAGGCAGCCGGTGACCTCGATGTAAAGAATCGCGATGTCGCAATCGAGCCGGGTCGGCGGGTAGAGGATCGCGCCCGACATCACATCGTGCCCGCGCGGCTCGAACATCAGCGAGCGCCGCACCCAATCGAACCGGGCGATGAAATCCTGGCGCTTCTCGCTCATGCTGGCGCCGCGCAGCAGCGGCCCGCCGCCGATCACCAGCCGCACCGGGTTGCCGCAGGTATGGCCATCGATGCAGGAGAAGATGTTGGTTGCCGGGCGGCACGCTGCCGGCTGGGCTCATCCCACCGGCCCTAATTGGGAGGCCGCGCCGGCATCTCGATCGGCACGCAGTTGCGCCGGCCGGCCATCAGGCAATCCTCGATCTGCGACTTTTCGCGCAGGGCCCGCACCAAGATCACCCCGGCGATTGCCAACAGCAGGATGACGATCAGCCCCATCGACGCATTGGTGCGCCGGACCTCGCCTTCCTCGATATCGTTCTGGCGCAGCATCGGAACATCCTTCGACTGCCGCCTTGCACTCAGCCGACCGCAACACAGCTTACCCGGTTGCCTCCCTCGCGTCATCGGCGTTAGCCGCGAGTTCTTTGACGCAACGCCGATTGCGGCCCCTCCGGCTCTGCGTTATCACCAACCCACATCGCAAAAGGATTTCCGGCATGGCACAGTCCGGCCCGCTGAACGGCCTTACCATCGTCGATCTGTCACGCATTCTCGCCGGCCCGTATTGCACTCTGCTCCTTGCTGAATTGGGCGCGCGGGTGATCAAGGTCGAGACGCCGGGCGGCGGCGACGACGCGCGCCAATACGGCCCATTCACCAACGGCAAGTCGACCTATTTCGCCTCGGTCAACCGCGGCAAGGAATCGATCGCGCTCGACCTCAAGGCCCCCGCCGACAAGGAAATCTTCGAACGCCTGTTGGACAAGGCCGACGCCGTCGTCGAGAATTTTCGCCCCGGCACGATGGAGCGGCTCGGTTATGGCTGGGAGCAGCTGCATCCGCGCTATCCCCGGCTGATCTATGCGGCGGCCTCGGGGTTTGGCCACACCGGGCCGTTCTCGCACCATCCCTCTTACGACATGGTGGTGCAGGGCCTCGGCGGCATCATGAGCATCACCGGAGTCCCGGACGGCCCCTTGGTTCGTATTGGAATGTCGATTGGCGATCTTGCCGGCGGGCTTTACACGACGATCGCGCTCAATGCCGCGTTCCTGCACCGCGAGCGCACCGGCGAGGCGACCAAGGTCGATGTCGCGCTATTCGATTGCCAGCTCGCGCTCTTGGAAAACGCGATCATGCGCTACACGACGACCGGCGAAATCCCCGGACCGCTCGGCGCACGGCATCCATCGATCACCCCCTTCGAGGCGTTTGCGACCAAGGACGGGCATATCATCATCGCTGCCGGCAATGACGGACTGTGGGTCAAGCTGACCGAGGCGCTGGGCCACCCCGACCTTGCCCAGAACCCGAACTACAAGACCAACCCGCTGCGCAACCAGCACCAGCCGCAATTGAAAGCCGAGATCGAAGCCATCCTTAGCACCCACACGACCGGGTATTGGCTCGCCGTGCTGGAGGAAGCGGGCATCCCCGGCGGCCAAGTCAACAACGTGAAGCAGGCGCTGGCTCATCCCCAGACCGAAGCGCGCAACATGCTGATCGAGGTCGACGACCCGACCACGGGGCCGCTCAAACTCGCCGGCAACCCGATGAAGCTGTCGGCCTTTCCGGACCCGTCAACCCGAACCCCTGCACCGGACCTGGACGCCGACCGCGCCAAAATCCTCCGCGAATTGGGCATGTGAAGCGCTCCCGCTCACCGGCGCGCTGAGGTGAGGACACCGGGCCGACGACCCCGGCGCCGGCGTTTGTGGCGAATTGTCGGGCGCGGTCTCGCGGTTCTCCTCGTGCTTGTCCTGTTGCTCGCCGACGGCGGCTATTTGGCGCTGCGTTCATCGCTGCCGCAAACCGACGGCCGTATCACGGTGGCGGGGCTCCATGCCCAAGTCACCATCGCACGCGACGCCGATGGCATCCCGACGGTGACAGCAACCAACGATGAGGATGCCGCCTTCGGACTCGGCTACGCCCATGCCCAGGACCGCCTGTTCCAGATGGAGCTGCAACGCCGCTTCGGCGCCGGCCGCCTCGCCGAGTTGTTCGGCGAGGCTGCGGTGTCGGTCGATACGCAGATGCGGGTGCTCGGCCTCTACCGCGCCGCCGAGGCGGCGTGCCAAAGTTGTCACCGGAGGTCCGGCGCGGCATCGAGGCTTACGGCGCCGGGGTCAACGCCTACCTGGCGACTAGCGGCCCGTTGCTGCCGCCCGAATTCCTGCTACTGCGTTTCAAGCCCGGGCCGTGGCAGCCCGCCGATACGCTGGTCTGGGGCAAACTGATGGACTTCCAGCTTGGCGGCAATTACCGCGGCGAGCTGCTGCGCGCCCGTATGGCCCAGACCGTCTCGGCCGACGACCTCGCCTTCCTCTATCCCGACTACCCGAAGGACGCGCCGACGACCTTGGCCGCGTTGATCCCGCTGTACCGCCAGCTGCCGCTTGGCGCGCTCTATGCCGCGCTACCCGAAGTTCTCGGGCCGCATTACGCATCGAACAACTGGGTGGTCGACGGCGCCCATTCCGCGAGCGGCAAGCCGGTTCTCGCCAACGACCCGCATCTCGCCTTCAACGCGCCGGGCTTCTGGTATCTGGCCCGGCTCAAGACCCCGGAGCGCGAGATCGCCGGCGCCACCGCACCCGGCACGCCGCTCGTCATTGTCGGCCATAACGACAAGATCGCCTGGGGCTTTACGACGACGACCGCCGATATCGAGGATCTGTTCATCGAGAAGCTCGATCCCGCCGATCCCGCCCATTACATGACCTCCGAGGGCAGCGCCGCCTTTGCGACGCGTCAGGAAACCATTGCCGTGCGCGACGCCGCGCCGGTGCCGCTGACGGTGCGCAGCACCCGGCACGGGCCGGTCGTGTCGGACATGCTACCGACGCGCACGTTCGATCCCGGCTATGTCGTCGCCCTGTCGGCAACCTTTCTCGACGACAGCGATCTCAGCGCTCAGGCGATCTGGGACATCGACCGCGCCGACGATTGGCCCGGGTTTCGCAATGCGCTGAAGAACTTCGTCGGGCCGCCGCAGAACATCGTCTATGCCGATACTGGCGGCACTATCGGGTTTATCGCCGCCGGCCGCATCCCGATGCGCAAAAACGGCGACGGCTGGCTGCCGATGCCGGGGTGGAGCGGCGACTACGACTGGCAGGGCTATGTCCCATTCGACGAGCTACCACAGGCAACCAATCCGATTTCAGGCCATTTCGTCAGCGCCAACAATAAGATCGTGCCCAATTCCTATCCCCATTTCATCAGCCGCGACTGGGACTTGCCGTTCCGCGCTGAGCGCATCGAGGAAATGCTTGCCGCGACCCCGCGCCAATCGCCCAACGCCAGCGCCGAGATCCAGGCCGATACGCTATCGATCATGGCGCGCCGGCTGGTGCCGCTGATGACCCGGATCGTGCCGTCGACCGAAATGGGGCGAGAGGCCGTCCAGCGGCTGCAGCAGTGGGATTTCCGTATGGATGCCGACAAGGTCGAGCCGCTGCTGTTCACCGCCTGGCTGCGCGCCTTTGCCCGCTCGGTGCTGACCGCCCGTCTGGGCGACGCGGCTGCCGATTATTGGGATTTGCGTCCGGCGGTGATGGAGGCGGTGCTGACCCAGCGCCCCGATTGGTGCGAAGACCGCAAAGAGCCGGATCGCGACTGCGACACCCGGCTCGTCGCCGCGCTCGACCAGGCCATCGAGGAGCTGCGAAAAGCCTACGGGGATGAGATGGCCCGCTGGCAATGGGGCCGCGCCCACATCGCCTATTTCCCCAACGCCGTGTTCGAGCGGGTGCCGCTGCTGCGCGACTGGCTGCGGGTGACGATCCCAACCCCCGGCGGCTACGACACGGTCAACCGCGGCCCGAGCCTCATCCGCGACGAGGCGCATCCCTATGAGCAACGCTTTGGCGCCGGGCTGCGCATCATCACCGACCTGGCCACACCGGCGGAGTCGCGCATGATGATCACCCCCGGCCAGTCCGGGAACCCGCTCTCGGCGCATTACGCCGATCTGCTGTCGCGCTGGCGCGCCTTCGACTGGCTTGTGCCGAGCCGGAGCTCAGCCCGCGCGACCCTGACCCTGGCGCCGGCGCCATGAGCGCGCTGCCGGTCTCCATCGCCGACATTCGCCGCGCCGAAGCGGCGATCGCCGGCACCGTCGCGAAGACGCCGCTGGTGGCCGCGCCGACCTTAGCCGAGGCTGCCGGCTGCGCAGTTTATCTCAAGCTCGAGACCCAGCACCCGACCGGCTCGTTCAAAGAACGCGGCGCGCTCAACAAGCTGCTGACGCTCGGCGACAACCAGCGCCGCGCCGGGGTGGTGGCGATGTCGGCCGGCAATCACGCGCAAGGGGTCGCCTACCACGCCCGCCGGCTCGGCATTCCGGCGACGATCGTGATGCCCGAGGGTACGCCGTTCACCAAAATAGACCGCACCGAAGCGTTGGGCGCGACCGTGCTGTTGCAAGGCGACAGCCTCGCCGCCGCCCGCCGCGCGTCCGACAAGCTCGCCCGCGAACGGGGACTCATCCCGGTACATCCCTACGACGACCCAGACGTCATAGCCGGCCAGGGCACGATCGCCCTCGAAATCCTCGCCGCGCGCCCCGATCTCGATGCGCTGATCGTGCCGATTGGCGGCGGCGGGCTGATTTCCGGCATTGCCGTCGCCGCCAAGGCGTTGAAACCGGACATCGAGATCGTCGGCGTGCAATCGGCGCTCTATCCCTCGATGCGCGAGGTGCTGCAGGGCCGCATTCCCGACATCGCCGTTGCCGGCGCGACCCTGGCCGAGGGCATCGCGGTCAAGGAGCCCGGAAAAATCACCCGCCGCATCGCCGCCGCGCTCGTCGCCGACATCCTGCTGGTGGACGACGTCCAGGTCGAGGCGGCGATCGAGCACCTCATCGACCGTGAGAAGCTGGTGGTCGAAGGCGCCGGCGCCGCCGGGGTTGCGGCCTTGCTGGCCAACCCCGAGCGGTTTCACGGAAAGCGGGTCGGCATCGTCATCACCGGCGGCAATATCGACGCGCGCCTGCTGGCGTCGGTGCTGATGCGCGGGCTGGTGCGCGAGGGTTGCCTTGTCCGCCTGCGCTCCGAATTGCCCGATGTGCCGGGCGCCTTGTCGCGGCTGTCGGGCGTGGTCGGCGGCGCCGGCGGCAACATCGTCGAGGTGCATCACCAGCGCCTGTTCCAAGATTCCTCGGTCAAGCGCGCCGAACTCGACGTCGTGGTCGAGACCCAAAACCGCCGCCACGTCGATGCCATCGTCGCGGCGCTGATCGAGGCTGGTTTCCCAACCCAATTGCTCTCGGCGAGCGGCGAGGCCACCTGATTGGACCGCGGCCGTCCCGGCCGCCCTGCAAGCGCAAGTAGCGGGCGAGACGCCCGCGCTCCTTTTTCTTACGACTCGATCGTTTCGGCGGGCACGACCAGGACACGGTCGACCCGCCGCCCGTCCATCTCCACAACCTCGAAGCGGAAAGCTCCGGCCGTCACCTGGTCGGCGACCGCCGGCACCCGGTTGAGCCGCGCCATCATATAGCCGCCGAGCGTGTGGAAATCGGGGTCCTCGCCCGGCAGTTGGCCGACCCGCAGCGCCTGCTTGACCTCGTCGAGGGCGACCATCCCGTCGAACAGCCAGCTGCCGTCGTCGCGGTGCACCACCCGCGGATCGGTGTCGGCCCCGCCCGGCAGCTCGCCAACCAGCGCCTGCAGGATGTCGTGCAAGGTCACCAGCCCTTCGAGGTCGCCGTACTCGTCGACGATCAGGGCCATCGCCTCGCCGCTGGTCTTGAAGACTTCGAGCGCGCGCAGCACCGTCACCGTGGTCGGGAGAAACAGCGGCGTGCGCACCCTCGCGCGCAGGTCGAACGGCTGCCCGGCCAGCGCCGCCTCCAGCAGATCCTTGACCTGGACGATGCCGGCGAGCGCGTGGGTGCCGCCTTGCAGCACCGGAAAGCGCGAATAGGGGCTGCTATGGATTTGCCGGCGGACGTCTTCGACCGGATCGTCGAGGTCGAGAAACTCGATCTGCGTGCGCGGCGTCATCACCCCGCTGACCCGCCGGTCGCCGAGCCGCAGCGCCATCTCGACGATCTCGGTCTCGGCTTGCGGGATATGCCCGGCCGCCACGCCTTCGCGCAGCATGAAGCCGATCTCCTCGTCGGTGACCGTCACCGTGCCGTCGCCGCGGATCGGCACCAGCCGCAGGATCAGATCGGCGGTAGCGCTGAGCACCCATTCGATCGGCGCACCGACCACGGACAGGCCGCGCATGAACCGCGCCAGCGCGCTGGCGATGCGCTCCGGGTCGAGCAGCGCCACCCGCTTTGGCACGAGCTCGCCGAGCAGCATCGTCAGATAGGCGATGCCGATCACCACCGCCGCCAGCGAGACGACGTGAGCGTATGTGCCCAGAAATCCGGGCATTTCGTCCAAATAGCGCTCTAACCAATCGCCCAGCGTCGCTTCACCGAACGAACCCAAGAAAACGGCGATCACGGTGACGCCGACCTGCACGGTGGCGAGGAGACGGGATGGATCGGCCTTCAGCTCGAGGGCCGCGGCGGCGCCGGCGCTGCCGTCGGCCGCCAACGGCTGCAGCCGCGCCGGCCGCGCCGAAACCAGCGCGATCTCGGCCATCGCGAAAAAACCGTTCAGGAGGATCAGGAAAAAGACGATCGAGAGGTGCAGCCACAGCATCGCAACCCCCTAGGCGCAGGCGTTTTTAGTTTAGTTGAGCGCCGTCAAAAGTATACGCCGTGGCGGATCGAACTCCGGCCACGGCGCGAACCCCGGGACAAGCCGGGGATGAGGTGTAAGCAGGCCTCAGCGCGAATGGAATTCGACGACGAGATTCGGCTCCATCGACACCGGAAAGGGTACGTCGGCGAGCTTTGGCGCGCGGATGAACTTGCCGCGCATGCGCTCGTGGTCGATTTCGATGTAGTCGGGGACGTCGCGCTCGCCCGACTGCGTCGCCTCGATGGTTACCGCCATCTCCTTGGCCTTTGCCCGCAGCTCGACCGTATCGCCGTCGCTCAGCTTGGCCGAGCCGATGTTGAGCCGCTTGCCGTTGACCAGCACATGGCCGTGATTGATCAGCTGGCGCGCTGCGAACGGGGTCGGCGCCAGCTTCATGCGGTACACCACCGTATCGAGCCGGCGCTCCAACAGCTCGATCAGGTTCTCGCCGGTATCGCCGCGCCGCCGCACCGCCTCTTCATAGAGGCGGCGGAATTGCCGCTCGCCGATATTGGCGTAATAGCCTTTGAGCTTCTGCTTGGCGGAGAGCTGGGTCCCGTAATCGGACGGCTTCTTGCGGCGCTGGCCATGTTGGCCGGGCCCGTATTCGCGGCGGTGCAGCGGGCTCTTCGACCGCCCCCACAAATTGACGCCGAGCCGGCGGTTGATCTTGTACTTTGACTCTGTGCGCTTACTCATTTGAATTAATTCCGTTTCAGTTTGTTCTTGTCCCAATAGTGCCATCCGCCGCGTTGCCGCTCGGGAGCCGGGGCTTTCGCCCACATTCTTGGGAAGAGCCGCGCACTATACGGAGCGCGCCGATGAAGTCAATTTAGCTGGAGCTACCTCGGTTTGCTGTTTTGCTGATATCTGCTGGGAATCTACAGCAAATCGCTGCGGCGGATTATGCTTCGCTCATCCGCCCGACTTCGCTGTTTTCGCTGATATTTACAGCGAATCAACAGCCCACCCGTCCCTAAAGGCCGCTCACTCCGCCGCGGCGCTGCGGGCGGCGCGCTTGCGGTCGTTGCCGTCCAGCAATCGCTTGCGCAGGCGGATCGCCTTGGGCGTCACCTCGACCAGCTCGTCGTCGGCGATATAGGCGATCGCCTCTTCGAGGCTCATCTGAATCGGCGGGGTCAGCCGCACTGCCTCGTCCTTGGAGGTCGTGCGGATATTGGTGAGTTGCTTGCCCTTGGTCGGGTTGACGTCGAGGTCGTTGTCGCGGCTATGCGCGCCGACCACCATGCCGGGATAGATGGGCTCGCCGGGCGAGACGAACATCGACCCGCGCTCTTCGAGGTTCCACAGCGCATAGGCCACCGCCGGCCCGCTCGCGGTCGATATCAAGACGCCGTTGACCCGCCCCTCGACCGCGCCCTTGTACGGCGCATAGCCGTGGAACAGCCGGCTCATCACGCCGCTGCCGCGGGTGTCGGTGAGGAACTCGCCGTGATAGCCGATGAGGCCGCGGCTCGGCATGATGAAGGTCAGGCGGACCTTGCCGCCGCCAGAGGGGCG
>JBBRPG010000143.1:0-10233 GCA_038228485.1 Alphaproteobacteria bacterium
CCTGGTGGGTCTCGATGAACATCGCGGCGACGCCGATCGCGGCCGCGGCTCGGGCGAGGACGGGGCCGAACTCCCGCTCGCCGCCGGAGCGGTCGCCGAGGCCGCCCGGCAGGGCGACCGCGTGGGTGGCGTCCATCACCACCGGGTAGCCGGTGCGAGCCATGATCGGCAAAGCCCGCATGTCGACGACGAGGTTGTTGTAGCCAAAGCTCGCCCCGCGCTCGCAAAGGAGGATGCGCTCGTTGCCGGTCGACGCCACCTTGCCCGCCGCGTTCCACATGTCCTGCGGGGCAACGAATTGACCCTTCTTGATGTTGATAACCCTGCCAGTCGCTCCCGCCGCCAGCAGCAGGTCGGTCTGACGGCACAGAAACGCCGGTATCTGCAGGATATCGACGATTTCGGCGACAGGGACGCATTGCTCGGGCGCATGGATGTCGGTCACCAGCGGCAGGCCGGTGGTTTCGCGCACCTCGGCGAGGATTGGCAAGCCGGCCTTCAACCCGAGACCGCGTGCACCGGCAATCGACGAGCGGTTCGCCTTGTCGAACGAGGTTTTGTAGATCAAAGCGATGCCCAGCTTCTTGGCGAGCTCAGCCAAGGCGGCGCTCATCTCCAGCGCGTGGGCGCGCGATTCGAGCACATTGGGCCCGACGATGAAGACCATCGGCAGGTCGTTACCGATGGTGATGTCGCCGACCGTGACGTGGCGGGGGGCGGTCATTGGCTTTCCAAACCCGTAGGGTGGGTTAGCGAAGCGTAACCCACCAGCGCGGTAATGATGGGTTTCGCATAGCTCAACCCATCCTACAGCTAGAGCACGAACCCAATCAAACCAGCCGCGACTGATCGAGCGCGGCCTTCACAAACGACTTGAACAGCGGGTGCGGCTCGAACGGGCGCGATTTGAGTTCCGGGTGGAACTGCACGCCGATAAACCACGGATGTTCGGGGATTTCGATAATCTCCGGCAGCAACCCGTCTGGCGAATTCCCCGAGAACCGCAAGCCCGCGGCCTCAAGCGTGTCGCGGTAGGCGACGTTGACCTCGTAGCGATGGCGGTGCCGCTCGCTGATGTGGTCGGCGCCGTAAATCTCGGCGACCCGGCTCTCGGGATCGAGCACCGCCTCGTAGGCGCCGAGACGCATCGTGCCGCCGAGATCGCCGTTGGCGCTGCGCTGCTCGATCTCGTTGCCGCGCATCCATTCGGTCATGAGGCCGATCACCGGATGCTCGCACGATCCGAACTCGGTCGACCCGGCGCCGGGCAGCTTGGCGAGGCTCCGCGCCGCCTCGATCACCGCCATCTGCATGCCGAAGCAAATGCCGAAATACGGCACCGAGCGCTCGCGGGCAAAGCGAGCCGCCTCGATCTTGCCTTCCGAGCCGCGCTCGCCGAACCCGCCAGGCACCAGAATGCCGTGCACCCCTTCCAATTGCCGAAGCGACTCCGATTCGGATTCGAAGACCTCGGAGTCGATCCAATCGATCTTGACCCGTACGTTGTTGGCGATGCCGCCATGCGCCATCGCCTCGGCCAGCGATTTGTAGCTGTCGGGCAGGTGCGTGTACTTGCCGACGATGGCGATCGACACTTGGCCCTCCGGCTTGCGGATACCGGTGACGATATTGTGCCAGCGCGAGAGGTCGGGGTCCGGCGAGGCGATGCCGAAATGGGAACAGACCTCGCGGTCGAAGCCCTCGGCATGATAGGCGCCGGGCACCGCATAAATCGTGTCGACATCAAGCGCCGGGATCACCCGCGACTCGCGCAGATTGCAGAATAGCGCGATCTTCTTGCGCGCACCCTCCGGGATATCGCGGTCGCAGCGGCACAGCAGGATGTCCGGCTGGATACCGAGGCCCAGCAGCTCCTTGGCCGAATGCTGGGTCGGCTTGGTCTTGAGCTCGCCGGCCGAGGCGATCCACGGCACCAGTGTCAGGTGCACATACATGACCTGCTCGCGCCCGAGCTCGTTGCCGAGCTGCCGGATCGCCTCGAGGAACGGCAGGCTTTCGATGTCGCCGACCGTGCCGCCGATCTCGCACAGGACGAAATCCTCGCCGTCGATATCGGTCTGGATGAATTCCTTGATCGCGTCGGTGACGTGCGGGATCACCTGCACCGTCGCGCCAAGGTACTCGCCGCGGCGCTCGCGGCCGATCACGGTCGAATAGATGCGGCCGGTAGTGACGCTGTCGCTCTTGCGCGCGGCGACGCCGACATAGCGCTCGTAATGACCGAGATCGAGGTCGGTTTCGGCCCCGTCATCAGTGACGAAGACCTCGCCGTGCTGATACGGGCTCATCGTGCCCGGATCGACGTTGAGATACGGGTCGAGCTTGCGCAGCCGCACTTTGAAGCCGCGAGCCTGCAACAGCGCTCCGAGCGCCGCCGCGCACAGACCCTTGCCCAGTGAGGA
Organism: Alphaproteobacteria bacterium; assembly: GCA_038228485.1. Taxonomy (GTDB): domain Bacteria; phylum Pseudomonadota; class Alphaproteobacteria; order ATCC43930; family CGMCC-115725; genus DATARH01. The sequence goes on from JBBRPG010000143.1 coordinate 2,424, forward strand.
GACCACGCCGCCGGTGATGAAGATGAACCGCGTCATGGACCTTCAATGTAAAGCAAGCCGTCCCGCTCTCACATGAGAAACTGAGCCGCTACGTTGCGACCAAATGAACCTTTTATAAATCAACCAGTTGTGCGAAAGCGCTCAACCGGGCGTGACCGGGCCGGGCGGGCAAATCGGGGTCCACTTGCCCACGCCGACACGCTTCGGCGCAAAAATCCGCGCATGAATCCTCGGCGGCGCGCGATTCGCGCCCGCTATTTGGCGAGCGGCGCGCTGGGTTCCGGCGGGGTGGCGGGAGCTGCGGGCTGCGCCGGCGCCGCCGGCGCCTCCTGGGTCGACGATGGCGGGCCCTGATCGATCAGCGAGCGCGGCGCCGTCGACGCGTGACTGAGCCAAACCAGCACGACGCTGGTCAGGAAGAAACCGGCGGCGAGGATCGCCGTCGTTCGGGTCAGGAGGTTGGCGGTCGAGCGTCCGGTCATAAAGCCCGACATGCCGCCGCCGCCCATGCCCAGCGCGCCGCCCTCGCTTTTCTGCAGCAGCACGACCCCGACCAGCGCCAACGCGATGGCGACGTGAACGACGAAGAGAAGGATGATCATGGCCGCCTTTTAGGCCCTTCCCCGGCTTCTGACCAGCCCGCCGGTTAAGTCCTTGGCCGACTATATCACGTAGGAAAGAACCAGCATCGTCGCGACCAGCACCACCGACATCGCGGTGCCGAGCTCCATCAGCGGCGCGGTGAAGAACGAAAAGATCGTGCAGGCGCCCACCGCCGTCATGCCGCCCCACAGCAGCAGCTGGACCCGGCCGCGCGTGCCGATGCGCTCGAGAAACGGCGCTGCCAGACGCTCGCTGTCGCGCAGAGCCGATAAATCGGCTTGCGGCACCCGCTGCGACGCCAGGCGCAAGCGGGCGGTAATCTCGATCCGCCGCAGGCGCAGCGCGGCCTCGTTACGCAAGCGCCGTTCCTTGTCGCGCCGGAGGCGCTCGGCGCGCTGCCACCACAGAGGCAGCTCAGACATGCGGTTCATGCGGCGATTTTATCCGCAAGCCTGGGCGATGGCCCAGAAATCTTGCGCCTTGAGGCTGGCGCCGCCGACCAGCGCGCCGTCGACATCGGCAAGGGCAAGGATGTCGGCGGCATTCGCCGGGTTGACCGAGCCGCCGTAGAGCGTGCGGGTGCCGTCGGGTATCCCGGCCCGGGTGGCGCGATGAATCTCCGCAATATCGTCGAGGGTGGGGGTGAGCCCGGTGCCGATCGCCCAGACCGGCTCATAGGCGACGACGAGCCGGTCCGCCGTGGCGCCCTCGGGCATCGAACCGGCGAGCTGCCCGCTGACCACGGCGACCGCGCGGCCGGCCTCGCGCTCCGCCCGGGTCTCGCCGATGCAGAGGATAGCGACGAGCCCGGCCCGCCACGCCGCGGACACTTTGGCGCGGGCGTCGGCGTCGCTTTCGCCGCAATTCTGCCGCCGCTCGGAATGTCCGACGATGACGTAGCTGCAGCCTGCATCCTTCAGCATCTCGGCGCTGACATCGCCGGTGTAAGCGCCCCGCTCCGCAGCGTGGCAGTTCTGACCCCCGAGCGCGACGCCGCTGCCGGCGATCGCCTTGCCGACCGGCACCAGCAGGGTCGCCGGCGGACAGACCAGCAGGTCGCAGGCAGAAAGGCCGCCGGCGGCGCGGGCAACGATGTCTTGCGCCAGGGCAAGGCCGTCGGCGCGCAGCCCGTTCATCTTCCAATTACCCGCGACAAGCATCCTGCGATCGGCCATCGGTCCCCCGCCCCGCGCGACCGGCGGCAGGCAGGTGGTTGCAGCCCCGCCGACCGGTCTTTATCATCGCGCCACGATCACACCGGCGCTCAGGCAGGTCAACCTGCGGCCTGATCGCCAGATCGGGCACAATCGAGACGGTCGGGCTTTATGCTTCAAGCGATCCGCACACGGGCGGGCGGCATCATCGTTAAGGTGCTGTTCGGGCTATTGATTATTTCGTTCGGCTTTTGGGGTATCTACACCCGCTCGCCGTTCTTCCAGGACAAGTCGCCGGACGCCGTCGTCGCGACGGTGGGCGAGCAGGATATCCGCGCCGAAGAGGTGCAGAGCGCGCTGACCCCGGCGCTCGAACGGCTGCGCACCCAGCTCGGCGGCACGATCGACCGGACGCAGGCCAAGCAGCTCGGCGTCCTCGACGCGGTCATCGAACAGCTCGTCGACCGCAGCCTCCTGGATCAGGAGGTCAGCCGCCTTCATCTCGACCTTTCCGACGACGTGGTTCGCAACGCGATCACCCAGAACCCCGCTTTTCGCGGCCAAGACGGGCGGTTCAGCCGCGATCTGTTCACCCAGGTGCTGGCGATGAACCGCATGAGCGAGGAAGCCCTGGTGGCGCGGGTGCGGCACGACATCCCGCGCGGCGATCTGTTGCAGGCGCTGACCGCCGGGGTGCTCGTGCCGAGCCCGGTGGTCGACGCGATCTACCGCTACCGCAACGAAAAGCGGGTCGCCGATGTCGTCACCCTGCCGCTCAGCGCCGCGGGCGAGATCGGCGCCCCGAGCGATGACGACCTGACCAAATATTACGATGCCCATCCGGACCTGTTTCGCGCGGCCGAGTATCGCGGCTTTACGCTGGCGAGCCTGAACGCGGCCGACGTCGAAGGCGACGTCAAGGTCTCGGAAGCGCGGATCAAATCCGCTTATGAGGAACGCAAGGAGGATTACAACACCCCCGAGCAGCGCGAGGTGCAGCAGATCCTCGCCCCCTCGGAAGCCAAAGCCAAGGAAGCCGAGGCCGCCATCGCCGCCGCCAAGGACTGGAAAGAAGTCGCCGCCAGCGTCGGCCAGGATCCGACCACGGTCGACCTTGGCCTCGTCAAGCAGAACGATCTGCCGAAACCGCTGGGCGATGCGGTGTTCGACCTGGAGCTCAACAAGCCGAGCGAGCCGATCAACGGAGCGCTTGGCTGGCACATCATGCGGGTGGTCAGGATCGAGGCGCCGAAAACCCCGAACTTCGATGCGGTTAAAGACCAGCTGACCAAGGATCTGCTGCACGAAGAAGCGGCCGACCGGCTCGACCGTATCGGCAACGCCGTCGACGATGCGCTTGCCGGCGGCGCAACGCTCGCCGACGTCGCGGCCAAGAACAACCTCAAGCTTACCACGGTCCCCGCGGTCGATCTGTCCGGCCGCGACCTCGACGGCAAGTTGATCGTGCTGCCGGTGGAGATGAAGAGCGTATTGAAGGTCGTCTTCGATTCCGGTGAAAAGGAGTCGAGCCGCGTCAACACGATCGAGGACGGCGCGATATTCGCCGTGCATATCGACAAGGTCGTGGCGCCCCGAGTAAAGCCGCTGGGCGACGTTAAGGATCGCGTCGTCGCCGCCTGGCAAGCCGAGCAGAAACAGCAAGCGGTCAAGAAAAAGGCGGATGAAATCGTCGCGGCGGTCGCAGCCGGGACACCGCTTGCCAAGGCGGCAGCCGACAAGGGGGTCACCGCGACGACCTCGCCGCCGCTCGGGCGGCGCCCCGATCCCGGCGCCGCGGTGCCGGCGGTGCTGACGGTGAAGCTGTTCGACGCAAAAATTGGCGACGTCGTCACCGCCAGCAACGCTGCCGGCGCCTATGTCGGCCAGCTCAAGGAGATCACAGCGCCCGAAAAGGCCCCCGAGGACGCCGCCAAAGCGCTTAACAGCGAGCTCGGCAATTCCGCGCGCTACGACCTCGTCGGCCAGCTGACCGGGGCGCTCAAGAAGCGCTTCCCGGTCGACATCAAGCGCGACGTACTGGACCGGATGTTCTGATCGGGTTTGTCATCCCGGGACGCTGCGCAGCAGCGAACCCGGGATCCATGAACGCTGGCGTGACAAAGTAAGGTTCTGCGCCACCACCCATTTTTCCGAGCCCGTGTGCATGGGTTCCGGGTTTCGGCCCTGCGGGCCGCCCCGGAATGACATAATGGGTTTTTACTTCACCGGCTCGCGGCAGAGGGTTTCCAAGACCGCGGTGATGATCGGCATGCCGATCGCGTCCGGCGGGGTCATGATCGACTCGGGATGGAACTGCACCGCCGCCAACGGCAAGCTCTTGTGCTCGATCGCCATGATGACCCCGTCCTCCGTCGCCGCGGCAACGGAGAGCTCGGCCGGCAGGGCACTGCGCCGCGCATAGAGCGAGTGGTAACGGCCGACCGTGAACTGCTCGGGCAAGCCGCCGAACAGCCGGTTGCCCGAGGCGCGGATTACCGACGGCTTGCCGTGCATCGGGGTGTCGAGCACGTCGAGCGTCCCGCCGAAATACTCGACGATGCCCTGCAGCCCGAGGCAGACGCCAAAGGTCGGGATGCCGCGCCGCCAGATGATGTCGAGCGTCTCGCGCATCGCAAAATCATCGGGCCGGCCGGGGCCCGGCGACAACAGCACCAGATCGGGCGGCCTGCCGTTCGCCAATTCGGCGCGGGCGAAATCGTGCCGCATCGTCACGCACTCGGCGCCGGTTTGGCGGATATACCCGGCGAGCGTGTGGACAAACGAATCCTCGTGATCGACCAGCAGCACCTTGCGGCCGACGCCGGCTTGCCAATTCGGCGCCACAGCCGCCGCGGCCACGCGCGCGCCGCCGATCGCCGAGAACAGCGCGGCGGCCTTCAATTCAGTCTCGTCCTCCTCGGCGACCGGATCGCTGTCGTAAAGCAGGGTCGCGCCGACCCGGGTTTCGGCGATGCCGTCCTGCATGCGGATGGTGCGCAGGGTCAGGCCGGTGTTCATGTTGCCGTCGAAGGTCAGCCGGCCGATCGCGCCGCCGTACCAGCGCCGCGACGAGCGCTCCTCGGCCTCGACAAAGCGGATCGCCCACAGCTTCGGCGCGCCGGTGACCGTCACCGCCCAGGCGTGGCTGAGAAACCCGTCGAGCGCGTCGAACTCGGGCCGCAACACGCCCTCGACATGATCGACCGTGTGGATCAGCCGCGAATACATTTCGATCTGGCGGCGGCCGATGACCTTGACGCTGCCGGCGACGCAGACCCGCGACTTGTCGTTGCGGTCGACATCGGTGCACATCGTCAGCTCGCTCTCGTCCTTCTTGGAGTTGAGCAGCTCGATGATGCGGTCCGAGTCTTCGATCGCGTCGCCGCCGCGGCGGATCGTGCCGCAGATCGGGCAGGTCTCGATCCGCCGACTACCATCTTCTAGGGCCTCGACACGGACGTACATTTCCGGCGAGGCCGAGACCAGGAACTCGCCCTCGCCGAGATTGACCAGCGAGCCGTAGGGCGCCGGGTTGGCCCGGCGCAGCCGCTGGAATACGGTGCTTGGGCTATCGGTGCAGCCCTCGGCAAACAGCTGGGCGCAGACGACCTCGAACAGATTGCCGCGGACGAACGAGTCCTTAGCGCGCTCGACCAGCTTGGCGTATTCGCCCTTGGCGTGGTCGCTGCTGCGCGGCGCGGCGGCGAGCTTAGGGTCGATGCGGTAAGGCGCGGCCGAAGTCTCGCGCGGCAGGCCGGCGGTCGACTGACCGGCGACAGCGAACTCATAGCGGTATACAGCCGCGTGCTGGCGCATGTGGTCGACCATCAGGATCTCGTCGGGGAGGTAGAGGACGAGGTCGCGCTGGTCGGCCGGGCGTTCTAGCCGCAACTTCATCGGCTCGAACTGGAAGACGAGGTCGTAGCCGAACGCACCGTAAAGGCCGAGATGCTCCTCCTCGGGGCTCTTGAACAAGGCGATCAGCGACCGCAGCACCGAGAACACGCTGGGCTGGCGGCTGCGCTGCTCCTCGGGGAAGCGGGTCGCCGTCTCGCGAATGATGCCGTCGATGCGGGACGTATTGGCGTGGGAGATTTCAACGGCATCGAGCGCGCGCAACGCTCCGGCGACCGCGCCCATCAGCACCTGTCCGCGCCCGTTCAGCGCCTCGACGGTGAAGGTCCGCCCGCGGGCCGACAGCATCAGCGGCGGGTCGGCAAACCCCATGTCCCAGCGCGTATAGCGGCCGGGAAACTCAAAGCTCGATGAGAACCAGACTCCGCGCTTGGTGCCGAGCAGCTCGGCCATCGACTGGTCGGCCGGATCGTATTGGCGGACGACGACCTCGCGTTCGATACGGATACCGCCTTCGGTCGTATAGCTCTTGCGCTGCATCGGGATCCCCTCGGAGCTGCGTCCGCCCCGGAGGACCCGCGGAACCTTGCCCTGACACGACAAAGGCCGCCCGGTTCTCCGAGGCGGCCTTTACGGAATATGAAAAAAATGGCCGCCTTGATCAGACGGGCCACCACCAATTCGCTGCGGTCGAAAACGCGATCATGCCGTGCTTATACCAGTGAGTTGGGCGGGTCGCAACGAGGCTATGCCTGCGAGGCGACGACAATCTTCCACCGCGCGAGGCTCGCCGGCAACCAGACCTCGTCGAATTTGTAGAACGCCGGAAAGGTGCGGGCGCCCTCGGGCAATTCGAGCCATGGCGCCTTGCTGCGGGTGAAGATGTGGACGTCGGGCGCGATCACGGCGGGGTCGTCGAGCGTGCCGGCGCGCACCAGCACGGTGTCGCCCGGCGCCGCGTGATACTTGCTCCACAGCGCGGTGCCGCATTTGGCGCAACGGAAGACGTCGTGCGGCTTGCCGCTGCTGCCCGGCGGCACGCTGAATACGACAGGATCGTCGCCGCTTGCCTCGACGAATTTGCGCTCGATCCAGAGATTGATGACAAACGCGCCACCGGTCTGTTTCTGGCAGTCGCGGCAATGGCAGGCATGGACGATCATCGGCGTGTTGGTAAGCTTGTAGCGCACCGCCCCGCAGGCGCAGCCCCCTTCCAGAGCCATTAACCTCTCCTGTCAACTGTCATTGCGAGGCGCGTAGCGCCGAAGCAATCTCGTGCCGAGCACCACCTCACCGAGATTGCTTCGCTTCGCTCGCAATGACGCGTGGAGTATAACGGTCTCAATCTACACCCAGCGTACGCGAGACCGCAGCAAATGAAGATAAACCGGGCATGAGTGACGACGCCGCTGCAGATCTGAGGCCGACGCTTGCCCGCGTCGCCGCCGGGGCGCGGCTGAGCGAGGCCGAGGCCGAGGCCGCGTTCGAGATCATCATGTCGGGCAACGCCACCGCCTCGCAGATGGGCGGGCTGCTGCTGGCGATGCGGGTGCGCGGCGAGACCGTCGACGAGATCACCGGCGCGGCGCGGATCATGCGCTCGAAAGCGGTCGCGATCACCGCGCCGCCGGGCACGGTCGACACCTGCGGCACCGGCGGCGACGGCTCGGGCACGTTCAACGTCTCGACCGCGACCGCGCTGGTGCTGGCGGGAGCCGGGGTGCCGGTGGCGAAGCACGGCAACCGTGCGCTGTCGTCGCGCTCGGGCTCGGCCGACGTGCTGACCGCGCTCGGGGTCAACATCGACTGCGACATGGCCATCGTGCAGCGCTGCCTCGACGAAATCGGCATCGGCTTTCTGATGGCGCCGCGCCATCACAGCGTTACGCGCCACGTCGCCCCGACCCGGGTCGAGCTGGCGACGCGGACGATCTTCAACCTGCTGGGCCCGCTATCGAACCCGGCCGGCGCCAAGCGGCAGCTAGTCGGCGTGTTCGCCCCCGAATGGGTGGTGCCGATGGCGGAGGTGCTGGGCCGGCTGGGGGCCGAGCATGTCTGGGTGGTGCACGGCTCGGGGATGGACGAGTTGACCACCGCGGGAACCAGCATCGTCGCCGAATTCAAGGACGGCGCGGTGCGCAGCTTTGAGGTGGCGCCGGAGGATGCCGGACTGCCGCGCGCGCCGCTCGACGCGCTCA
>JBBRPG010000144.1:0-10100 GCA_038228485.1 Alphaproteobacteria bacterium
GCAAATTCCCGGCGATGATGGCGGCGTTGACCGCGCCGATCGCGGTGCCGGCGATCCAATTCGGCCTGATCCCGGCATTTTCGAGCGCCGCGTAGGCTCCGGCCTGGTAGGCGCCGAGCGCGCCCCCTCCCGATAGCACCAGCGCGATCCGATCGAACCGAGCCAAACTTTTTCCCGATCGCCCGCGCGCCAAACCCTGCTCCTGCGCTCGCAAGCCGCCATCATGCGAAACCGCAAACCGAGCGTCCAGTGCCGAAACTGCGGCGCGATTAGCCCTTTTTGTCGAAGTGCTTAGCCGGCAGCGATTTGAGATAGGCGGCGATCGCCCGGCGGTCGTCATCGGTGAGGCGCGCGGTATTGCGCACGATCTCGGCCATTGCGCCGCCGACGAAATCGTTATCGGGGGTCTGACCGTCCTTGAGCAGGCTGAGGATGTCGGCCTCGCTCCACCCGCCGATGCCGGTCTTCTCGTCGGGGGTGATGTTCGGCGCCCTCGCGCCCTGGAGCCCGCCGGCCGAGCCGGCCAGCTCGCGCGAGCCGTCGGGCTGGCCGAGCCAGGTGCGCGGCGTGTGGCACGCGCCGCAATGCCCGACCGTCTGCGCGAGATAAGCGCCGCGCGCGACCGCTGGGTCTCCCGGCGGATTGCTCGGCGGGGCCGTCACCGGCGCGCCGACGTTGAGCGATCCCAACGCCGCGCCCACCGCGGCGCGCGCCCGCTCGAACAGCGCCAGCGACGCCGCGGCCTCGACCACCGGCCGCGACACCGGCGCGAGACTGTCGAGATAGGCCTTCAGATCGCGAAGATCGCCGTCGGTGAGCCGGGCGTAATACGGAAACGGAAACGCCGAGACGTAATGCGACCCGTCGGGGGCGACGCCCCAGCGCATCGCCCGGATGAAGTCGGCCTCGCTCCAGCCGCCAATGCCAGCCGCCCGGTCGGGGGTGATGTTCGGGGTGGTGACGACCCCGAACTCGGTTGTCAGCCGCCGCCCGCCCGCATAGGCCGGCGCGCCCTCCTTCTTGTCGGTATGGCACTGATCGCAGCCGGCGGCCGCGGCCAGGTAACCGCCGCGTGCGACCGCGGCCTCGTCCGCCCTGGCGGGCGCGGCCGCGACGACAGCCAGCGCCGCCGCCAGCGCCAAATAGAGGCCGGCGGCGGTCAGTCGCAAGCAGCCCTTACGTCGGCTTCTTCTCGCGGTAGGGTTCGTGGCAGCCGCCGCATCCATTTTTGCCCATATCGCCGAACGCCGCGGTGATCGCGTCCTTGTCGCCGCCCTTCAGCGCCGCGTTGAGGGCCTCGGCCTTGGTCTGGGCCACCTTTGCGACGGCGTTGAACTTGTCCATTTCGGTCCAGATTGCCGGCTTCGCATAGGACTTGCCGGGCAGGTCGGCCATGCTGGTGCCCTTGGGGAACAAGGTCGGGATCTTGGCAACCTGGGTGACGAGGTCGGCCCCTGCCGCCTGCGCCGCGGCAAGGTCGCTCTTGCCGTCGATATACGCCTTGATCGCGCCCGCGTCCTTGCCCTGCGATTTCATCACGGCCTGCCGGGCCTCGACCTGCGCGGCCGCGTCCTGCGCGCGCGCAGTCCCGCAGTATAGGCTGCCGGCGACAATCACCGCCGCCAACACAATCCATTTGGTTGAGATGTTCATGCCGCCCTCTCCGCCTTGCCCTCTTCGCCTTGATTGTGGCGCGCCGAGACTATCCGCGCCACCGGCGAAAGCAAACGGCCGCCAGCGCCCCTCACCATCACGTGATTGGCATGACGATATGGTTCTTGAAGCCCGGCCGCTCGGAGATGCGGTCGTACCAAGCCTGCAGATGATTCAAATGCGGCCGTTCGATCGCGTAGTTGAACCAGCGGTAGATATGCGTCCCCATCACGATTTCCGCCAGCGACAGCGACTGGCCGCCGAGATAAGGCTGGCTCGCGAGCGCGTCGTCGACGATCTCCCAGGCGGCGATCGCGCGGCGCCGCGCCGCCTCGATCGCGGCCGGGTCCCGGGTTTCCGGGGTCGAGCGGATCAATCCCTGCAGCAGCGCGCCCATCGGCCCGCCGATCACCGATAGCTGCCAATCCATCCAGCGTTCGACATGCGTGCGCGCCGCCGGATCGCGCGGGTAGAGGGTCTCGCCATTCGCATGGGTGGTGCAGAGGTAGCGGCAGACCGTGTTCGACTCCCACATCACCAGATCGCCGTCGATGACGGTCGGCACCAGTCCGTTGGGATTGAGCCTGAGATATTCGGGGTCGCGGTTGCCGCCGAACGGGCCGCCGTGATCGACCCGGTCGTATTCGATGTTCAACTCGGCGCAGGTCCACAACACCTTCTGCACGTTCGACGAGGTCGTGCGTCCCCAAATCTTCAGCATGCCACCCTCCGCGAGCTCGATCGCCGCATGGAGCCTCAGATTGCCGGCGTGTGCAACTGTCGGCTCGCAACTGTTGGCTATTGGCGTTCGGTGTATAATAGGGGGCTTTTGGCGACCTCCGGCAAGGGAACCCCGATGAACCGTCACGCCGCCTGTGCTGCATTTTTCGTGGCCGCGCTGCTGCCGGCCGCGGCCGGCGCGACCTCGCAGGGCATTGGCGCGATCGCGCGCTGGACGGCGATGGACAAATGTACCGCGGCGGCGAACCGTGCCTTTCCCGACAATACGCAGGCTTCGATCGTCAAGCGCGATGCTCAGCTCAAGCAGTGCCTGGCGGGCGGAAGCCTGCCGCCGCGCGACACGGAGTCGCTGCCGTCGGGGGCGAAGCCTTAGCTCAACGCACCTTGGGCAGCTGCAGCAGTTGCCAGACATCGACCAGCCCCGCCGCCAGCGCCTCGATGTCCTCGTCGCTGTGCAAGGGGGTCGGCGTGATGCGCAGCCGCTCGGTGCCGCGCGGCACGGTGGGGTAGTTGATCGGCTGCACATAGATGTTGTGATGGCGCAGCAGCATGTCGGACGCGGTCCGGCACAGCGCCGCATCGCCGACGACGACCGGCACGATATGGCTCACCGAGGGCATCAGCGGCAGCCCCTCGGCAGCGAGCCGCCGCTTGACGGCGGCCACCCGCTCCTGGTGCCGGTTTCGCTCGGCCTGGCTTTCCTTGAGGTGCCGCACCGCGGCGAGCGCACCCGCCGCCACCAGCGGCGGCATCGACGAGGTGAAGATGAAGCCCGGCGCGTGGCCGCGCAGGAAATCGACCATCAGCGCCGATCCGGCGACATAGCCGCCCATCGTCCCGAACGCCTTGGCCAGCGTGCCTTGGATCACCGTCAGCCGGCGCGAGACCCCGTCGCGCTCCGCCACGCCGCCGCCGCGCTCGCCGTAAAGCCCGACCGCATGCACTTCGTCGAGATAGGTCATCGCGCCGAACCGGTCGGCGACGTCGCAGATCGCCCCGATCGGCGCGATATCGCCGTCCATCGAATAGACCGATTCGAAACACACCAGCTTGGGCGCATCCGCCGGCAGCGTGGCGAGCAGCTCGGTCAAATGATCGACGTCGTTATGGCGAAAGATGACCCGCTCGGCGCGGCTGTTGCGGATGCCGGCGATCATCGAGGCGTGGTTCATCGCGTCCGACAGCACGACCATGCCCGGCATGCTTCCAGCCAGGGTCGACAGCGCCGCCTCGTTGGCGACAAAGCCCGAGGTAAACACCAGCGCAGCCTCGGTGCCGTGCAGGTCGGCCAGCTCGCGCTCCAGCATCACATGTGCGTGACTGGTGCCGGAGATATTGCGGGTGCCGCCCGCCCCGGCGCCGGTTTTGCGCATCTCGGCTTCCATCGCCGCCAGCACCGCGGGGTGCTGGCCCATGCCGAGATAGTCGTTCGAGCACCACACGGTGACTTCGGCCCCGATGCGATGGTCCCAGGCGCGCGGGAATTGGCCGCAATGCCGCTCGAGATCGGCGAAAATGCGGTAGCGCCCCTCAGCGTGGAGCGCGTCGACCCGGGTCTTGAAGAAGCTGTCGAAATCCATCGTCGTCGCTAACGTTTTCCGAGAAGTTCGACCATATCACATCGCCCGCAGATCGCTACAGGGTGCGGTGTCGCGCCACGCCACATTCCCCTATTTGGGCTGGCATGCAAAGGTCGCGCGCCCCGGCGTCAGCAGCGGACAGAAATCGGTCCGGTAATCGGTGTCGACCCGCTCGGCGGTGCCGCCGTTGAGGCATTCCGCCTGCGCCGCCTCTTGTACTTGAGCCGCCGAACTCTTCAAGGTGTTGTAGCAGATCGCCACCCGCGGCCTGGGATCGGTCACGCCTGTCGGCGCCGCCTTCGGCACGGTCGCGAACGGCGCGACCGCGCTGCTGCACCCGGCCACCACCGCCGCCCCGGCCAGCAACAGCAGGCGCGCGCGCCTCATGCCGCCTCCGCCAGCGCGCGCTCAGCGAACATCGCGCAGGCCATCAACCGCGCATCGTCGCCGACCCGTCCGATCAGTTGGATGCCGATTGGCAGCCCGTTCGCGCCCCATGCCGCCGGCAAGGTCACGCACGGGGTGCCGAGCGAGGTCCACATCCGGTTGAACACCGGGTTGCCGGTGTATTCCAATCCCGCCGGGGCCTCACCCGGCGCGGCTGGCGCCAGAATCGCCGCGCAATCGCCGAAGAACCCGCCGAGCCCGCGCCGAGCGGCGGCGGTCTCGGCCAAGGCCGCATCATAGTCGTCGGCGCCGACGGTCATCCCGACGTCGAACAACTGCGCCAGGCGCGGCGAAATCTGGGCGCTGTGAAAGATTCGCTCGTAGGCCAGCTCGCGCGCCATTTCGAGCGCCATGATCTTTTCCTGCGCGGCGGCGAGCCCCCGGTGCGCGTCAGGCACCGCGAGGTCGTCGACGCGGGCGCCGGCGGCGATCAGCGCGGCGCGGGCGCGGTCGAGCGCCGCGATTGTCGCCGGCTCGGCCTCGTCCCACACCGGCGTCCGGTAAAAGCCGAAGCGCGGCGGCGCCGGCAGGCTCACCTCGCGCAGGGCCCGGCGGTCGCTCAGCACGCCGACCAGGAACGCGGCGTCGTCGACGCTCCGCGCCATCACCCCGATCGTGTCGAGGCTGTCGGCCAGCAGCTTGCCGCCGGCGCGGGGCAGCGTGCCGAAGCTCGGCTTATAGCCGACGACCCCGCAATACGACGCCGGGCGGATGATCGAGCCGGCGGTTTGCGTGCCGAAGGCGAGCGGCGCCATCCCCGCCCCGACCGCCGCCGCCGAGCCGCTCGACGAGCCGCCCGGCGTGTGGGCCGGATTGTGCGGGTTGGCGGTCTTGCCAGGCGCGAAATAGGCGAATTCCGTGGTGACGGTCTTGCCGAAGGCGATCGCCCCCGCCGCTCGCATGAGCGCGACGCAGGCCGCGTCCGCCGCGGGGCGATGACCGGCATAGATCGGCGACCCGTACTCGGTCGGCATGTCGACCGTGTCGAGCATGTCCTTCACCGCGACCGGGATGCCGTGCAGCGGTCCGCGCGGCGGCTCATTGTCGCAGCGCCGCGCCGCCTCGAGCATCTGGTCGCGGTCGAGATAGCGCCACGCGCCCACTGCCGGTTCGCGCGCCGCGACCTGCTCCAGCCACGCCTTGGCGTAGTCTTCGGCGGAAAGCCGCCGTGCGGCGATCTCGCGCGCCGCTGCGCGCACGCTCAGTGAGGTCGGCTCGGGCACCGGCTGCTCTCCCGCGGCAAGATTCGCTGAACCCTACCCCCACCGCCCGGCCCGCGAAAGGAGACAAGCTGTCCCGCCCTCCACGGTCTTGCCCTGCGCACGGCTGCCCGGCAGTCTGCCGCGCATGGCGCACGACCCTCACGAACCCCCGAGAGAGCCTCCAAAGGAGCCCCCGAGGGAGCCTGACGACGGCGGCAGCCGGCGCGGCGCGGTCATCGGCCTCTTGATCACCGTGCTGCTGGTCGTCGCCGGCTATTACCTGATGACCTCGCTGCGCGAGCAAGGCCGCCTCGAAGACTGCCTGATGTCGCACCGCACCAACTGCGCCCCGCTCGATACCGGCAAATAGGCACAGCGCCGGCTCCTTCCCGCCATTGCGCGTTATCAGTAGGATGTCGTCATAAGCATTCTCGGCGGAGCCGGTGATGTCGGATGTGAAGACCCTCTACGACGAGGATTTGGTCGCCTGGTCTAAGCAGCAGGCCGAGGCGCTGCGCGCTGCTGCCGCTCGCACCAGCTCAAACCAAATGCTGGACTGGGCTAACCTCGCGGAGGAGATCGAAGATTTGGGCAAATCCCAAAAATCGGCCCTTCACAGTCAGCTCCGCCGAATCATTCAGCATCTGCTCAAGCTCGAAAATTCGCCGGTGAGGGAGCCCCGTCGCGGCTGGATCGTGTCGATCGCCGACGCAAGGAACGAGATCGAATATCTGTTGGAGGTAAGTCCAAGCCTTAGAACGGAGCTAAAAACCGCCATCGCCGAGGAGACGAAACGCGTGATCAAGGTCGCCGTTCGCGACTTGGAAGATTACGGCGAAATCGATCGGACCGCAGCCGTCCGCCTTCGCGCCACCACTTACAGCGCCGAGCAAATCCTCGGCGACTGGTTCCCGCCCGAGCCGCAAGGCTAGCGCCCAATACTCATGATCGCATCGGGGGCGACATTCCCGGGCAGCGTGCTTATATATGGCTGAACACATCGCTTGACGAAGGGTTAGCGTAGCACCTCCATGATCGACCCGTTTGGACGCACCATTTCCTATCTGCGCGTATCGGTGACCGACCGGTGCGACTTCCGCTGTGTCTACTGCATGGCGGAGGAGATGAATTTTCTGCCCAAGCGGGAACTCCTCACCCTCGAGGAGCTCGACCGGGTGTGCGGCGCCTTTATCCGCCTGGGTGTGAAAAAGCTGCGGCTGACCGGCGGCGAGCCGCTGGTGCGGCGCGACATCATGACCCTGTTCCGCTCGCTGGGCCGCCATCTCGACAGCGGCGCGCTCGACGAGCTGACCCTGACCACCAACGGCAGCCAGCTCGCCCGCTATGCCGGCGAACTGGCGGAATGCGGGGTCAAGCGGGTCAACGTCTCGCTCGACACGCTCGACCCGGCGAAGTTCGCCGAGATCACTCGCCGCGGCCGGCTCGATTCGGTGCTCACGGGGCTCGACGCCGCCAAACGCGCCGGGCTGGCGGTCAAGATCAACACCGTCGCGCTGCGCGGCGTCAACGAAGACGAGCTCGACGACATCGTCGCCTGGTGCGGCGCCGAGGGCTTCGACCTGGTGCTGATCGAGGTCATGCCGATGGGCGATATCGGCGGTGAGAACCGGCTCGACCAGTACCTGCCGCTGTCGTTGGTGCGCGCCCGGCTGCAACGGCGCTGGACGCTCGACGAGACCGACTACCGCACCGGCGGCCCGGCCCGCTACGCGACGGTGCGCGAGACCGGGCGGCGTCTCGGCTTCATCACCCCGCTCACCCATAATTTCTGCGAAAGCTGCAACCGGGTACGGCTGACCTGCACCGGCACGCTTTATATGTGCCTGGGGCAGGAGGACGCCGCCGACCTGCGCACCCCGATGCGCCAGTCGGAAAGCGAGGCGCCGCTGGAACAGGCGATCCGCGAGGCGATCGACCGCAAGCCCAAGGGTCACGATTTCATCATCGACCGTCGCCATCAGCGGCCGGCCATCGCCCGCCATATGAGCGTCACCGGCGGTTGAGCCCCCTTCGGTGAGTAGCGCGCTGGCGCAGCGAGTCGCCTTTGTCGCCTCCGACGCCGAGGCGGCCCAGCAAGCGCTCAAGGAACTCCGCCGCGAATACGGCGCCGTCGATCCCGACGAAGCGGAAATCGTCGTGCCGCTCGGCGGCGACGGCTTCATGCTCGAAACGCTGCACCGGTTCTTTGGCCGGGGCATCCCGATCTTCGGCATGCACCGCGGCAGCGTCGGCTTTTTGATGAACCCCTACCGCCTCGAAGCGCTGGGCGAGCGGCTCGCCGCGGCGCAGCCGGTGACGCTCCACCCGCTGGAGATGACCACCACCGACGAGCAGGGCGCGACCCAGACCGCGATCGCCTTCAACGAGGTCTCGCTGCTGCGCGAGACCCGGCAGGGCGCCAAGCTCAAGATCAGCGTCGACGGGGTCGTCCGTCTCGACGAGCTGATGGCCGACGGCATCCTCTTATCCACCCCGATCGGCAGCACCGCCTACAATTTGTCGGCGCAAGGCCCGATCATCCCGCTCGACGCGCAGATCCTGGCGCTGACCCCGATCAGCGCGTTCCGCCCGCGACGTTGGCGCGGCGCACTCCTGTCGCACCGCGCCAAGGTGCGCATCGACTGCCTCGAAACCGACAAGCGCCCGATCAGCGCCGTCGCCGATTTCACCGAGGTACGCGACGTCACCGCGGTCGAAATCTATGAAAAGCGCGACGTGTCGATGACCCTGCTGTTCGACCACGACGCGAACCTGCAGGAACGCATCTTCAAGGAACAGTTTTTGACTTAGCGGATTGTCATCCCGGGACGGCCGACGGCCGGACCCGGGACCCATGAACACGGTCCATGCCAGGTCTTTTCGGCCGATATTCATGGGTTCCGGGTTCGCTGCTGGGCAGCGCCCCGGAATGACAACAGCATTCATTCCAAATTCAACGGCTGCCCCGCGAGATCCTCGGCGCGCTCGACCGCGATCAGCACCGCGTAGCCTTTCTTGTCCGGGTCGCGGTCTTTCTCGGGCTGCACCAGCCGCCGCCATACCTCTTCGTACTCCGGCCCGGAGCGATAGATTTTTGCCGTCCCATAGAACCGGGCGATGCCGCCGCGAGGCAGGGTGCCGTCTTCGCGCAAGGACGGCTTGCGGAAATAGACCGTCAGCTTGCTGCCGTCGTGCATCGCGTCGGCCGAGCTGCCGGAGCCGCGTTCCCACAGCCCGATATGCTCGTCGTCGTAGACCATCGTGCCGCCGCGCGGGGTCACCTGGGCGAAGCCGTTGGGCAGCACCGACCCGAGCAGGCAGACATTCGCCGGAAACGCGGTGTCGATGTGTTCGTGCAGGACTTTCGGAATTTTTGCCATCGCTGAGCCTCCCTGAATGGGCCGATGCTGAGAGTACCCCCGGGCAGGCCCGGGTGCGTCGCCCGGACTATAGCATGAGGCCCGGCACGAAACCGTCCAGCGCCTCAAGCGAGGCCATGCGAAAGACGCGTTTGCCCCGCGCCGCTTCCGCGTCGACCAGCGCACGAATTTCCGGGAGCCATTCGCGGTCGATTTCCCACATGGTTTGAAAAAGGCCGCGCAGTGGCAGCATTTCGCCGATACCTGCTGGCGGATGGTCGAGCCGGCCGGCAGCCCAGGCCAACTGCCGTTCGGCGGCGAGAGAAAAATGCAGCCACAACGGCAGATCGATCAGCACGATATCGGTAGCCCGGCCCAGCCGCGCCGAAATGGAGGCGCGCGTTCCCAGCCCGTCGATCACCCAGCGGCTTCGGCGAGTTGCTGCGCATGCGCGGCCGCATATTCCTCAGGCGGCGCGAGCTGCCAACCCGGTCGCCACAACAAAGCGTCAATTTCGACGTAAGGCAGATCGAGCCGGTTTGCCAAATGCCGCGCGAGCATGGACTTGCCGCCGCCGCTATTGCCGATGACGACGACCCGCTCCATTTCAGCGTCTATGCTTAAACCTGCGCCGTCGCAAAATCGCGCAGCGCTTCGGCCAGCCGGGCCAGATCGGCCTGCAGCCCGTCGAACCCGGCATTCTTCTCCAGCGTCCGCTGGTCCATGTAGAGCGCGCGGTCGACTTCGATCTGCAGGCTGTGGCGGCGCTCGTCCGGGCGGCCCTGGCGGCGGACGATCTCGACCCCCTTGTAGCCGTCGTTGACATGCACCTCGTAGCCCATGCCGCGCAGCACGCTGGCGACGAAATCGGTGAATTCCGGCGCGCAGGTGGCGCCGTCGCGGTCGCCGAGCACGAAGTCGCCGTGCTCGCCCTTGCGTCCCATCTGGCGGTTGCCGGTCGACGGCATCGAATGGCAGTTGATGTGCCAGACCGCGCCGAACTCGCGGTGCAGCCGGTCGCAGGCTTCGTCGAGCGCGCGGTGATAGGGTGTGTAATAACGCTCGACCCGGGCCATCACCTCGTCCGGGTGCAGCTTGCGGTCGTAGATCGGCACCCC
>JBBRPG010000145.1:0-10024 GCA_038228485.1 Alphaproteobacteria bacterium
GGCGGTGATGATGATCATCGGCACGGCGACCGGGATGGCTTGGGCGCTGACCCAGTCGGGCTTCTCGTTGTGGCTGGTGTCGGCGATGGCGTCGGTGCCGGGCGGCAGCTGGGGCTTCCTGGCGATCACCATCGTCGCCTTTATCATCCTCGGCAGCGTGCTCGAAGGGCTGCCGGCGATCGTGCTGTTCGGGCCGCTGCTGTTCCCGGTCGCCAAGACGATGGGGGTGCACGAGGTGCACTATGCGATGGTGGTGATCCTGGCGATGGGGATCGGGCTTTTTGCGCCGCCGTTCGGGGTCGGGTTCTTCAGCGCCTGCGCGATCGGCCGCACCAACCCCGACGACTCGCTATGGCGCATCTGGCCCTATATCGGCGCGCTGGTGATCTCGCTGCTGATCGTCGCGGCGATCCCGTGGCTGTCCATCGGGTTTCTCTAAGCCGCCACGGCCCAAACATTGCTCATTTTCATGGTCGCACTCGGCGGAGTGCAGCACGAAGCACTCGTGAGAGCAGCTGCGACGATCGCCAGTGCGAGAGCAGCATTACAATCTCCGCGCCGCGAGTGCGTTTGCCATCAGCTTCCGGACGCCGTACCTGTGGAACGGAACAACGAAAAAAAGATAAAGTTTGCCGGTGAGGTTGTGGACCATGCAGATGGTGGAGACGACCACACTCGTTCCGTCACCGTCGCGCACTTTCAGCACCGACAACCTGAAATCCATGTGCTTGTTGTTGCGCCCGGCGATGACTTCATTTTCGCTGAGCGAGAAAATCGGCCAGACGCCGATCCTTTCGCCGACGACATAGCGGTCCTTGATCTCCACGTGGAGGATTTCGGACGTAGTCGGTGCATCGAGGCCAGCAAGGGCGGCGACCTTGTTGCGGACGATCAGGAGCAGCGTCATCCACCGCGGATGATGCGCGAAAATACCGAAAAAGATATCGGCGATGCCAAGCTCGTTGCGGCTCAGCGGCGCCCGGTAGGAGTCACGGAAATACGCGCGTTCAATCAGCTCGCGGCTCAGCATGCTGCCGGACGGCACATCGCATTCAACGACGTTCATGCGAAACTCCCTGCACGACGAGGGCTTCTTACTCGACGATGTCGCCTATCCACCAACTGCCTCGTTTCTGGCCCCACTGCCAATGACGCATTTGGGGGTAAGTCCGGCCGAATGTCCCCCACCGAGCTATCGGCGGCTTCGCGCCGGAAGCGGCGTTGGCGGGAGCCCGATCGGTCGGCTCAAATCAAGGGCGGTGACCGCGGCGAGGGCGGCGCGGGCGAGCGCGGGCGCGCGCGGCGACAGCGGGCCGGCGATGCGGCCGTAGACGTGGAAAAGCGCGGTCTGCAGCACGATGCCCATAATCGCGGCGGCGCAGATGACGGGATCGACGGCGCCAATCTCACCACCGGCAACGGCGTCGCCGATTGCGGTTTCGATCACGGCAACCGGGAAGGGGCCCTCGCCGTCGGTCCGCGGCAAGAGATCGTGCTGGGCGATCAACATAAAGCGAAACAAAGCGGCGTCGCGATCGTAGAGCGCACAGAAATGCGCGATCATCGCGACGGTTCGGGCGGCAAAGCCGATTTCGGCCGTGGCGATTGCGGCTAGTTCGGCGCCCGTACGGCGATAGGCGAGCGAGAATAGGCGTTCGGCCAGCTCGTCCTTGCTGCGGTAGTGCCGGTAAAGCGCGCCCTGCGACACGTCGGCTGCGGCGGCGATCTCGGCGATCGAGACGCCGTCCACTCCCTTGGCGGCAAACAGATCGATCGCGGCGCGGTCGATCTTAGCCTTGACCCCGGCAGCGCGCATCGGTTGAAAAACCTCTTGTGAGTGAACGTTCACTCATTATATGATCGTCGCCGCTGGCGGGCAATAGGCGACCCCGGCCAGCAGGGGAGAAAGGCTGCGACATGGATTGGGACGACGCGCTTCTCTGGTCTTTGGTCGTCTTGATCGCGCCGCTTGCCTTGGCGGTGCGATCAATCGTCGTCGATCGCCGGCTCAAGGCGCGGATCGAGGCGCTGACCGACAAGGTCGCCATGCTCGATCATCGCCTGTTTCGCGTGGACGAACGCCTGCAGGGGCTTGGCGCGGGGCCGGAAACGCAGCCGGAGGCCGCGCCGGTCGAGGCGGTCTCGCCGGCCGCCGCAGCCACGCCCGCGCCCGAGCCGGCCGCTGTCGAGGTCGAGCCGGCCCTCACCAGCACCGGCATTACGACAGCAGAGCCCGTGGCTCCTGCGGGTGACGCGGGGAGACGGTTCGAGCAGCGTCTCGCCGAGAATTGGCTGGTTTGGCTCGGTGGCGTGACCTTGGCGCTCGGCGGCGCGTTCCTGGTCAAGCTGTCGATCGATTACGGGCTCTTGACGCCCTCGGTGCGGGTCGTGCTCGCGGTGTTGCTCGGGATCGGCCTTTGTGCTGGCGCCGAAGCTTTGATGCGGCGTGAGGCTGCGGACGAGGCTGAGGCGTCCACCTCGTCCTATGTGCCGCAGGCGCTCGCCGCCGCCGGTGCGGCGACGGTGTTCGCCGCGCTTTATGCCGCCTACCAGCTTTACGGGCTGATTTCCGGCGGGCTGGCCTTTCCCCTGCTCGCCGCCACTGCGATGGCGACGGTGGCGTTGTCGTTGCGGCATGGGGTGCTGGTCGCCGCGCTCGGATTGGTCGGGGCCTATGTCGTGCCGGCTCTGGTCGCGAGTGACGCGCCCCACGCGCTGCCGCTGTTCGCCTATCTCGCCTTTGTCACCGCCGGCATGCTGGCGGTGTTGCGCCACCGCGCCTGGTGGTGGCTGGCCTGGCCTGCGCTGGCCGGCGCCTTCGCCTGGGTGCTGGTGTGGCTGGGCCTTGCCGCCGCCCAGCCGGAAAGCGCGGTCGTCGGCTTTTACATTTTGGTTCAGCTGGGGCTGTTCGCCGCCTTCCGTCGCGGCGTACCGCGAGTGGGCTTCCTCACCGGGATCAGCGACGCAGCGGTGGTGGCGCCGTTGGTGCGGCTCGCCTTCGGCCTCTTCGCCTTTGCCGCGTTTGTCCTGGTTCATGTCGCGGAGTTCGACAATGCCAGCCTCGGCGCAAGTTTTGCCGCCGCTGCGGTGATGCTCGGCTTTGCCTATCGCGACCGCGACCTCGACGACGTCATCGCCACAGCCGCGATCCTGATCCTGGCCGTGCTGGCTACCTGGAACCTGCCGCTGCTGGCGGCCCAGGAGGTTTTTTTGGCGCAACTGCGCCTGCCGGTCGCGATCTGGGATTTCGCGGTCGCCTGCAGCATCGGCGCGGCGCTGCTGGGAGGCGGCGGTTTTCTCGCACAGACCGGGGCGCCGCGGCCGGGCCGCTGGGCGGCATTGTCGATGGTGGCGCCGGCGCTGGTGCTCGTTATCGCCTACTGGCGGCTGCATACCTACGGGATCGATATTGCCTGGAGCAGCCTCGCTCTCGCCCTCGCCGGGCTGAACTTGGCGGCCGCGGCGAGTGTGGCGCGGCGCCGCAATGGCGGCATTGAGATCGAGATTGCCCTCGCCGCCTATGCGGTTGGCGTGCTGAGCGCGACCATCCTCGCCGCGACCTTTGCGCTCTCCAATGCCTGGCTGACCGTCGCGATCGCCCTGCACCTGCCGGCGCTCGGCTGGATCGAGGGGCGGCTTAACCTGAAGGTATTGCGCTGGGTCGCGCTCGTCATTGCCGGCATCGTGCTGGCGCGGCTTGCGCTCAACCCGTACCTCTTCGGTTACCCGATCGGGCCGACGCCGATATGGAACTGGCTGATCTACGGTTATGGCGTGCCGGCGGCCGCCTTCATCGTCGCGACACGGCAATTCGGCAGCCGCGCCGACGATGTCCTGGTCGGCGTGCTTGAGGCCGGCAGCGTCCTGTTCGTCACCCTCTTGCTGACCTTTGAGCTCCGCCACGCGGTCTATGGCCGGCTCGACGCGCCGCTCAGCGATCTCGGCCGCGATGCGCTGACGCCGCTGCTGTGGCTCCCCGGCGCAGCTTACCTCTTGTGGCTTGGCGAGCGCCGGCAGCGGCCGGTCCTGCGTTGGGGCGGGATCATCCTGTTCGGCCTGGCAAGCGCGCAGATCGTGGTGTGGCAGGTGCTCGCCGCGAGCCCGATGATCACCAACGCCCCCGTCGGGCGGACGATGATCTTCGATGTGCTAAGCCTGGCTTACGCTCTGCCGGCAGTTCTCTACACGACGATCGTCGTACTGCGCCTCGGCCCGAACTCGCTGCGGCTGGCCGCGCGGATCCTCGCCGCCAGCCTCGCCTTTGTCTGGCTGAGCCTCGAAGTCCGCCACGCCTTTCAGGGCACGATGCTGGGCGTCGGCCATACAGGCGATGCCGAGTGGTACACCTACTCTGCTGTTTGGCTGGCCTTTGCCGCGGTCGGGCTCGCCGGCGGGCTGGTCTGGCGCGACGAGTGGCTGCGGCGCATTTCGCTGGCCGGCGTTGGGCTCGTCGTCGCCAAGGTCTTTCTGTCCGACATGGCCCAGCTCGAAGGCGTCTTGCGGGCGCTGTCCTTCCTCGGGCTCGGCGCGGTGCTGATCGGCATCGGCTACGCCTATCGCCGGCTTCGGCCGCTGCAGCGGGTTTAGGCGAGCGCGCGTTGGGCCAATATCGCGCTGCGGTGACAGTAGCCCCTTGGCGCCCCCGCGCGGCCATCTCGCCGCTGGCGGTGAAATGCGGTAGAGTTTGGCCCACCGTAGCGAACGGGATACGCGCATGACCCAGCAGGTTTCCGAGCCCTACTTTCGCGTTGGCGAGGGTAAGATCAGCGGCTGGGTTTCAGTGGTTCTCGGCGCGCTGAGCGTGTTGGGCGTCCTCTGCTTCCACTTCCCCGACTACCTGACGACGCCGCAGCTGCGCGCCGCTTACACCGCCGACCAGATGCGCTATCTGCTCGGCGCCGGGATGATCTTTTCCGCCACGTTCGGGCTGATCACCTTCCTGCTCAACCGGCACAAATTGATGGGGGCGATCGGCATCAGCCTCACGCTGCTGGCGATGTGGGGCGGCGGCGCCACGGTGCAGGTCGGCCCGCGTTATGCGGCGCCGGGCTATGTCGGCCTCGACTGGTTCATCCTCGACCTGCTGCTGTCGGCGATGCTCTTCATCTTCCTGGAAAAGCTGTTCCCGCATATCCGCGAGCAGGCGATCCTGCGCCCCGATTGGTGGCACGATTCGCGCTATTTTCTGCTCAATCATCTGCTGATCGGGGTCTACGCTTTTGCCGCGACGATGTTCGCGCCGACTTTCTTTTCGTGGGCGCTCAACCACGACCTCCAGGCCTTCGTCTCGTCACTGCCGTGGGTTGTGCAATTCGTCATGGCGATCGCGCTGGCCGATCTCGTCGAGTACGCCATCCACCGCACCATGCACGAGGTGAAGTTCCTCTGGCCGATTCACGCGGTGCATCACTCGGTCGAGCACATGGATTGGCTGGCCGGCTCGCGGCTGCATTTTATCGAGCCCCTGGTGACGCGCACCCTGGTGCTGATCCCGGCCTTTATCCTCGGCATCGCCAAAGAACCGCTGACCGTCTACATCGTCTTTGCCGGGTTCCAGGCGGGGCTTATCCATTCCAACATTCGCTGGGACCTCGGCCCGCTCAAATACGTGCTGTGCTCGCCACGCTATCACCACTGGCACCACTCGAGCGACGACGAGGCGATCGACAAGAACTACGTCGCGCATCTGCCGGTGATCGACTGGCTGTTCGGCACGTTCTACCTGCCAAAGGATAGCCGCACCTGGCCGCGCCAATACGGCACGGTCGGCATCCCGTTGCCGAAGGGGATCGTCCGCCAGTTCTTTTATCCGTTTCATCCCCACGCCAAGACGATACGGCCCGGCACCGGCCAGCGGAGCTCAGCGGATTCCTAGGTAGTTTCCGAGGGTGATAAAGATGATCGTCGAGGGCCAATTGATCCATCGATAGGCGGTCCAGCGAAATGACTCGCTGGCGCCTTTGGATATGAAAGGCGCTCGTATGAAAACGACCCCCAAGCCGTTCAAAATATCTGCGGTCGCTCTGACTGCTGTTGCGCTTTGCCTCGCGGTTGGCTCTACGACAGCGTCGGCGCAGACGGAACATTGCGCCAATTTATACAACCGGATGATGACCACCTACCAGACCGGTGGGTCGGGATCTGCCCAGTACATCGATCAATACGCCCGCTACAATAACCAGTGTCAGGCGGGCGCCGTGGGTTCGCGCCCCTACGCCTATCAGCAGCCGTATGTCGCCCCGGTCCAAGCCCATTTCCCACAGCAATCGTACGCGCCGTATCGGGGCGGATGGGAGCAGGATCGCGATCGTGGCAATGACCGCCGCCGCGAGTGGGATCAGGACCGCCGCCGCGACTGGGATCAGGAGCAGCGCTAAACCTTAGCGGAGACGATCTCCCTGTCTGTGCGAGAACCCCGGCCTTCTTGGCCGGGGTTCTCCTCATGCAGCGTTCCGGACCTCAGGGAGCCATGGCAGTAAGATGAGCAGAAACCAAGACGGTTTCAACGATCGCCTGAACGCGGCCGCAGAGGCAAAGAAGCTCCATCTCGAGCGGGCGGCTGCGGCGAGGACGGAGGCCAATACTCCGGCCGCTGCCGAGCGGCGCGCGGCTCGCGGTGCGATCAGCGTGGCTCGCGATGCTCGTGTCGCCGACAGGAAGGCCACCAAGGCGGCTACCGCAGCTCGGGAGGCCGCTGCCCTGATCGCCGCGGCAGCCGCCGAGGCGGTTGCGCGAGAGGCGGCGCTGAAAGCCGAGCGCGAAGCCCGGGAGGCGGAATACACCGAGCGAACCGAAAGAAAGGCCGCCTTGGAAGCCGAGCAACTGGCCGCTCGCGATATCCGCTATGCGGCTCGTAAAGCGCGCAAGAAAAAAGGTAGATAGCAATACGCAAGGCAGCTCCTTAGCAGGAGCCGGCAAGTTAGACATGGTTCTGACCGCGGATTTGAATAATGGTCGCTGCAACGTTCCCCGTGCTTGGGCACCATCCCTCACCAGCCAGGGATTTTCCTGTCGTTTGCGTGGGCGGTTCGGCCGGGGGACTCGACGCCTATACCCGGTTGTTGCGCCACCTGCCCGTCGATACGGGTGTTGGGTTCGTCATCGTCAATCACCTCAGAACGACGGCCACGCTGCTCCACCAAATTCTCCCGCGCTACACGAAGATGCCGGTTGAATTGATCAGGGAGGGATTACTCCTCAAGCCCAATCATGTGTTCATCATCCCGCCTCAGCGTGACTTACACGTTTCTGGCGGAGAATTCCGTCTCAAACCGATCTCGAAGCCTAGGGGTTGGCCCGATGTCATTACGGTCTTTTTGCGCTCCCTCGCCCAACATTGGGAGGGCAAGCTGGTAGCCGTCATCGTCTCCGGCTACGACGGCGACGGGGCAGCGGGGCTATGCGGCATCAAAGAAGCGGGAGGCATCACCATCGCGCAGAAGCCAGAGACTGCCGGGCACCCCGATATGCCCGAAAGCGCGATAGAAAGCGGATATGTCGATTTCGTGCTTTCACCAGAGGATATCGCTCAAGAAATAGTCCGAATTGCGCGCCGATCCCGGCAGGAACCAGCTCAAGCGCGGGATGCCGGGTCGGGAACGTCGGGTAGCTGAGAGAATATTTCGGTGTTGCGGAAACCGAGCCGCCATCTTGCCGTATACCAATCATGTCCGAAGCTGTCTTTGTCCGCGTGGAGGCCGAGCGAACGCCGGCCGGAGGGCGCACGTTCGAAATTTGGATCGTCGCCACGGGCGATCCTGACGAGGCGGTAAGAGCGGTCAGGGAACTGGTTTCCCCCAAGCGCAATGTCGAGGCAATTCACGACCGGCCCTCCGAGGAAACAATCAAGAGGCTGGCGCTTCCCCGCGGGAAGGCGTGGCTTCTATAAAGTTGGACGAAATCGCTGCGCCCAGAATTCCGCCAAATGTGCGCCGAGGAGCTTTTTCGCCGCGCGCAAGTAAGATCGTAGCGTCGGCCCGCAAAGTCGAAAACAGGAAGGTACCCAAGTGAAAGCCACGATCCTGGCGATATTCGCGATGTTGCTCGTCCTTGCTCCTACCCACGCTCAGCAGGCGCCGAGCGCCAAGGCGCAAGTCACGGCGCCCATAGCCGGCATCGACGATGCGGCATTGGCGCGAAGCGCCAGGGCGAGCAAGATCATCGGCAACAAAGTCTACAAGGGCGACACGTCCATCGGTCAGATCGAAGACGTGATGGTTGATCTTGACCACGCGACGACGGCCGCGGTGATCCTCTCAGTGGGCGGCTTCCTGGGTATGGGCGACAAACTGGTCGCCGTGCCGGTAAGTCAGATAAAGGTCGGCAGCGAGGCTAAGTTCACCACCGATTTGACAAAGGACCAGCTGGTCAACGCGCCAGCCTTCGATTTCGCCAAGCTGAAATAGATCGTCCGGCAAACCGGAAATTACGGCCTCTCGCGCACGGCGGGAGCCTGCTTCGCTTGGCGCAATCGCCGCACCAGCGTCGTGCGCACTTCGATCAAGATGCCGGGCCGCTGGTACACCAAGCTGTCCTTAGCGGATCCTTACGGGGCGACGATCCGGCAGGTCCCCTCAGTTCGTCAGGAAGGCCTTGGCCTCCGACAGTTCGGGGCGCTCGGACGCGGTCGGCATGCTCAGCGCCACCAGCTTCTGATAGGCGTCGCGCGACGCCGCGAGATCGCCCGATTGTTTGGCGGCGCGGGCCTTGCCGAGGATGCTGCGGAAGCGGTTGGGCTCGCTGCGCAGCGACAGTTCGTACTCCTTGAATGCCTCGCCGGGCTGGTGGAGCTCCAGCAATAGATCGGCGAGCAGCTCGCGCGCCGGCAGGACCGCGGCGGGGGTGGCCGGATGCTTGTCCATCGTCGCGTCGAGGTCCGCGGCGGCGCGCACCTGTTCGATCGCCTTCTTGTCGTCGCCCTGGGCGTGCGCAAGGATGCCGGCGGCGCCCAGGCGCTGGACCTCGACCTGGTTCGCCCAGTACGTGTCCTTTGCCTCCAACAGTTTGTCTTTCAGCGACTGCAGTTTGGCGATTTCCGCCTGCGCGCCGGAAATGTCGCCGGTCCGCGCTGTGCCGAGCGCGCGGGCAAATGAGATCATCGCTTCGGCCCAGGGGAAACGTTCTATCGGAAACCCGATATTGGGCGTCCCTAGCGCCGCGGCGGCGCGCCAGTCGCGGTGTTCGAGCGCGAGGCGCACCGGAATGGCCGCCACGGCGTAGGCCGTGGGCAGGTTCGCGCCGGCGCTCTGGCGGAAGGCGATCAGCTCGTCGACGACCTCTTTCGCCTCACGATCCTGTGCGGTTTGCAGGTAGGCGTATTCGAGGTAATCCATGGTGTGGACGGTTTCGCTGTCGAAGCCCTCCGGCCCAAGTGTCTTTCGGACATAGGTAAGCGCCGCGGCGTGAGCGGAGCGGTTCGACTCGATCGATTGCTGCCACAAGCCGAGGCGGGTGAAAATGTGCGAGGGCATGTGCAGCGCATGCGGCACCTCGGGTGCGATCTTTGAGTAACAAATCGCTGCATCCAGTCCGGCTTGGGCAAATTGCGCCGAGTCGTCGCTGTGGATCAGGTAGTGGACGACGCCGGGATGGTTCGGCTGCTCGGCCCAGACCTTATTGAGGATCTGCGCCGCTTTGCTTTTGTTGGCGTAGGTCTTGTCGGTGGGCAGCGCGGATGCGTTCAGTGCCAACCCATAAAATACCGCGGCCTCGCGATCCTCGGGATAGCGCAGATAGACCTGTTCCATCGCCTTCTCGTAGGCAACGGCCCTGGTCTGGTGATCGAGCTTGTCGCTGTCGCGGTAGAAGGTCGCGATCGCCGCGATGAAGTTCTTCTCACGCTCGGTTTTGGGCCCTGCGGCGATCGCCTTCTCGACTGCCTCCGAGCCCGCCTTCAACGCCGCCGGGCCGGGCGGAAACCACAGCGGATACCAATGGCTCATCGCGATGCCCCAATACCCCATCGCGCAACCGGGTTCCGCTTCGGTGACCGCGTTAAATGCCTTTAGCGCTTCGGGATACCAGA
>JBBRPG010000146.1:0-9992 GCA_038228485.1 Alphaproteobacteria bacterium
CGATTTCAACCGAGCCGCTCTGCACCCAGCTGACCCCATCAAGTGCCTCGTGAGCACGTAGAGAACACAGACACCCGAGAGCGTCGATATCGCTCACAACCGAGCCGCTGCCCCTTGACCCATTAGAGAACAGCATCCGGGGTGACCACAATGGTGATCCGCAAAGCGTCGTGCCCCTCCGCGTCGGCCCCCGATTCCGTAAAAACCCGCACGACGTTCTTTTTGCCGAGAGCAGATCTAGCGGCCTTCTCAACAACCTGGCTGGTTTTCGCGTAGTCAAGCATGCCCGTCCCTGCCCTCAGCACATGAAGTTGAGCTTGAGCCCCGGCTCGAACCACTCCATCACCCCGAGCTGGCCGCTAGCCGACAGGGTGATATAGGCGGTCTTCATGTCCGGTCCGCCGAAGCAGATGTTGGTCGGATAGACGTCCGGCATCTTGACCTGCCGCACCACTTCGCCGCCGGGCGAGATGACGGTGATATACCCGGTGACCAAGGTGGCGACGCAGATATTGCCCGAGGCCGCGATCGCCAAACTGTCGAAGCGCTGGAACCCCGGCAGCCCGCAGACGCAGCGGCCGCCATAGGGCGCGGGGAACGGCTCGTGCTTCACCACACCCGGCGAGACGATGTCCCAGGCATAGACCCGCGAGGTCTCGGTATCGGCGACATAGACGGTCTTCTCGTCGGGCGACAGCCCGACCCCGTTTGGCGTGACGATGGGGTAGACCAGCTCCTTGACCGACGAACCGTCGGGCAGCGCGTAATAGAGCCCGCCATTGTCGCGGTGATGCGCGTAGCGCTTGCCGAGATCGGTGAAATAGAACCCGCCCTGTTTGTCGAAGACGATATCGTTGGGCGCGGACAGCTTGTGCCCGTTGACCTCGCTGTAGAGCGTGCGGGTTTCGCCGGTCTTGGGGTCGATGCGCTGGACCGAACCGCCTTTGTAATCGGGCGCCGGTCCGGTCGAGAGGAAACTGGGCGTCGTTTCGTAGACCGCGCCGCCATTGTTGCAGACGTACAGCGCCCCGTCCGGTCCGGTGGCGACGCCGTTGGGACCGCCGCCGGCCTTGCCAATCTCGGTCTTGCTGCCGTCGGGTGCGACCCGCGTCACCTTCTTCCCGGAAATCTCGCCGAGAATGACCGAGCCGTCGGCCATCCACACCGGCCCTTCGGGAAAGCCCAGGCCGCTTGCCAATATCTTGACGTCGGGCATTTTAAGGTTCCTCCCCTTCGGCTCAGCCGTTGACGCGCCGGATCAGCTCGGCCCACTTGTCGAGCACCGGCACAATCTTGTCCGCGCCCTCCGGCGCCAACGGGGCGACCACCCGCGCCACCCCCATTTCCTTGTAGCGCATCAGCTGATCGTAATCGGCGGCGGCGCCGAACATCGAGATCGGCGCGTCGTCGAGGCTGCGTCCGGCCTCGGCCAGCATCTGTTTGTACTGCGGAAAATAGTCCTCGAAATTGCCGTAGATCGGGCGGCCGGCAATCGGGATCCAGCCATTGCCGTAACGCACCGCCCGCCGCGCCGCATGCGGAAAGGCGCCGCCGACGATGATCGGCAGCGGGTTCTGCACCGGTTTCGGCCAGGCCATCATCGGCGGGAAATCGACCAGCTCGCCGTGATATTCCGGCTTCGACTGGGTCCAGATCTCGCGCATCGCCTCGACCTGCTCGCGCATCCGCTTGAAGCGGGTGGCGAAGACGGTGCCGTGATCCTCCATCTCGTCCTGGTTCCAGCCGCCGCCGATGCCGAACAGGAACCGGCCCTTCGACACCTGGTCGAGCGAGGCGGCGAGCTTGGCGGTCTGGATCGTGTCGCGCTGGATCACCAGGCAGACGCCGGTGCCGACCTTGAGCTTTTTGGTCGCGGCGGCCGCGGCGGTCAGGATCACAAACGGGTCCATCGCGTCGTAATACATTTTCGGCACGTCGCCGCCGCCGGGGAACGGCGACTTGCGGGTGAGCGGGATGTGCGAATGCTCGGGCGCCCACAGCGACTCGAACCCGCGCGCCTCGCACGCCAGCGCGAGATCGACGATCGGCATCGAGTAGTCGGTGTGAAACATGAAAGCGCCGAAATCCATGCCGCCCTCCCTGAATTCGCCCAGCAAGCCGACCGAGATTGCTTCGTCGCTGCGCGCCTCGCAATGACATCCTAATGCCGTCATTCGCGAGCGAAGCGAAGCAATCTCGTTGCAACCCTGGTCTGACCTCAATCCGCCGACAGATCGCCCCAACTCGCCACACGCATGATCCGCAGCGCAATCACCGGCAAGTCGGCGATGGTCATCTCCCGCAGTTGCGGATAGCGGGCGATGATCAACGCCTGGGCGCGATCGTGTTCCTCGCCGTCGTCGAGAATGTCCGCCGGCCCGCGCAACATCACCCAGCCCAGCCGGCTCCAATCCTCGTCGTAGCGGTCGACGAGAAATGCCGTGTTCGGGTTTTCGAGGATGTTGCGCACCCGTTTCAGCGGCACGGCGCGGCGCTTCGGCTTTTCGTCGATGGCGATGTAGAGGGTGTCGCCGTCGAGCCCGAAGCAGACCGGGGTCAGAAACGGCGCGCCGCCCGCGTCGGCGGTGGCCAGATGGCCGACCCGCCGGGTCTCGACAAAGCGGCGCTGAGCCTCGGACAACTTACTCGGGAGCATGGCGCGATCTTGCGCGAAGCAGCGCCGGTTGCCTACCGCTTTGCCGGGGTCGTACGATGCGTCTCCCTCGCCTGCGGGAGACTGGAAATGGCCGAAGCCTCGACGACGTCGCTGAGCCCCGAAACCGTGCTCGCGGAAATGAAGAAGAACGGGGTCAGCCATATCGTCTGGCTGCCCGACAGCGAGACCAATTGGCTCTATCTGCTAATGCAGGCCGAGAAATCGCTGACCCTGGTCGGGGTCAGCCGCGAGGGCCATGCGTGCTCGATCGGCTCGGGGCTCGCCGCGGGCGGCGCCCGGCCGATGATCCTGATCCAGAACACCGGGCTGCAGGAATCGGGCGACTCGCTGCGCGGCTGGCTCCTCGGCATGAATGTCGGCGTGGTCATGATGGTCGGCTATCGCGGCTGGACCCGCCACGGCGTCACCACCGACACCGCCGCCACCTACACCGAGCCGTTCATCAACGCCTACGGGCTCGTTTATTTTCTGGTCGAGAGCGACGCCGACGCGCCACGCATCTCGGTCGCCTTCGAGGAGGCGGCCAAAACCAAACGGCCGGTCGTCGTGCTGGTCGGCGACGAATACCACGGCTTCAACCGGTGATATTTAATCATTGTCATTCCGGTGCGACCCGCAGGGTCGAACCCGGAACCTATGCACACGGACGTCGGCAAAGCTGCTTGAAGCGCTGGCGGTTGCCCATCGAGGATTGTGTTCATGGGTTCCGGATTCCCTCGCTAAGCGAGGTCTCCGGAATGACAGCCGAATTTGCGAGGTCCAGCCGATGATGCGCATTGCCGAAGCCCTTGCCGCCTTCAAGCCGCATCGTGGCGACGCGATCGTCGTCCCCGGGCGCGGCGGCAAATTCTGGGTCGACCTCACCGACAACCCGAACCTCGACGTGCCGCTGGGCGATCCGGCGATGGGCGGGCATGCCGGGTTCGCGCTTGGCCTCGCGCTGGCGCAGCCCAACCGCAAGGTCGTGCTGTTCGATTCCGAGGGCGACATCCTGATGAGCCTCGGCATGCTGACCACCATCGCCGAACAGGCGCCGGCGAATTTCTACCACTTCCTGCTCGACAACGAGGTCTATGCGACCACCGGCGGCCAGCCGGTGCCCAACGCCAAGAACGTGAAATACGACCGCATGGCGCTCGCCGCCGGCTATCCGCGGGCGCAGGCCTTCGACAAGCTCGACGATCTCGACCGCGCGCTGGCGGAAATCCTCGGCCGGCCCGGCCCGGTCTTTGTCGCGCTCAAGGTCTATCCCGAGATCGAGAACGCGCCGATCGGCAGCCGCACGCGCTGGAACAAGCGCAGCCGCACCGGCGTCGTCGCCGACCTGCAGGGCGAGCTCGGGATCAAAGGCTGAGGGGAGGCGCACGATGCGGCGCCTTCTTTTCGCTTTGTTGCTGCTCGCTGCGCTTATCGCCGGCGCGACATCGGCCTTGGCGGAAAAACGGCTGGCGCTGGTGATCGGCAACGACGCCTATCAGCAGGTCCCGCCGCTGTCGAAAGCCGCGACCGATGCCAACGCCATCGCTTCCGCCCTGCGCAAGCTCGACTTCACCGTCACCGTCGCCCGAGAACCAGTCGCGCGCGGCGCTGAGCCAATCGCTGCTATCGTTCGGCACGACGATCGGACCCGGCGACACGGTGTTCTTTTTCTTCGCCGGGCATGGCTTTGAGATTCGCGGCCGCAACTACCTGCTGCCGACCGACGTGCCGGCGGCGACCGAAGGCCAGGAAGACCTGGTGCGCGACGCCTCGTTCGAGGTTGAGCGCATCATCGACCGCCTGCAGGAGCGCGGCGCGCGGACGATGATCGTGGTGCTGGACGCCTGCCGCAACAACCCGTTCGCCCGCCCCGGCACCCGCGCCGTCGGCGGCGAGGGCGGGCTCGCGCCGATCACGCCGCCGGAGGGCACATTCATCCTGTTTTCCGCCGGCGCCAAGCAGACCGCGCTCGACTCGATGTCGCAAAGCGACCCCGATCCCAACTCGGTGTTCACCCGCAATTTCGTCCGCGAGTTGGCGCAGCCGAAGCTGACCTTGGTGCAGCTCGCCAAGCGCACCCAGGCCCAGGTCCGCGGGCTGGCGTCCAGCATCAAGCACGAGCAGACCCCGGCCTATTACGACGAGATCGTCGGCGACTTTATCCTCAACACCCGCGAGGGCACCGCCTCCGAACCGCAGATCGCCGCGCTCAACGTGCCGCGGCCCGAGCCGGCGCCGGCAGCGTCGGCGAAGGGCGGCGAGGGCGAAGAACGGACCGCCGCTGCCTTCAACGTGCCGCGGCCGGAGGCGATCGCGCCGCGACCCGAGCCTCCGCCAGCGCCGGCGCAGCCGATCAACGCGCCGCTGGCGACCTTTATGCGCAACAGCGGCGGCTGGTCGGTGACGATGTCGTTTCTCGGCCCGGTCACGGCGATCTCATGGCGGCTCGGCAATGACGGTCCGTTCAAGGAGACCGGGGCGCTCGACGCGCTCGACCCGCGCACGCGGCGGCGGATGGCGAACCCAACCTTCGAGCTGGAAAAGGATCAGGCGACGGCCACGATCCAGGTCCGTGCCATCGATGCCAACGGCAACGTTGCCGGGCCGTTTCCGATCTCGTTCGATCCGGACGCGGAGCTTGCCCGCGGCGACCGGCGCATCCTCGAGATGACGGCCTCAGACTGGGTGTCGTTCCGCCAGTACAACGGGCTGCTGCTGTACTACACGCAGCTGATATCGTTCCGCTGCGCGATCCGCGAGGTGCGCATCGGCATCGACAATACCAGGCCCGACAAGGCAATCCCGATGCCGCCGTGCGATCCCCTGCACTACGCGGAGATCCCAAACGACGCAAAGGGCTACATGAACCTGCCGCCGACGACCCAAGCGGTCACGGTCGAGCTGACCTATCGCGACGGCAGCGTCTCGGAGACCAAGACGTTCCAGAAAGAGTCCCACATGATCCGTTGATTGGCGCCCGAACTACACCAAGGTAGAGCGGAACCCACCAAGATCACGCGAAAGCCGGGGCCCACCCATCAGCATTCGCGAAGTCGACAGGTGGATCCCGGCTTGCGGCGGGAAGCGGCGACAGTGGCGCCGGCAGGTTGAAATACCTACGGTGCCGCCATCCTAATCGCCCGCCACACCTTCTCCGCCGTCACTGGCATCTCGATGTGAGTGACGCCGAATTCGGCGAGCGCATCGACCACCGCGTTGACGATGACCCCGAGCGAGGGGGTGATGCCGCCCTCCCCGCCGCCGCGAAATCCCAAAGGATGCGTCGTCGACGGCACCTCACTGATGTCGGTAGCGAAGAACGGCAGGTCGCCGGCGCGCGGCATCGCGTAGTCCATAAACGAGCCGGCCAGCGCCTGCCCGCTGGCGGGATCGTAGACGCAGTGCTCCATCAGCGCCTGGCCCATGCCTTGGGCGATGCCGCCATGCGTCTGGCCGTGGACGATCATCGGGTTGACCGCGCGGCCGACATCGTCGATCGCGGTGTAGCGGGCAAGCTCGACCGCGCCGGTCTCGGGGTCGATCTCGACCTCCGCGACATGCCAGCCGTGTGGGAAAGACGAGATGCGGCTGACCACCTCGCCGGTGCCGGCAAGCGGGCCGCGCAGCTCGGCCGGAAGCCGCACATCGCTTTCGGCCGCCCTCGCGACCGCAAATAGGTCCACCGTCCGGTCAGTGCCTTTTACGGTGAACCGGCCGGCGGCAAACCCGATATCGGCCTCAGCGGTCTCCAGCAGCTGCGCGGCGAGCTGCAGCCCCTTCTCGATGATGCGCTGGGCTGCGGCATGCATGGTGATCGAGGCGAGCCGGATCGAGCGTCCCGAATGCGAGCCCGCCGCGAATCTGCTCCGGTCGGTGTCGCCAGTGACGAGGCGGATGCGGTCGTTTTCGATGCCGAGCCACTCGCCGAGCAGCTGGGCATAGCTGGTCTCGTGCCCCTGCCCGCTCGACAATGTGCCGATCGCGACCTCGACCGTCCCTTCGGGGTGCACCGTCACCACCGCCTCTTCCTGCGGCGCGCCGCTCTGCGACTCGACATAGGTGCCAAGGCCGATGCCGCGGTAGCGGCCGCGTCGCCGCGACTCTTCCCGCCGCGTTGCGAACCCGTCCCAATTCGCCAATGCCAGGGTGCGGTCGAGGATCGCCTCGTAGGCGCCGCTGTCATAGGTCATGCCGAACGGGTTCGGGTAGGGCAGCGCATCGGGCGGGATCAGGTTGCGCCGACGCAGCGCCACGCGGTCGAAGCCGAACTCGCGTGCGGCGCGGTCGATCAGCCGCTCCATGACGTACATGACCTCGGGCCGGCCGGCGCTGCGGTAGGGCGCGGTCGAAGGGGTATGGCTGAACACCGCCCGCGCCCGCGCTCGCGCCGCGGGGGTACGGTAGATGCTGGTCATCAGCTCGGTGCCCTTGGTCAGCGGCACGAACGAGCCCGCATAGGCGCCGACATTGCTGAGGTTCGAGGCGCGCAGCGCGAGAAAATTGCCGTCGCCATCGAGCGCCAGCTCGGCCTCGACGGTAAGGTCGCGGCCCTGATAGTCGGTGAGCAGCGCCTCACTGCGCTCGCACAGATATTTAACCGGCCGGCCCGTGCGCTTGGCTGCCCAGCAACAGAGCGCCAGCTCGGGATAGGTGCCGTTGCGGGTGCCGAAATTGCCGCCGACATCGTAGGCGACGACGCGCAGCTGAGCTTCCTCGACCCCAAGCATCTGGGCAACGTCGCGCTTGGGTCGGCCAACGCCGCCGCCGCCGGCATAGATTGTGTAGCGGTCGCTTTCCGGGTCGTATTCGGCGAGCGCGGCGCGCGGCTCCATCGGCACGCCGGTCACTCGCTGCACATGGGTTTCGAGGCGGACGACATGAACAGCGCGGGCGAACGCCGCCTCGGTCGCCGCCCCGTCGCCGGCCATCGCATCGACAACGACATTCGACGCGCGCTCCCAGACTCGCGGCGCTTGCGGCGAAGCGGCAGCAGGCGCACCCGTCACCGCCGGCAAAGGGCGGTAATCGACCGCCACCAGTTCCGCGGCGTCCTTGGCCTGCGCCAGGGTCTCGGCGACGACAAGGGCGACCGGCTCGCCGACAAACCGCACCCGGCCTTGCGCCAGCGGCATCTGCGCCGGCACCTCGATCGCCGACCCGTCGGTGTTGTCGAGGCGAATGTCGGGCGGGCTGGTCGAGGCCGGCGCATGCGCCATCGGCTTCAACCCGTCGGCCAGGTAATCCGCCGCGGTCAGCACCGCCGCCACCCCCGGCAAAGCGGCCGCCGAACGTGTATCGATCCCGGCGATCTCGGCATGCGCGTGGGGCGAGCGCAGCACATAGGCATGCATCTGTCCGGGGAGGGTCAAATCGTCGGTGTAGCGGCCATTTCCGGTCAAGAGGCGCAAGTCTTCGCGGCGCCTGACTGACTGGCCAATGCCCATCGGGGTGGCGTTGAGATCGTTCATTGTCCCCGCGCCGGCTCCGTTGGCCGGCGCGGGCAGCGCAACGCTGGGAAAATTCTCACCCCCGATTCACCTTACATTAAACTTACGGCGCCTATCCTGCCGCGCGTACAGTAGGAGAGGTCAGTATGTATAGTTTGCTGGTAAGGCTGCTCCAAGACGAGACCGCCGCTACGGCTATCGAGTATGGATTGATCGCTGCTTTGATAGCGCTCGCCGCAGTCAGCGTGATGGGAACGGTCGGCAGGAACCTGTCGACGACGTTCAATACCATCGCCACCAAACTATAGGCGCTAGAAGGTGACAGAAACCTCTTCCGGCACATCACTGCCGGGTGTGCGGCAAATGTCCACCGGGCTTACAAGCCGTAAGATTTTTCAGGATAGCGCGCCGCGTTTACCACAAATTAATGCGGTCCGCGGTACAGATGCCGGCGCGCATTAGGTCGAGACCGCCCCATGCTTCGTCTTCTCAAGAACCTGCTCAGTGATGAAACCGGTGCCACGGCAATCGAGTACGGGTTGATCGCGGCTTTGATCGCGCTTGCCGCGATCAGCACGATCACCAATGTCGGCAGGAACCTGTCGACGACATTCAACACAATTTCGACAAAGCTCTAAGCCTCCCCCAACGAGAAAGAGGCGCGGTTCGGACCGCGCCTCTTTTTTTTGCGCCTGCGGGACTTTAGGCGGCGACCGCTGCGGTGCTTGCTTCGCCGATCACCAGGCCGAGGGGGCTTGCGGTGATCCTGACCGTGGCGCCGTCGGGGATCTTGCCTTCCAGGATCTGCTGCGCCAGCGGGTTTTGCAGCTCGCGCTGGATCACCCGCTTCAGCGGCCGGGCGCCATAGACCGGGTCGTAGCCCGCGTTCCCCAGCCATTCGCTGGCCTTCGGGTCGATGTCGAGCGCGATCTTGCGCTCGACCAGCAGCTTGCGCAGCCGCCCGAGCTGGATCTCGACGATCCCGGTCATGTCGTGCCGCGACAGACGGCGGAACAGCAGGATCTCGTCGAGCCGGTTGAGGAATTCCGGCCGAAACGCGTGCCGCACTGCCTCCATCACCGCCGGGCGCGCCTGCTCGATATCGGCATCGTCCGGCAGGTTGGCGATCGCCTCGCTGCCGAGGTTCGAGGTCAGCACGATGAGCGTGTTGCGGAAATCGACCGTGCGCCCCTGCCCATCCGTCAGCCGCCCGTCGTCGAGCACCTGCAGCAGCACGTTGAACACGTCCGGATGCGCCTTCTCGACCTCGTCGAACAGGATCACTTGATACGGACGACGCCGCACCGCCTCGGTCAAGGCGCCGCCCTCGTCGTAGCCGACATAGCCCGGCGGCGCGCCGATCAGCCGCGAGACGGTATGCTTCTCCATGTATTCCGACATGTCGATGCGCACCATCGCGCTCTCATCGTCGAACAAAAACTCAGCGAGCGCCTTGGTCAACTCGGTCTTGCCGACCCCGGTGGGGCCCAGGAACAGGAACGAGCCGATCGGCCGGTTCGGGTCCTGCAGGCCGGCGCGGGCGCGGCGCACCGCGTTCGACACCGCAACCACCGCCTCGTTCTGCCCGATCACGCGGCGGCCGAGGTTTTCTTCCATCTTGAGCAGCTTCTCGCGCTCGCCGGACAGCATCTTCTCTACCGGGATGCCGGTCCAGCGCGAGACGATCCCGGCGATATGCTCCGGCGTCACCGCCTCTTCGAGCATGCGCCCGCTCCCCGGTCCCTCGGCCTCGGCGATCTTGCGTTCGAGGTCGGGGATGACGCCGTAGGTCAATTCGCCGGCGCGGCTCCAATTGCCGGCACGCTGCACCGTGTCGAGCTCGGCGCGAGCCTGGTCGAGCTGTTCCTTCAATTTCTGGGCGCCGGCGA
>JBBRPG010000147.1:0-9974 GCA_038228485.1 Alphaproteobacteria bacterium
ATTTCTTTTTTCTGGCGCCGCTCTACACGCTGACCATTGCCGATCCCGACAACGCGGTTGCGCTGGTTTTCTTTTTTCTGGTCGCCGTGATGGTCAGCAACCTGACGGCGGCGACGCGCAGCCAGGCCGTTATCGCCCGAGCGCGGGCGAAGACGACCGCCGCGCTTTATGCCTTCAGCGGCAAGCTCGCCGGCACGGCCACGCTCGACGATGTGATATGGGCCTCGGCCTACCAGATATCGTCGATGCTCGATGTCCACACGATCCTGCTGATGCCGGCAAAGCCGGGCGGCGCTCTTGCGGTCGTGGGCGGATATCCGCCTGACGACCGGCTCGAAGACCATGAGATGGAAGCGGCGCAACGGAGCTGGCAACACGGTGAAGCCGCCGGCTTGGGAACCGACATAGGATCGAATTGCCCGCGGCATTTCCTGCCGCTGCGCACCGGGAGCGGAGCGGTTGGGATGATCGGCGTCTACCGCGATACGCCCGGCCCCTTCTTGACCGGTGACGAGCGCCGGCTGCTCGACGCGCTCGCCGACCAGGCCGCGGTGGCGATCGAGCGCGTGACGCTGGCGGGGGTGCTCGCCGAAGCCCGCCTTCTGGCCGAGACCGAGCGGCTGCGGTCGGCGATGTTGACATCGATCTCGCACGATTTGCGCACCCCGCTGGCGTCGATCATCGGGGTGGTGTCGAGCCTGCGGAGCCTTTCCGGGAAGTACGGCCCGGAACAGCAGGAAGAGCTGCTGGCGATGGTGCAGGACGAAGCCGAGCGGCTCAACCGCTTCGTCACCAATCTGCTCGACATAACCCGGCTGGAATCCGGCGCGATTGAGTTGCGCGCCGAGCGGTTCGACCTTAGTGAAATAATCGGCACCGCGCTGCGGCGCGCCGCCGTTTTGCTGGACGGCCATCATGTCGCGGTCGACATCGCCGCCGATCTGCCGATGCTCCGCCTCGATGCGTTGCTGTTCGAGCAGGTGCTGTTCAACCTTCTCGACAACGCCGCCAAATATTCCCCGCCCGGCAGCCATATCCAGTTGGCAGCGCGATGCGAGGACGAGACGGTGACGATCGAGCTGCGCGACGAGGGGCCGGGTATAGCGGACGCCCAGCTGGAGCGCGTGTTCGACAAATTCTACCGCGTCCAAGCGCAGGATCACCGCCGCGCCGGTACGGGGCTCGGGCTCGCGATCTGCCGGGGCTTTGTCGAGGCCCAAGGCGGCCGCATCGAGGCCGGCAATCGCCGCGACCGCAGCGGCGCGGTGTTCACGATCCGCATGCCGGCCGGCGGCGACCCCGGCGAAACCGAAACCCGCGACACCGAAACCCGCGACACCATCGAAATCCGCGACACCATCGAAATCCGCGGCTGATGCAGACCACCATCCTCGTCGTGGACGACGAGCCGCCGATACGGCGCTTTCTGCGCACCAGTCTCGGGGCCATCGGCAATCGCGTCGTCACCGCCGAGGACTGCGCCGGCGCCCTCGCGGCGCTGGACAGCGAGAAGCCGGATTTGATCATCCTCGACCTCGGTCTCCCGGACCGCAGCGGCCTCGACGCCATCGTCGAAATTCGCAAGCGGTCGCTGGTGCCGATCATCGTCCTGTCGGCGCGGATCGATGAGGGCGCCAAGGTCAAGGCGTTTGACCTTGGCGCCGACGACTACATCAGCAAGCCGTTCGGCATGGCGGAGCTGATTGCGCGCCTGCGCGCTGCGGCGCGGCACGCGTTTTATGCAAAGGGCGAGCTGCCGGTTTTTACCTCGGGGGAATTGGCTGTCGACCTGGTGCGCCGGCTGGTCAGCCGCGGCGGCAAAGAGGTCAGACTTTCGCCCAAGGAGTTCGAATTGCTGCGTCACCTGGTGACCCACGCCGGCAAGGTGGTGACTCACCGGCAGCTTTTGCGCGAGGTCTGGGGGCCGGCGCAGATTGATGAAGTCCAATATCTGCGGGTGTTTATTCGCGGGCTGCGGCAAAAACTCGAACCGGACCCCACCAGGCCGACGCATATCCTGACGGAGCTGGGAGTGGGGTACCGGCTGCAACTGCCGCCTGAGCAGCGGGCGGCGGATAGAAGCTGAGTCACAGGTGCAGGGTCAGATTGAGTAGTTTCCGACTCTGCCCGTCCCAGCCGTCACCGGTCAGGATGCAATCCTCCCAGTAGTGGAGCCGGAGGCGGCGCGAAAACCCTCCCCCGAAAGTGCGTGGCGTCTCCGGTCTTTTTACTCTTGGCGACAGCGCCGGTCGCGAGCTGAGTAGTTTCCGAACCTACCGGCGCGCTCGCCCCGCCCTATGCTTTAACGGCGAACATCCCTCCTCCTGAAAGCGTGGTCCGGCAATGAACTCCCGTCCAGAAATCAAGCCGGCGCTGTGGGGTGCGGTCGGCGGCGCTGTCGCCATGATCATCATCGGGTTTTGGGCGCTCGGATGGACGCTCGGGGGCACTGCCGAACGCATGGCGCAACAGCGGGAGGCAGCCGCTTCCGTCGCGGCGCTCGCCTCGGTCTGCGTGGCGACGTTCGCGGCGCAACCCGATGCCGCGGCGAAGCTGACGGAGTTCAAAAAAGTGTCCTCCGCGTGGGACCGTCAGTCGTTCATCGAAAAGGGCGGCTGGGCGACCCTGCCCGGCAGCGACAAGCCGAACTCCGACGTGGCCACCGGGTGCGCCCAGACGCTCAGCAAGTCGGCATAGGCCCAGGCATCACGCGACATCAGGCGATCCTCGCGGGGACTCCCTTTCTCGCCCACGGAACCCTATATAAAGACCGCGATCGACGCCGCGGCCACCACGCCGGGATCGCATTGCCTCGGCGTGGCGGGTGTCACGTAAGGCGATCGGAGCGCGAAAGAAGACCAGCATGACGACAGGGGGCCGCCCGAAACAGGCGAGTGCGCCTCGTCCGCGGCCGGCCCGGCGGGCGGCGTCTCCGCCCGGCCCTGCCGCGCCGCTTTCAACCATGCAAACCGACTTTCCGGTGGTTGCGCTCGGCGCTTCGGCCGGCGGCCTCGAGGCGTTCCGCAAGCTCTTCGACGCGCTACCCGCCGATAGCGGGATGGCGTTCGTCCTGATCCAGCATCTCGACCCCAGTCATGCCAGCATGATGGTCGATCTGCTGTCCAGCCATACGACCAAGAAGGTGCAGCAGGCGGCGGACGGGATGCCGCTGGAGCCGGGGCATGTCTATATCATCCCGCCGGCGACTTATCTGTCGATCGATCGGGGTGCGCTGCGTCTCTCGGAACCGCGCGAGCGTCACGGCGCGCGCCTGCCCTTCGACTACTTTCTGCATTCGTTGGCGGCGGAATACGGCAAGCGCGCGATCTGCGTGATCCTGTCGGGAACCGGGGCCGACGGCAGCCTCGGGCTGAGAGCGATAAAGGAAAAAGGCGGGCTCGTCGTCGTGCAGAGCCCGGACGATGCCGCCTACGACGGCATGCCGCGCAACGCGATCATGACCGGTCTCGCCGATTTTGTGGCGCCGGTGGCGCAAATTCCGCAAATCCTGATCGAGCATGGCACGCAGACGCGGGAGGCGGCGGGTCCACGTCCCAGCACCGCATCCGGCGACGACACCTCGAATTGGCTAACCCCGATCGTCGATTTGCTGCGGACGCGGACGGCGCACGACTTTGCTCTCTACAAGCCGGGGACGTTGCAGCGTCGGATCGAGCGACGCATGGCGGCGGCCGGGGTCGCCGACCGCGACCGGTATCTCGAAATTCTCGGTCAGAAATCGGGCGAGGCCGATCTCCTCGCCAAGGATCTGCTGATCAACGTCACCGGGTTCTTTCGCGACCCGAAAGCCTTCGAGCTGTTGGCAAAGGAAGTGGTTCCCGATCTGGTACGCCGGCAGCCGCCGGACCAGCCGCTGCGGATCTGGGTAGCCGGCTGCAGCTCGGGCGAGGAGACCTATTCCATCGCCATGCTGTTTCTTGAGGAGCTGACGGCGGCCAAGCGCACCGGCGCGCTGCAGGTGTTTGCGTCCGACGCCGATGGCGCCGCGGTGGCCTTCGCCCGAGAGGGGCTCTATCCGGAAACGATCGAGGCCGACGTGTCGCCGGCGCGGCTCGCCCGCTTCTTCAAAAGAGAGAATCAGAGCTACCGGATCGTATCGGAGCTGCGCGGGCTGGTGGTGTTTACGACGCAGAACGTGCTGGCCGATCCGCCGTTTTCGCGCCTCGACCTGGTGTCCTGCCGCAATCTGCTGATCTATTTGCGGCCGGAGGCGCAGCAGAAGGTCCTGCGGCTGTTTGATTTCGCGCTGCGCGACCACGGCGTCCTCTTTCTTGGCGGGGCCGAGACGGTCGCGGATTTGGGCGACCGGTTCGACCCGATTTCCAAAACGCACCGGATTTATCGGCATGTCGGCCGCGCTAAGACCGCGGCGGTCGCACGTCCGTTGCCGGCCGACACGCGGGTGCCGGCGCCGGGTGCACGCCGGGCGCTGCCTGGCGCAGGCCCGCGCGACCTGGTGCAGCGGGCGCTGCTCGACGCCTATGCGCCGGCGTCGGTGCTGATCAACCGCAAAGGCGAGTGCCTGTATTACTTGGGAGCGACCGACCGCTATTTGCGGGTGGCCGCGGGCGAGCCGAGCCGCGATCTGCTCGCCATGGTGCGCGACGGGTTGCGCGGCAACCTGGGGGCGGCGATCCGGCAGGCGAGCCAGGGGCAGGCGAGCCAGGGGCAGGCGAGCCAGGGGCAGGCGAGCCAAGGGCAGGCGCGGGCCATCGCCGCCGGCGCGCGGATGAGCCACGGCGATGGATCGCTTGCCGTGAGGATCGAGGTGCAGCCGCTGCAGAGCGAGGGCGACGCCCTGCTGCTGGTCAGCTTTATCGACGAACCCGAGCGGCAGGAGCAGACCGGCCGACCGGGTGCGCCGGCCGATACCGACTCGCGGGTCCCCGAACTCGAGCGCGAGCTCGACGCCACCCGCGCGGAATTGCAGAGCGTCATCCGCGACCTCGAACTGTCCAACGAGGAGCAGACGACGATCAACGAAGAAGCGATGTCGGTCAACGAGGAGTTCCAGTCCACCAACGAGGAGCTGGTGACCTCAAAGGAGGAATTGCAGGCGCTCAACGAAGAACTGACCGCGGTCAACAGCGAGCTTCAGGAGACACTGGATCGGCAGCGCAGCACGTCCGACGACTTGCAGAACATCCTCGACAGCACCGGCGTCGCGACCCTGTTCCTTGACGGCGATCTCAACATCCGCTTTTTCACTCCGGCGGCGAGAGCGCTGTTTCGCATCATCGCCACCGACATCGGCCGGCCCCTGGCCGACCTCACCCTGCTCGCCGCCGACGCCGGGCTCCTGGCCGATGCCCGCGCGGTGCTGACCAGCGTCGCGCCGATCGGGCGCGAGATCGAGGCCGAGAACGGCGCCTGGTACGCCCGTCGCATCCTGCCGTACCGCACCCAGGACGACCGGATCGAGGGCGTCGTCATTACCTTCGCCGACATCTCCGAGATGAAAGCGGCGGAGCAAAAGATCGAGGCGGCGCGAGTCTATTCCGACAGCATCATCGACACCATCCGCCAGCCGTTGGTCGTGCTCGACAAGGAACTCAACCTCGTTTCCGCCAACCGCTCCTTCTACCAAACCTTTGCGATCGCGTCCGGGGACGCTGTCGGCAAGCCGCTCGCGACCACCGCCGGCCATCTCGCCGGAGCTGCCGGGTTGCGGGTGTTCCTCGAGCGGGTGCAGGCCGAGGCGTCGCATGTCGAAGATTACGAGGCGGAGATCGACCTGCCGGCGGCGGGCCGGCGGCTGCTGCTGCTCAACGCCCGCAAGCTGTTGGATGGGGCGCCGGGAGAGCACAAGGTCCTGTTGGCGTTCGACGACATCACCGAGCGCCGGCGCGCGGCCGAGGCGCTAGGCTTCGCCAAGCGGGAGGCCGAGCAAGCCAATCTGGGCAAATCCCGCTTCCTGGCCGCCGCCAGCCATGACCTCCGTCAACCTTTGCAGACGCTGAGTTTCCTGCAAGGCATCCTGGCAAAGAAAATCACCGACAAAGCGGTTCTCGACCTGGTCGACCGGCTGGCGGAAACCGTCAGCGCGATGTCGGGAATGCTGGACACGCTCTTGGACATCAACCAGCTCGAAGCCGGGATCGTCCGTCGCGAGATCGTCGATTTTCCGGTCGAGCTCGTGCTCGACGAGCTGCGCAGCCAATTCGCCTACCATGAGACCGACGGCCGCCTCGACTGGCGCGTGGTGCCGAGCAGCCTGACCGTGCGCAGCGACCCGCGGCTGCTCGCGCAGATGGTCCGCAACCTGGTGTCGAACGCGGTCAAATACACCGAGACGGGCAAGGTCCTGCTCGGGTGCCGGCGGCGAA
Source organism: Alphaproteobacteria bacterium (assembly GCA_038228485.1). Taxonomy (GTDB): domain Bacteria; phylum Pseudomonadota; class Alphaproteobacteria; order ATCC43930; family CGMCC-115725; genus DATARH01. The sequence goes on from JBBRPG010000147.1 coordinate 6,348, forward strand.
CCAACACACTGCGCATCGAGGTATGGGACACCGGGAGCGGCATTCCTTCGGAGCAGCTTTCGGCGATCTTCGAAGAGTTTCATCAGCTCGACAACCCGGCCCGCGAGCGCAGCAAGGGGCTCGGTCTTGGTCTTGCCATCGTGCAGCGTCTGGCAGAACTGCTGGGCCACACCATCGACGTGCGATCCAGTCCGGGTAAGGGTTCGGTCTTTTCGGTGGAGGTGCCGCTCGGGATTGGCGATGCGGTCGTTCAATCCCGGCTTGGCCAGCCCGAGCCGATGGTTTCGGTAAGCCCGAACGAAACGATCCTCGTCGTCGAGGACGAACCCGCCATGCGCGAGACGCTCAAGCTGCTGCTTGACGGCGAGGGCTACCGCGCCGTGACCGCCGCCGATGGCAGGGTGGCGTTGGAACTGGCAAAGCGCGAGGCGGTGCGGCCCGATCTCGTCCTCGCCGACTACAACCTGCCAAACGGCCCGAACGGCCTCCAAGTGGTCGCCAGCCTGGAAGAGATGCTCGGCCACGATGTCCCGGCGATCATCCTCAGCGGCGACGTTTCCACCGACACGTTGCGCGAGATCGCCCGCCAGGGCCGGACGCATCTCGGCAAGCCGGTGACGGCGGCGGCGCTGATCGAGCGGATTCGTCAGCTTCTCGCCGGCGCGCAACCCGCTTTGCCGGCGGACGATCGCCCGCCCGCGATCTTCGTCATCGACGACGAGCGCACCGTGCGCGAGGCGATGCGCGACCTGCTCGAAGCAGATGGAAGACGGGTCGAGATCTTCGATAGCTGCGACGCGTTCCTCGAGGTCTATCGCCCCGGCCGGCAGGGGTGCCTGATCGTCGATGCCCGGATGCCGGACATGGGCGGGCTCGAGCTCTTGCAACGGCTTAATAGCGACCGGCAACGGCTGCCGGCGATCATGATCACCGGCCATGGCGATGTGCCGATGGCGGTCGCGGCGATGAAGGCAGGCGCGGCGGATTTCATCGAGAAGCCGGTCGGTTACCAGGAGCTTCTCGCCAGCATCGAACGTGCGATGGAGCAGGCGGGGGATTCCGCCAAACTGTCCGCCTGGCGGGAGACCGCGACGACATCCATCGCCGGCCTGACGGCTCGCCAGCGCCAAGTCATGGACATGGTGCTCGCCGGCCACCCGAGCAAGAACATTGCCGCCGATCTCGGGCTCAGCCAGCGCACGGTCGAAAATCACCGCGCTGCGGTGATGAAGAAGACCGGCTCGCGCTCCATTCCCGCCTTGATCCGCCTGGCCCTCGCCGCGGCGCCGTAACGGCGGCGCCGGCGTGCGATCGCCGGTTGAGTAGTTTCCGAGGCTGCCGCTATCGCATCTCCGGCGGCTAACGTCGGCTCGATCGGCGGGGCGACCGCAGCGGCGGCCGCAACCAGCCGAAGGAGCCACCGATGACCGACATTTATCAGGATATCGAGGCCGAGATACCCCGCCTGCGGCGCTATGCCCGGGTACTGGCGCGCGATCCCGCCGCCGCCGACGATCTCGTCCAGGAATGTCTCACCCGCGCCCTCGGCAAGCTGCATCTTTGGCAAGAGGGCAGCAATCTGCGGGCGTGGTTGTTTACGATCCTCCACAATCAGCACGTCAACTTTGTTCGCCGTTCCATTCGCACGGGGCCGACGGTCGAATTCGGCGAAAATCAATTCCTGCTCAGCCAGCCGGCCAACCAGGAAAAGCACCTCGAGCTGCGCGACCTTAACCGGGCGCTCAACCGGCTGCCTTTGGAGCAGCGATCGGTGATCCTGCTCGTCGGGATGGAGGGTATGTCCTATGGAGATGTGAGCGTGGCGCTCGGAGTTCCGGTCGGGACGGTGCGCTCGCGCCTGTCGCGCGGCCGCGACGCGCTACGCCAACTGATGCTTGGCGAGACCGAGCGGGGTGTTGAACGGAATGTAAAGAGCGTTCCCCTTCGTCGCGGGACAGAGTCCATTCCCGTGAAAGCGCGACGCTCTCCACCGATCGATATCCGCCGGCCAATCGGCTTGCCGCAGGCAGCGGCCGCCGCAGTGCACTGACAGCGGGCAGGGCGGCGGCGGCGTTGCGCCGCCGCCTGGGGAAAGCACGGGCGGTTCCCGACCCGACCCCAAGCGGGAGACGTGGCAAATGACGGAAGATCCACGGATCATCGAACTGAACATCCAGCACTATCAAGAATTGCTGAAGCTCGACCGCCACACGGCGGAAACGCGGCAACGGTTGATCGATCTTCTCGCGGAAGCGCAGGCACAGCTGCCTGCTGCTGCCGCCGCCACGTCGAGCCGGAATCGCTAGCTGTTCTTGGTGCGGCCAGCCTCTTTATGTATGTTTTCTGTAGATAACGGCGTTTGAATTCGCCAAATGGGTAATATTATTATTTAATACTATTGTTAATATCTCTTATGAGTAGTTTCCGATGGCTGAAATTTTTGGACTTATTAAATAACGTTACGGATCGTCTTTTCTTCGTTCAAAAACTTCGAAGCGGCGATATTTCCTGTAAAATCCTGAAGGGTTACCGCCATGTCATCTTTCATCCGCCCGATTGCCGTACCCGCGCCGTTTGTGCGCTCGGTCGCTATCGCCGCGCTGTTCGGCGCTACGATCCTCGCCACCCCGCTCACCGGGGCTCTGGCCGGAACCGCCGCCAACGGGGCGATCCAACTCGCGCAGGCCGCCGCTCCGGCCCCCGCTGCCGTTCCGGCTGCCCCGACCAAGGGAGAGACCGTCGAGCAGCGGATCACCGCGCTTCACGCGGCGCTGAAAATCACCCCGGAGCAGGAATCCAAGTGGAACGGCGTCGCCCAGGCGATGCGCGAAAACGCCGCTGCAATGGACAAGCTGGTCGCCTCCAGCCGGGCAACGCCGCCGCAAAGCCTGAGCGCGGTGGAGGACCTGAAGACCTATCAGAAATTCGCCCAGGCGCATGTCGACGGGCTGAAGAACCTGACCTCGTCGTTCAGCACGCTGTACGACGCGATGCCCGATCCCCAGAAGAAAATCGCCGACGCGGTGTTCGATAATTCCGAGCGCGGCGCCGACGCTACAGCACCCGCCAAGAAGGGCTAACGATCGCGTTTCGCGACCGTGACACGACGCTTATCAAAGGAGGTCGCTATGACCCACATCGTTGACACCACATCAAAACCCCGCCCATCGGCAAGGCTCGCCGCCGGGATTGCCATCTCGGGCTTGCTGGCGCTCGGCGCTTTCGCCACGCCCGCCCGCGCCGACTGGGACGACAACCATCGCGGAGAGCGCCACCACAACTGGAACGGCGGGTACTACCATGCGCCGCCGGTAGTCTACGGCTCGCCGTATGGGTCGGGTTACTACGGCTCGCCGTATTATTATCCGCCGGTGGTTTACGGGCCTAACGTCGGCATAAGCCTGCCGGGGGTCAGTATCGGCATCCGGTAAGCTCTCTTTCCGATCAGAAACGGCGAACGGCCGGCAGCGATGCCGGCCGTTTTCGTCAGGGGCGCAAGTCTGGCCGCGTTCCCCCAAGCACGCGCCGAGCTCCAGGCGCTCCCGGCAGAGTAGGTACATTCCGAACGTTGGTACGGTCATCAAGATCGTCACCGGCACGGTTGCCGAACCAATACCGCTAGTCTGA
>JBBRPG010000148.1:0-9907 GCA_038228485.1 Alphaproteobacteria bacterium
CGGCGATGTCGTAAAAGCTCGTCACCGTGCCGGTGGCGATGTTGAGCGCCCCGGTCGACCGCCGATAGATCACCCGCGCCGTCAGTTCGGCGACATCGTCGACCAGCACATGGTCGCGCCGCTCCTCGCCCTTGCCGAAAAGGGTGATCTGCTCTCCGGCCTCGGCGAGCCGGCGAAACCGGTTCGGCCCGTAACCGTTATGCGGGTCGCCGGCGCCGTACAGCAGGCTGGGGCGCAGCATCGCCAGCGGCGCCTTGATCTCATTGCGAAACATCAGTTCGCGCGCCAGGTGCATGACGCCGTGCAGCGAGTCGGGCGACTTGACCGCGTCCTCGCCCATCGGTTCCGTGGAATCGCCGTAGACCGCGTCAGAGCTGATGTTGACGACCTGCGCCAGGGGCGCTGCGGCGGCGGCTTTCACGATGTTGGCCGCGAGGATCATGTTGTCGCGCAGCATCTCGGCGTTGCGCACCGGGGCCATAGCCGACACCGCAACCAGCACGTCGTCGGCCCGCAGCAGCGCGCCGAGCCGCGACGAGGCATCGGGCGACAGCAGATCGATGTCCCGGCGTGCGAGGCGCAGCACCGGCGTGCCGTCCTCTTCGAGACGGGCGGCGATCGCGTTGCCGACAAACCCGCCGGCGCCGAGGACGACGACGCGCGCGGGCCGCAGCGTTTGCGGCGATTGGTGAACCAGCATCGGCAGATGATCTCCGTCAGCGGCGCCCGAGAGCGGGCATGCCCAAGGCGTGATACTCGAAACCGGCGGCGGCCGCCTCACCGCCATTCAGCAGCCGGTACGGGTCGATCAGCAGCCGCCCGCGCATCGCCCGCGCCAGGTCGGCGATGCGCAGCTCGCGGTATTGCGGCCAGGGCGTCGCCAGCACCAGCGCATCGGCGCCCTCGGCGCAGCTCAGCGGGTCGGGGCAACCGCGCGCGAAGGGCACCACCGCGGCCGGAACCACCGGATCGTGCACCCGCACATCCTTGTCCGTCAGATGGGCGAGCAGCGCCAGCGAGGGCGAATTCTTCGTCGAATGCGTATCTTCCTTGTAGGCCAGGCCCAGCACCGCGATCCGCGCCGCCGGGTCGCGCGCCAGCAGCCGGTCGTTAAGCACCCGCCAGCACCACTCCTTGCGGTGGCCCGAATTGGCGATCCAAGCGCTGACGATGCCGGTATCGGCCCCCCTGCCCTCCGCGAGGCCCAGCACGGTGCGCAGGTCGCGCTCCAGATTGCCCCCGGCAATGCCGAGCCCGGGAGTGAGATAGGCGTACGGACCGATGCGGCGGTCGAGCCGCAGCGCCGGCACGATCTCCGACCAGTCGGCGCCGATGGTCTCGCTGATCTCCGCCAGCGTGTTGGCGACCCCGATCGAGGCGACCAGGCAGAAATTGATGCTGATCTTGGCCAATTCCGCGCTCTCATAGCGCATTGGCAGGATCGGGCAGCCGAACGCCTCGAGCACCTCGCGATAGCGCGCAGGCAACGGCTTTGCCGGATCGGCGAGGCCGACGATGAAGCGCTCGGGATGCAGCGCCCGCTCGACCGCGCGGCCGAAGATCAAGGTCTCGACCTGGTAGATGCGGCGCTCCGGCGGCACGGCCTTGAGCGCGCGGGTGAAGCCGGGCGACACCTGGCACAGCACCACCAGTACTGCATCCTCGCGCAGATTGGCGGCAGCGCCGTCGATCAGCGCGCGGATCGGCGCCAGGTCGCTGGCTGCCTCGTCGTCGGTGGGCACGTCGGCGGCGATGTAGACTACGTCGCAGCGCTGCAGCGCCGCCGCATCGGCGGTGAATGACAGGCGCGCAGCGTGCTCGGCGATCAGCTCCGGCAGGCCCGGCTCGACCACCGGCAATTGCCCCGCCTTGAGCCGTTCGATGACCGCGGGCTCGGGGTCGTAGCCGACCACCTCAAACCCGCGCGCGGCGGTGGCGGCGGCCGAATTGATGCCGAGATGGGTCATCCCGGCAAAGCCCACGACCGTACCGCTCATTCTCACATCGCCTGTCATCGCCGCGGGATTATACCTGCCCCCGCCGCCGATGCTCTAAGCCCGGCCTGACCAACGCCCAGGTGCGCGACGGAGGGCCGGTGGCGGACGACATCCTCAGCGGCAAAACCCAAGATTACCGCGCTGCCAGCGAGGCTCTGCACGCCGACGGCAGTGCGCAGGACCGCCACGCAGCAAATTTGCGGGTGCTGTGGGAATGCGGCCTCGCCGAGCTGATCCGCAACGATTTCTACGGGTTGTTCGAATTTCCTCCGGGCGAGCGCGGCACGTTGCTCGATGCCGGGTGCGGCACCGGGTACGAGGCGGGTCAACTGGGCCGGATCGTACCGGAGCTGCGCTATTTCGGGGTCGACATCTCGTCGCTGCGGCTCGCCGAGGCCGCGGCCAACGGCGTCGCCGAGCGCTCGCGGTTCTTTCAGTCGGCGCTGGAGACGGTACCGTTCGCCGACGGAATCTTCGATTATGTCGGCTCGCACGAGGTCATCGAGCATGTCGAGGACCCTGCGATCGTCCTCCCCGAGCTTTACCGGGTGCTGAAGCCGGGCGGAGTTTGCGTCATTGCCACCCCCAACGGCGCTAGCCTCTGGGTCGAGCATATCCGCCAGCGGCTGGCGCGACTGTGCGGCTATCGCGGCGCGCCGGTCGGCGAGGACCACACCCGCACCCCGGGTTTCTGGCGGGGCCAGTTCGAGCGCGCCGACTTCACCGTCGAACGGCGGATGTTCGACGGCGCCGCGTTCGAGTTCCTCACCTATGTCGCGCCGGCAAGCTGGATGAGGGCCGGGGTGCGCCTGCTGGAGCCGCTGCGCATCGTGCCGGGGGTCAACCTGCTGCTGTGCGACCGCGTCAAGTACCGGCTGCGCAAGCCGGGCGCACCGTCGCCGGTCTCCGCTCCCGGCCCGCACGCAGTCTGCCCGGTATGCCACGCCGCGCTCGATGCCGGCGATGGCGGAGCCGCCTGCGGTAACGGCCACCGCTTCGGCCTCAATTCGTCCGGGCTGATCGATTTCACCGCACCGTTGCGCGACGCACCGGCATTCAGGCCCTCCGAACCCGATACGCCGGCGGTGCGCCGCTGGGGCCGCAAGCTGCGCCGCGTGCTGCTGGCGGCCGGGTGCCTCCCCTATCTGGGCTTTCTCGTTCTGCTGCTACCATTGGGCTTTGTCGTCGGCCGGTTTCGTCAGCCACTACCGGGCTAAGCACCGCCTGGCGCTGGGGCGGTTGCAAGCCGGCGGGAAATGCAGTATCCGGAGCCGACGCCCCCTCCAGCGCTCTTTAAGGCTTGGCATGACCCAGCACGCCCAGGATTTTTTTCAGGAAGTTCAGCGCATTGCGACCGAGATCGATATCGGCGCGATCGAGCGCATGGCGGCGGCGCTGGCGGACTTGCGCGAGCGCGGCGGGCGGCTGTTTCTGCTCGGGGTTGGCGGCAGCGCGGGCAATTGCAGCCACGCGGTCAACGATTTTCGCAAGCTCTGCGGCATCGAGGCCTATTCGCCCATCGACAACGTTTCGGAGCTGACCGCGCGCACCAATGACGAGGGCTGGGACACGGTGTTCGCCGGCTGGCTCGAGGTCAGCCGTCTCGGCGACAAGGACGGGCTGATGATCTTTTCGGTCGGCGGCGGCGACGCCGAGCGCAACGTCAGCGTCAACCTGATCCGCGCCATCGACCTCGCCAAGCAGCGCGGCGCCAAGGTCTTCGGCATCGTCGGCCGCGGCACCGGCTATACCGCGAAGCAAGGCGACGTGGTCGTGGTCATCCCGCAGGTCAATCCCGACCGGGTCACGCCGCTGTCGGAGGGCATGCAGGGGGTAGTGTGGCATTGCCTGGTCTCGCACCCGGCGCTGCAGTCCCGCAGCACCAAATGGTGATGGGGCCAAATGGTAAGCGGGCGGGGCGTCTTTCTCGACCGTGACGGCGTCCTGGTGGTTCCCGAGTTCCGCGACGGCCGCTCGTTCGCGCCGCGCCGGGTCGCCGATTTCCGCCTCTATGAGGACGCCGCGGCGTCGGTCGCGCGGCTGAAGGCGGCCGGGTTCACGACGGTCGTCGTCACCAACCAACCCGATGTCGGCGACGGCCTCGTCGAGCTTTCGGTGGTCGAGGAGATGCACCGGATCATGGCCGCCGCGCTGCCGATCGACGCGATCGAATCGTGCTACCACGGCCACCACGAAACCTGCGATTGCCGCAAGCCGAAGCCCGGGATGCTGGTGCGCGCCGCCGAGCGGTTCGCCATCGATTGCCGCCGCAGCTTCATGGTCGGCGACCGCGGCAGCGACATCGTGGCGGGACACGCCGCCGGCTGCGCGACGATTCTCATCGATCTGGGCTACACGGCTGTCGATCTCGGCGCACCGGACCACAAAGTCGCTTCGCTAACCGCGGCGGCCGACATCATTCTTGCAGGGGCATGAGCGGCAGCGGGTGCCGCAGTTGCCCGGTCTGCGGGCGGCTGCTATACAGGCCCACACGTTGAAAATGGGGGACAGGATGGATGGGGTGAAGCGTCTCCGCGTCAAAATCTTCGCCGACGGAGCCGATTTCGACGGCATCTTAAAGATGTACGCGAACCCCTTGATCAAGGGGTTTACGACCAATCCCAGCCTGATGCGCAAAGCCGGGGTCACCGACTACGAGGGCTATGCCCGCAAGGTGATCGCCGCGGTGCCCGACCGCCCGATCTCATTCGAGGTCTTTGCCGACGATCTCGACGGCATGATCAAGCAGGCGCGGGTCATCGCGTCGTGGGGCGACAACGTCAACGTCAAGATTCCGGTGATGAACACCCAGCGCGAGTTCACCGGGCGGGCGATCGAGACGTTGTCGAAGGAAGGCGTCGCGGTCAACGTCACCGCCGTCTTTACCCTCGAACAGGTGCGCCGCATCACCGAGCGGCTGGCGCCCGAAACTCCTGCCATTGTCTCGGTCTTCGCCGGGCGCATCGCCGATACCGGCCGCGACCCGGTGCCGCACATGGCCGAATGCGTAAAGATCCTAAAGGATAAGCCGCGCTCCGAGCTGATCTGGGCGAGCCCGCGCGAGCTGATCAACATCTTTCAAGCCGATGCGATCGGTTGCCAGATCATCACCGTCACCAACGACGTGATCGCCAAACTGGCGCTGGTCGACAAGGACCTCGACGCCTATTCGCTGGAAACCGTCGACATGTTCTACCGCGACGCCACCGGCGCCGGGTTTTCGATCGACATCGGCGAGCCCGCGCTGCTGCAGGGCGCCGCCTGATTTTTCGCATTTTCTGATTTTCGGAGACCAAACACAGTGTTTGAAAAAGTGCTTGTCACCGGCGGTGCCGGCTATGTCGGCCATGTGCTCACGCCGCGTCTGCTCGCGGCGGGCCATGAGGTCACCGTCTTCGACAGTCTGTTCTTTGGCTGCCGCCTGCCGAACAGCCCCAAGCTGCGGGTGATTCCCGGCGATATCCGTGACACGGCTAAAATCGCCGAGGCGTTGAAGGGCCAGGATGCGGTGCTGCACCTCGCCTGCATCTCGAACGACGCCAGCTTCGAGCTCGACGAGAACCTGTCGACGACGATCAACTACGGCGCTTTCGAGCCACTGGTGATCGCCGCCAAAAAGGCCGGGGTCAAACGGTTCGTTTATTGCTCGTCGAGCTCGGTCTACGGGGTCAGCAACTCGCCGCAGGTCACTGAGGATCATGCACTGGTGCCGCTGACGCTCTACAACAAGTTCAAAGGCATGTGCGAGCCGCTGCTGTGGAAGCACATGGCCGACGACTTCACCGCGGTCACGATTCGGCCGGCCACGGTGTGCGGCTACAGCCCGCGCACCCGGCTCGACCTGTCGGTCAACATCCTGACCAACCACGCGGTCAACAAGGGCACGATCACCGTCTTCGGCGGCGACCAGATGCGCCCAAACCTCCATATCGAGGACATGGTCGACGCCTATCAGCTGATGCTGGAGGCGCCGCACGAAAAAATCCACGGCGAGGTCTTTAACATCGGCTTCGAGAACCATTCGATCGCCAGCATCGCCAAGATGGTGCAGAAGATCGTCGGCGAGGAATTCTCCGACAAAGGCGAGATCGGCATCGTCACCACCCCGTCCGATGACAACCGCTCGTATCATGTCAATTCCGACAAGGTGTTCCGGGTGCTCGGCTATCGGCCGAAGCGCACGATCGAGGATGCGGTGCGCGACCTCGCCCGCGCCTTCCGCAACCACCTGCTCGACGACAGCTTTGAGAACGACTGGTACTACAACGTGCGGACCATGAAGCGTGTCGGGGCAAAATGACGACGGCACCCGTCGCCGTCGTCACCGGGGGCGCCGGCTTTATCGGCAGCCATATGGTCGATTGCCTGCTCGAGCGCGATTATCGCGTGCGAGTTGTGGACAACCTCGTCGGCGGCCGCGAAAGCAACCTTGCGCATCACGGCAACAACGCCGACCTCACGCTTGACCGCGTCGATATCCGTGACCTGGAGCCCGATTCGTCGATTTTCGCCGACGCCAAGCAGGTGTTCCACTTTGCCGGGATCGGCGACATCGTGCCGTCAATCGAGCGGCCGACCGACTACATGGACACCAATGTCCAGGGCACGGTGCGGGTGCTCGAAGCGGCCCGCGCCGCGAAGGTCGAGAAGCTGATCTACGCCGCCTCGTCCTCCTGCTACGGACTGGCCGCCACGCCGACCCGCGAAGACCACCCGATCGCGCCGCAATACCCATACGCGCTGTCGAAGTACCAGGGTGAGCAGGCGGCGTTCCACTGGCATCGGGTCTATGGGCTGCCGGTCAACGCGATCCGCATCTTTAATGCCTACGGCACGCGGGTGCGGACGACCGGCGCTTACGGGGCGGTGTTCGGCGTGTTCTTCAAGCAAAAGCTCGCAGGCAAGCCCTTCACCGTGGTCGGCGACGGCACCCAGCGCCGCGATTTCCTGTATGCCAGCGATGTCGCGCGGGCTTTCCTCGCCGCCGCCGAGTCACCGTACACCGGCGAAATCTGGAACCTGGGCGCCGGCAACCCGCAATCGGTCAACCGGCTGGTCGAGCTGATCGGCGGCACCGTTACCTACATCCCGAAGCGGCCGGGCGAGCCCGACGTCACCTGGGCGGACATCGGCAAGATCACCCGCGAGCTCGGGTGGCAGCCGCGCATCACGTTTGAGGAGGGGGTGGGGCGGATGATGGCCGAGATCGACAAGTGGCGCGACGCGCCGCTATGGGATCCCGACTCGATTGCCCGCGCCACGCGCGTCTGGTTCGACCATCTCGGATCGAAAGAGATCGCATGAACGCTTTGTCAGAACTTTACCGTCACAAGATCAAAAGCGTGGACGAATTGTGCGCGGTCATCGGCCCGCATCCGCGCGAGAAGACCGTCGTGATGTGCCACGGCGTGTTCGATCTGGTGCATCCCGGCCATATCCGGCATCTGCTTTACGCCAAGACCAAGGCCAATATTCTGGTCGCCAGCCTTACCGCCGACATCCACATCGCCAAGGCGCAGTACCGGCCGTTCGTGCCGCAGGATTTGCGCGCGCTCAACCTCGCGGCGCTGGAGATGGTCGATTACGTGCTGATCGACGAGGAGGCGACCCCGCTCGGCAACCTATCCCGCGTGCAGCCGGATTTCTTCGCCAAGGGCTACGAGTACCAGGACGGCGGCGTCCATCCGCGGACGCAGCAGGAGATCGACGCGATCGAGAAATACGGCGGCGAATTGCTGTTCACCCCGGGCGATATCGTTTACTCGTCCTCGGCGCTGATCGAGTCGGGGCCGCCCAACATCTCGATCGACAAGCTGCTGATGCTAATGCAGGCGGACGGCGTCGACTTCGACCGCCTGCACAAGGTTCTCAACAAGTTCGAGGGCATCGCGGTCCATGTCGTCGGCGACACCATCGTCGACAGCCTGACTCATACGACGATGATCGGCGGCATGACCAAGACGCCGACCCCGAGCGTGCGCTTCGACAGCCGCCAGGATTTCATCGGCGGCGCCGCAATCGTCGCGCAGCATTTGGCGGCGGCCGGGGCGGACGTCACCTTCTCGACCGTGCTCGGCGACGACCCGATGAAGGATTTCGTCCTCGAAGGGCTGGAGCGATCCGGGGTTACCGTGCGCCCGATCATCGACCGCACCCGGCCGACGACGCAAAAGAACGCCTTTGTCTGCGCCGACTACCGGCTGCTCAAGGTCGATACGCTCGACAACCGCTCGATCTCCGACCACATCGTCGAGACCATCGCCGAGCAAATTGCGCAGACGCGCAGCGACGCGGTAGTGTTCAGCGATTTCCGCCACGGCATCTTCAACCGCCGCACGATACCGGCGCTGACCGACGCCATTCCGCGCGGCTCGTTCCGCGTCGCCGACAGCCAAGTCGCCAGCCGCTGGGGCAACATCCTCGACTTTAAGGGCTTCGACCTCGTCACCCCGAACGAGCGCGAGGCGCGGTTCGCGATGGCCGACCAGGATACCGGCGTGCGCCCCCTCGCCGGGCAGCTGCACGAGGAGTCGGGTTGCCGCATGGTGGTGCTCAAGCTCGGCGACCGCGGGGTGCTGACCTGCCGGCCTGGCAAGGGCAACGATCTGCGCTCGTTCTTTGTCGTCGACAGCCTGGTCGAGCGGGTGGTCGATGCGGTCGGCGCCGGCGATGCGTTGCTCGCCTATGCGACCTTGGCGATGGTCGCCGATGGCTCCGAAGTGACCGCGACGATCCTCGGCTCGGTCGCGGCGGCGCTCGAATGCGAGATCGACGGCAATTTGCCGATCTCGTGCACCGATGTGGCGCACCGCATCGACGCCGTGGAGAAACGGGCCAACTACCGCCAGTAGAAAGGCGGGCTCGCCCGGGCAGCGCGCGATGCGGGTCATCGTTGTCGGATTAGGGATTCAGGGGCGAAAGCGCCGAGCGATTGCCGGCGCCGAAGCCATCGCGACCGTCGATCCGGTCAACCCCGAAGCCAGTCACAAGACTGTCGCCGAAATCCCGCTCGATGCTTATGACGCGGCGCTGGTCTGCACCCCGGACGACGCCAAGGACGAGCTACTGACCTACCTGCTCGGCAACGGCAAGCATGTGCTGGTCGAAAAGCCGCTGCTAGCGCCCGACAACACCGCGCTCGAACGACTCGCGGCGTTGGCCAAGGCGCGGCGCGCCATCTGCTATACCGCTTACAACCACCGCTTCGAGCCGCATTTCGTGCGCATGAAGGAGGTGATCGAGTCCGGGGTGCTCGGCCGCATCTATTCGTGCCGGATGTTCTACGGCAACGGCACGGCGCGCGACGTGCGCAACTCGGCCTGGCGCGACCAGGGCGCCGGGGTGCTGCCCGACCTCGGCTCGCATCTGCTCGACACGGCGATGTTCTGGTTCGGCGCGCTCGACCGCCCGTTCGACGTGTGGTCGGCCGACCGTTTCGAGAACCGCGCCTGGGACCATCTGGTGTTTGGCGCGCGCGGCACGCCGCTCCTGGAGTTCGAGATCACGCTGTTGAGCTGGCGCAACCACTTCACCTGCGACATCTACGCCGAGCACGGCAGCGCCCATATCGAGTCGCTGTGCAAATGGGGGCCGTCGACCTTCACCCACCGCACCCGAATGCTGCCGAGCGGCCGGCCGCCGGAGGAGTCGGTGACCCTGGTGCAGCCCGACCCGACCTGGGCGATCGAATACGAGCATTTCAAGAATTTGTGCGCCGGCGGGGCCGATGCGCACGGCAGCGTCGACACCGATCTGCGCCTCAACCGGGTGCTGAATGGCCTCGCCCGCCAGGCGGAGGCGCTCGTGGGCAGGCCGTAGGGGGGCAAATCGCCGCGACAAACCCCCAGGGGCGTGGCGTGTTTTTAGGATGTAGCGTCGCATAAACACCCCACAATCTACGCCACCAACCG
>JBBRPG010000149.1:0-9887 GCA_038228485.1 Alphaproteobacteria bacterium
CAGATCGACGCGGCGACCCGGCGCAACCTCGAATTGCTGGCGACCCTTGGCGGCGAGCGGCGCGGCAGCCTGTTGTCGGTGATCGACCGCACCGCCACCAGCGCCGGCTGCCGGCTGCTCGCCGACCATCTCGCCGCGCCGCTGACCGAGCCGGCGGCGATCCGCGCGCGCCTCGATGCGGTGCAGTGCTTTGTCGAGCGCGCCGACATACGCGAGCAGTTGCGCGACCGCCTGCGCCATTGCCCCGACATCGAGCGGGCGCTGACCCGGTTGAGCCTCAACCGCGGCGGCCCGCGCGACCTCGCCGCGCTGCGCGATGCGCTCGGCGAGACCGTGTCGTTGCGGCGGATGCTGACCGCGCCGGGCCTGGTGCCGCTGCCGGCGCTGGTGGCCGAGGCCGAGCAGCATCTCGGCGAGCACAGCGCGCTGGTCGACCGGCTGGCGCGTGCCTTGGCCGCCGAGCTGCCGCTCTTCGCCCGTGACGGCGGGTTTATCGCCGACGCCTATTCGTTCGAGCTCGACCAGCTGCGCGAGCTGCGCGACCAAAGCCGCCGCACCATCGCCGCGTTGCAGGCGCGCTATGCCGAGGTTACCGGGGTCGCGAGCCTGCGCATCCGCCACAACAACGTAATCGGCTACTACATCGAGGTGTCGGCCGCGAATGCCGGCAAGCTCGGCGCCGACTATATCCACCGCCAGACGATGGCGGGAGCGATGCGCTTCACCACGACCGAGCTGGCCGAGCTCGAAAGCAAGATTTCGAGCGCCGCCGAGCGGGCGCTGGCGCTGGAATTGCGCCTCTTCGACGATCTCGTCGGCGAGGTGATGGCGCAGCGCGTTGCCATTGCCGAGGCGGCGGGGGCGCTCGCCAGCCTCGACCTCGCCGCGGCCTTGGCCGAGCGGGCGGTCGAGAGTCATTGGATCCGGCCCGAGATCACCTCCGGCGCCGAATTCGAGATCAGCGGCGGGCGCCATCCGACGGTCGAGGCGGCGCTTGCCGGCAGCGGCGCCTTTGTCGCCAACGATTGCGTGTTGGGCGAGGATCGCATCTGGCTCGTCACCGGCCCCAACATGGCCGGCAAGAGCACCTTTCTGCGCCAGAACGCGCTGATCGCGATCCTGGCGCAGATGGGGAGCTACGTGCCGGCGGCCTCGGCGCGGATCGGGGTCGTCGACCGCCTGTTCAGCCGGGTCGGCGCCGCCGACGACCTGGCGCGCGGACGCTCCACCTTCATGGTCGAGATGGTAGAAACCGCGGCGATTCTCAATCAGGCGGGCCCGCAGAGCTTTGTCATCCTCGACGAAATCGGCCGCGGCACCGCGACCTTCGACGGATTGTCGATCGCCTGGGCGAGCCTCGAGCATCTGCACGAGGTCAATGGCTGCCGGGCGTTGTTCGCCACCCACTACCACGAGCTGACGACATTGGCGGAAAAGCTGTCGCGGCTCGCCTGCCATACGATGCGGGTCAAGGAGTGGAAGGGCGACGTCGTCTTCCTGCACGAGGTCGCGCCCGGCACCGCCGACCGCTCCTACGGCATTCACGTCGCCAAGCTCGCCGGCCTCCCCGAGCCGGTGACAAGCCGCGCGGAAGAAGTGCTGGAGATCCTCGAAAACGGCGACGAGGCCGGCGCGCTGGCGCGGCTCGCCGACGATCTGCCGTTGTTCCGCGCGGTGCGTCAACGCGCGGCGCCAGTTGCCGCAAAGGAATCCGCCGCCGAGGCGATGCTGAAGGACATCCGCCCCGACGAGCTCACCCCGCGCGAGGCGCTGGAGGTGCTTTACCGGCTGAAGGCGGCACTACCTAAATAGAACCCGTTACTGCTTCGGCGGCGAGAAATCCTGATCTGGAAATGCCGTGCCACTTACCGTGGGCACCTTGATCACGATCATCGCGTGGTCGGCGCTGCGGTGACAGGCGTTGCAGGACGCCGTCAAGTCGGCATAGGCCTGGGTGAAAGCGCCGCGATCCTTGGTCTTGACCGCTGCGCCTAGCGCGTCCATCGGCGGCTTGACGGTCGAGGCAATCGCTTCGGGGATCGACAGCTTGCCGTGCTTGGGCACGAGCTTAGCGATCTTGTCAAAGGTCTCACCCAATTCCTTGAGCTCATAGGCCGCGTAGTCCCAATTCTGCTCGGCGCCCGCGAGCCCCAGTTTCGTATGACGCGGCTGAACCGATGTCGTCATCAGATCGCCGAGGCCGGGGCGGTAAGTAGTTCCGGCTGCGGGTGGCGCCTCATGATCATGCATGGCGCCGGGCTGCTGCGCATTGCCGGGCGGGACAATAGCCAGACCGGCGATGGCGGCGATTGCCACGGCGGTGAACGAAGCCTTTCTCATCGAAGCCTCTATCCCAGGACGGCGACAATGAGCTGAGTCGCCACAGCGCCGAAAATGACGATCAACCACGGCGGCAGCTTCCACAGCGCCAGCAGCAGGAACGCGACGATGCCGATCGCGAAGTCGCGGGCGCTGAGGATCGCGCTGATCCACACCGGGTTGTAGAGCGCCGCCAGCAGGATGCCGACGACCGCGGCATTGACTCCGCGCAACGCCGATTGCACCGCAGGCACATGCCTGAGCCTGCCCCAATAGGGCAGGGCGCCGATCAACAACAAGAATGAGGGCAGGAAGATCGCGACCAGGCACAGCAGCCCGCCTAGCCAGCCGTTCGGCGGCTGGCTCATCACCGTGCCGAGATAGGCGCTGAAGGTGAACAGCGGCCCCGGCATCGCCTGCACCGCCCCGTACCCGCCGAGGAAACTATCGTTCGACACCCAGCCGGGCGGGACTACTTCGGCCTGCAGCAGCGGCAGCACCACATGGCCGCCGCCGAACACCAGCGCGCCGGCGCGGTAGAACGCATCGAACTCGGCGAGCGCATGGCTCGGCATCATGGCGGTGAGTAGCGGCAGCCCGGCCATCAGCACGAAAAAGAGGAGCAGGCACACAATCGACAGGCTCCGCGGCGAGCGGATCGCCAGCGCCGTGTTGGGCGCCGACGCGGCGCCGTCGCCGAGGAACCACCAGCCGATCAGCCCGCCGGCGGCAATCGCGGCGACCTGGCCGAGCGAGGGCGGCAGCGCCAGCGCCACCACTGCCGCACCGACTGCGATCGTCGCCCAAATCTGATGAGAGGGGGCGCGGTCGGGGCACAAGCTGCGCGCCATGCCCCAGACCGCGTTGGCGACAACGGCGACCGCGACGATCTTCAGCCCGTGCAGCCACGCGGCGCCCTCGATATCGCCGAGCCGCGACACGCCATAACCGAAGGCGATCATCGCCAGCGCGGACGGCATGGTGAACCCCAGCCAGGCCGCGAGCCCGCCCGGCAGCCCCGCGCGCAACAGCCCGATCGAGAGGCCGGTCTGGCTGCTCGCGGGGCCGGGCAGGAATTGGCACAGCGCGACGATATCGGCGAAAGCGCGCTCGTCGAGCCAACGCCGCCGCTCGACCAACTCGGTGCGGAAATAGCCGAGATGCGCCAGCGGCCCGCCGAATGCGATCAATCCCAAGCGCAGAAAGACCGGAAAGACTTCGAGAAACCCCGAACGCTCGCGCCCGATGCGAGCGGGACGCGAGTGATCCAGACTCATGCCATAAGCGGCAGCGCCTGCCCGTCCATGTCGTCGTGATCCATGTGCATGTGGCGCAGCACGGTCGGCGCGATATCGATGAGGGAGGTGGGGCGCATCTCGGTCCGCGCGGCAAAGCCGCCGCCGGCCGCGATCAGGAACGGGTGCTGCTCGTTGATCCCAAGCCCGCCGTGTTGACCGAAGCCAAGTTTGCTTTCGGTATCGCTCGCGTCGGCGACAATCGGGCAATAACCTCGGATTCCGTGAGGGTTGACCCGGTCGTCGGCGGCCATCGTCACCGCGACCTGCAGCGACGTGTCGGTCGGCAACCCGATCTCGGCGAGCCGATTGCCGGCGAAAACCCCGCCGGCCCAGTTCTCGCGGGCGAGAAAATCGGCCGTGGCGGCGATCTTGCCGCGGGCGGCATCGGCGAAGTAGATCGTCGCCGCGGTGCCGTTCGGCGCGACCACGACATCGTGCGAGTCGAGCGCCGCCTTGATCCCGGCGGCGATCAAGAGCTCGGTGATGTCGATAGCCTCCGAGATCGTCTCCATCCCGTGATCGGAGCCGGTGATGAACAGGATGTCCTCGCCCGACGGGTCGAGCCGGCGCACCGTCTCGAACACGCGGCGGACATTGGCGTCGGCGGCGGCTATCGCCTCAAGGTGCTGCGGCGAGCCGAGCGGCGCGTGGTGGCCGGTATAGTCGGGCTCCGACAACCACATCAGCGCCAGCGCCGGCGCGCGTTCCTCGACGATGTCGGCGCAGAACCGATCGGTCATCGCATTGTCGCCGGCGATGCCTTTCTTCAGCGCGGCGCTCGCGGGGTCGTCGATCGGCTTCAACCCAGGGCCGTAGCTGCCGGCGGCGTGGTACATGTAGCCGTGCCCGTCCGGGTCCTGGAAATAGGCGGCGCCCGGCGACACGTTCGAGCAGACGACCGAAACCTCGCCGTGCCAGCGCAGCCGCTCGGCCAAAGTCGGCACGCGCAGCGTTTGCCCGGTGGCGCGGCGCATGCGGTCGCGGAAATCGGGGGCGCCGACATTGCGGCAGACGAGGCCCTCGCCTTCGTCCAAGGCCTGGGTATTGCCGTAAAGTCCGTGCCGCGCCGGCAGGCACCCGGTGGCGATCGAAGCGCTGCTCGCCCGCGTCGTCGAGGGAAAGACGCTGCGGTGTGCCGCGAACGCGCTGCCGCGTTCGGCGAGCTCAGTGAGGAACGGCGTATGGGCCGGGCTGATCAAATCGGCGCGCAGGCTGTCGCAGATGACTATGACGACCCGCTTGTCCCCTCTCATCGCGGTGCTCCTCAGGTTTCGACGCCGTTGAGGGCGAAGTCGAAGATATCGAAATTGCGCAGCCGTTTCGATTGCACCATCGCCCGGTATTCCGCATTGAGCGGGTGCGACAGCAGAAACGGCACGCGTTGCTCGCCGCGCCCGCCATGCGAGCGCAGCCGGTGGCCGGCGAGGTCGGAGAGGTCGTGCTCGGCTGCGCTGGCGCCAAGGACGGTATTGGCGTCGCCGGTGACGACGAGGTCGGCCTCGCGGTTATAAGGCAGCTCGTATTCGGCGGCGGCCGCTTCGCGTTCCAGCACCCGATCGATGCCGGGCAAGTCCCGCACCGCCCGCGCCAGCTCGGCCGGCGGCACTCCGGTTTTGGCATAGACCCGCACGAACGAGCCGAGCGCGCCGTGATGGCGCACGAACGGGTCGGTGATCGGGCAGATCACCCGCACCGCGCCGGCGCCGAATTGCCGGTTCAGCAAATCTTCGAGAAAGATCACATGCGGGCTGCCGTCGGGCAGCGCCTTGTCGTTCATGCCGTGGTCGGCCGTCGTCCCGACGACGCAGCCGAGCGCCATCAGGGCTGCGACGCGCTGGTCGAGAGCGCGATGAAAATCCAGCGCCTCGGCCTCGTCCGGGGCGTGGCCGTGCTGCACGTAATCGGACAGCGACAGATAAAGCAGCCGGGCGCGGCCTTGCTCGACGAGGCGGATGCCGGCGTCGAGCACGAACAGCGACAGGTCAGCCGAATACATGTCGGGCTTGGGCCGGCCGACCAGCGCCTCGACCCCGTCGATGCCGTGCTCGGCGAGGTTGCAAGTGTCGGCTTGTTCCGACGAGAAGCAGATGCCCCGCACGTTGTGCCCGAGCATGCGGCGGAGCTTGTCCTTGGCCGTTACAGCGGCGACGGAAACGCCGGCCTGCGACATCAACGCCAACAGGGTCGGCGTGCGCACCATCGCCGGGTCGGTCATCATCACCTCGGCGCCGGTCGCGCGGTCGAGCGCGAAATTGCCCGCGATGCCGTGCACCGAGGGCGGCACACCGGTGACGATCGAAACGTTGTTGGGGTTGGTGAACGTCGGCATCGCCGCGTCGGCGAGGCCATAGAACCCGCCCTCGCGAAACCCCGCGATGGTCGGCAGCGCCCCGGCCTCAATCCCGGCGTCGAGATACGAGGGATCGCAGCCATCGGCGCAGATCACCACGGTCGGCCGGGTGGGCATCCGGTAGGCGCGGCCGTTGAGGGCAACAGTTTCCATTGCCTAAGCCTGCCTTTCATTGGCGCCTTTGGGGCCGAAGAAGATAACCCAGGTCTGGAAATCATCGGTGAATTTCTCGAAGGCATGGGAGACGCCGGCCGCGACGAACAGAAAATCACCTCGGGTGAAAGGCACCCGCTCGTCGCCGCGGCGAAAAACGCCGCTGCCGGATGCGACGATATAGACCTCGTCCTGATCATGCGGCTGCTGCGTGTCGGCTCCTCTCGGAGCGAAGAGCTCGACGGCGAATTCACCGCGCTTGAAAGAGAACGACAAAGGGCTGCGCCGCCCCGGCCAGACGCTGTGCCCCTTCCGATAGGGCAATGCGCAAAGGCTCGTTACTATCGCCTTGCATCGAATGGGGTCTCATTCGCGAGCTTCCTTTCGACGTTCTGTGACGGCAGAATCGGGTTGGCCAATATTCGATTATAAATGGAAATGCCGGGGCGAGGGTGAATCCCCGTGGATGTGAATCTGGAATGGCACGAATTCGCCGCGCTGTCGGCGGCGCAGCTCTATGAGCTGCTGCAGTTCCGCCAGGCGATCTTTGTCGTCGAGCAGGCCTCGCCCTATCCCGATCTCGATGCGCGCGATGCCCAGGCCCGGCACCTGACTTTGCGCCGCGACGGAGCGCTGATCGGCTGCCTGCGGCTGATCGAGCCGGACCCGATGGTGCGGATCGGCCGGGTCGCCGTGGCGGAAGCCGTGCGCGGCACCGGCCTCGCCCGGCTGATGATGGACGAGGCGCTGCGGCTCGCCGGCGCGCTTTATCCCGACAACGACATCACCGTCGGCGCGCAGATCTACCTCGAGCCGTTCTACCGCAGTCTCGGTTTTGCCGCGTCTTCGGCGCCCTACGACGATTACGGGGTGCCGCATATCGACATGGTGCGGCGCAGCGGCGTGGGCTGAGCCGGCCTCTGCCGCGCCAAAAACGCGCAAGCCCCTGCTGTGGAACCATGCCTACAATCGGCCGATGACCGATGCTGGCGGGGTTGCCGCCCAATCCCCGGCCCGCCAGAGCTGGCTGATCCTCGCCGCGGCGTTCACCGCGTTTACCATCGGCGCCGGCTTGATGCATTCCTACGCGGTCTTCCTGATCGCGTTTATCGAGGAATTCGGCTGGAGCCGAGCCGAGACTTCGCTCGCCTATTCGGTGTCGCAACTGGTGGCCGGGGTCAGTTCGCCGCTGGTCGGCGTCCTGGTCGACCGGCTGGGCCCGCGCCGCTTGCTGCTGCTCGGCGGCGGGCTCCTGGTGCTGGGCCTGCTCGGCAGCGCCTTTGTCGTGAGCCTCTGGCAGATCGTCGCGCTGTACGGCGTGGTGATGACGTTTGGCGCCAATTGTCTCGGCCTCGTCGTCTTCGTGCCGCTGCTGTCGCGGGTTTTCGTGCGCCAGCGCGGCATGGCGATCTCGATCGTGCAATCCGCCAACGGCTTTGCCCGCGCGGTGTCGGCGCCGCTGGTGCAGCTAAGCATCTCCGGCATCGGTTGGCGTCCGACGTACCTGGTGCAGGCGGCGTTCATGGCGGTGCTGGTTTTGCCGCTGGCGCGCTGGTTCCGCCGGGCCGACCCCACGCGCCGGATGTCGCCGGCCGGCGCAGCGGGCGAGATCGGGGCCGAGGCGGCTCCCGCCGGCATGTCGACGCTCGCGCCGCGCGGCGGCTGGACCCTTTCCGAGGCAATGCACACGCCGCATTTCTGGCTGCTCTTCGCGGTCTACCTGTTTACCGGGCTCGGCAGTTTTTTCGTGTCGCTGCACCAGCTGGCCTTTGCCGTCGACCGCGGCTTCGACAAGCTTTACGCCGCCGAGGTGCTCGGCATGGGCGCCTTTCTCGCGATCTTCGGCACCATCGTGACCGGCACCTTATCGGATTATGTCGGGCGCGAGGTGTCGGCGATCACGGCCTATGGATTCTCGATCGCCGGCGTCGTCTTCGCCCTGTTCATCACCGGGCCGGACGATCATTTGCTGCTGTGGCTGCACGCATGCTTTTTCGGGCTGACCTGGGGCGCGCGCGGCCCGGCGATCACCGCCAAGACCGCCGATCTCTTTCCCGGCGCGCAGCTGGGCGCGATCCTCGGCGTCATCACCATCGGCAGCGGGGTCGGCGCCGCGCTCGGCTCGTGGGGTGCGGGGATCATCTTCGACCTGTCGGGCAGCTACGAGCTGGCCTTCATCCTGGCGATCGCCTCGTATCTGGGAGGCGTCGTCGCCTTTTGGGCGCTGCGCCGTCCGCCGGTGAGACGGGCCGAGGCGGCCGCTTAACCGGCGAGGCTGCCGGCGACCGCCGGGTCGCGGATAACGGTGCGTTCGGGCGGCAGGGTGAAGGCGACGGTGGTGCCCTTGCCCCGCGCGCTGTCGATCGCCATCGTGCCGCCATGCAGTTCGACCAGCCGCTTGGCGAGCGGCAGGCCGAGCCCGGTCCCGCCGTGAGTGCGCGCCAGCGAGTTGTCGACCTGGCCGAACGGCTGCAAGGCCCGCGGGATTTCCTCGGGGTCCATGCCGATCCCGGTATCGGCGACGGCGATGATGATCTCGCCGGCCGGCGAAAGATGGGCCCCGACCGTGACGCTACCTTCGGGCGGGGTGAACTTGATCGCGTTTGAGACGAGATTGAGCAACACCTGCTCGAGCCTCAGCTCGTCGCCGCTGATCTCGACCTCGGTCGGCTCGAACTCGAGCGCGACCCCGGCGCTTTGGGCGCGGTCGATGACCATGCGGCGGCAGGTCTCGAACAGCGCGGCGACCGGCACCGGCGTGTCGTGCAGCTCCAGCCGCCCCGCCTCGACCTTCGACAGATCGAGCAGGTCATTGATGATCCGCAGCAAATGATGGCCCGAACCGTGGATGTCCTGAGCGTAGTCGCGGTAGCGCGCGTCAAGCGGACCGAATAGCGCCGACGAGATAACCTCGGAAAAGCCGATGATCGCGTTCAAGGGCGTCCGCAGCTCGTGGCTCATATTGGCGAGGAACTGGCTCTTCGCCTGGTTGGCGGTCTCCGCCTGGTCGCGCGCGCTGCGCAGCTCGCGCTCGATGTTGCGCCGCGTGCTCGCATCGCGGGCGACGATGAACAGGTATTCTTTGTCGTTCGCCTTGATGTGGCTGACCGTGATGTCGACCGGCACCGTGCCGCCGTCCTTGGTCACGCGATCGCCTTCAAAGGTCAACGAGCCGAGCTCGGCATAGGAGCGCCAGCGCTCGGCCCAGTTTTCGGGATTTACCTGCGTCGCGACGTCAAATACCGACATATCGAGCAGCTCTTCCTTGGTGTAGCCGAGCTGCCGGCAGGTGGCGTCGTTGACGCTGAGATAGTGGCCCGCGCGGTCGACCAGGCAGATCGCCTCGGACGAACGGTCCATCGCCAGCTGGGCCAGTTGCAGGTCTTCTTCGGTGGCGCGCCGCACCGCCACCTCGCGCTGCAGCGTGTCGGCAAGCAAGCTCAGCCGGTCGGCGCGAATGCGGTTCGTCGCCAGGTAGAGCGCCAGCATCGCCGTCAGCAATAGGCCGCTGCCCAATTCGAACCAGCCGGCGTGGGCGAGCTTTGCGGCGAAAAGTTGTGAGGTCGGACGAACAAGGACTGTCCAGTCGCGCCCGGCAAAGCGGAACGACGAGCCCCAATAGGGCTCGACCAGCGCCTTGGCCTCATCGCTGCCGCCGCCGGCAGCGGTGGTGCCGGCTTGTTCCGCATGGTCGTAGATCAACCGGGCTCCCGCCGGCGCGGCGTCATCGATGACATAGAGGTCAAGGCCTTGCTGCACCGGCCCGA
>JBBRPG010000150.1:0-9881 GCA_038228485.1 Alphaproteobacteria bacterium
ATTAAGATGTTGGCGGATGGGGTGGGATTCGAACCCACGAGAGGCTTGCACCTCCGCCGGTTTTCAAGACCGGTGCCTTCAGCCGCTCGGCCACCCATCCAAATTTCTTGAGTGTTTTCTCCGACTGCGGCCCGCGAGCAGGCGACTCGCCGCCCAACTGCGACAGCGCATTCTAACACTCTGCCACGGCGCGTTCGATAAGGTTCGGGAGAGGTCAAAGCGTCTCGGTTTTCTTTTTTTGTCGATGAAGGGAACGGATAAATCGCGGCGATGGTTAATGAGGTGGTCTCGAAAGGAGCCACGATATGGGCTTGATCCTTCTGATTGTGTTGGTCGTTCTGCTGCTTGGCGGCGGCGGTTGGGGCTACTCGCGTTACGGCTATGGCGGCGGGATCGGCATCGGTGGCCTGCTGCTGATCGTGCTGATCGTTTATCTGGTCTTCGGATACGGCAACATCTGACCGGGGCGCGCGCCGGCTAACTTATCCGGCGCCCTCATGTGGTAGCCAACGCTGGGTCAAGGCGCGCCCGGTGGTCTAAGTTTGCAACAGCGCCGCCATGACCCGCTCGCGGGTCAGCGGCAAGTCGCGGATGCGCGCGCCCAGCGCGTGCGCCACCGCATTGCCGATCGCGGCCACCGTGGGGCCGCCGCTCGCTTCGCCGACGCCGAGCGGCGGCAGATCGGCGGTAGCCCCCACCAACTCAACGTCGATCTCCGGCACTTCGCTAAAGCGCAGCACCGGATAGGTCTCCCAGTCGCGCGAGCTGATCCCGGCAGTGTCGAGCCGCACCCCTTCTTTCAGCGCCCAGCTGGCGCCCTGGATAATGCCGCCCTGGAGCTGGTTGATCGCCCCGTCGGGATTGACGATCAGTCCTCCGTCGGCAGCGCACCATATTTTCAGCAGGCGCACGGTCTCGTCGATTTCGACCTCGGCGACGACGGCGGCATAGGCAGCGCGGTTCTTGTACTGGGCAAAGCCGATGCCGCGGCCCTTGCCGGTGGCGGACGGCAAACCCGGCCGCCAATCCGCCATGCGCGCCACCGTCTCGACGACCGCTCGCGCACGTGGATCGGAGAGGATCGACAGGCGGTATTCGACCGGATCCTTGCCGGCGCGCTCGGCCAATTCGTCCATCGAAGATTCGATGGCGAAGACGTTGATCGTCGCGCCCAGCCCGCGCAGCGACGAGGTGCGCACCGGGGTATCTGCGACGAGGTGGTGGACGATGCGCTTCGTCGCGAAGTCATAAAGCGGCTCGCCGTTGCGGGTGCCGCCGCCGCCATTCGACTCAGGCGGATCGGCCGGCTCCGGGGCGGGCGGCGGGTTGGGCAGCGCCTCGGCGGCGAGTAGGTTGCCGCCGCCGCCCGGCCGGCTCGAATGCCGGCCGCTCCAGATTTCGGTGGTCCAGTCGGCCGGCTGTCCGGCCCCGTCCAGCACGGTGCGCACCGTTGTCACCATCGCCGGGCTGACCGGCTCGAAGCCGAACTCCTCCTCGCGCCGCCAGCGTACCCGCACCGGCTTCCCCGGCAGGCGCATGGCGATGACCGCCGCGTCGGCGGCGGCGTCGTCGGCGCCATTGTGGCCGTAGCAGCCCGGCCCTTGCGCGTGCTTTACCGAAATGGCGGCCGGATCGATTTTCAAGCTCCGCGCCAGCGCCGCGCGCAGCGGGTAGACCCCCTGACAGTGCGTCCATACCGTCAGATGGCCGTCCTCGAACACCGCGAGCCCGCTCGACGGCGCTACCGAGGCGTGGGCGATGTGCATCCGAGTGTAGGTCGCCTCATAGCCGCGGCCCGGAGGCGCAGGGTTGGCGGGTAGCGGCGGGCCCAGAACCCGATCGATCGACGGCCGCTGCAACAGCCAGCGCGCCTCTTCCTGGTACGGGTTGATCGCCTCGATCCCGCCCCAGGCGACATGCCCCGGCGCCACCGCTGCGGCGGCGTCGACCACGGTCTCGTCGGCGCCGACGATCGCCAGGAAATTGCCGTCGCGGACGATCTCGACCGGGCCTTTGGCGGCACGGCGGATCGCCGCCTCGTTGACGCTCTCGATCACCGCGCCGCGGCGCGGCTGGCGCACCACGCGGGCATGCAGCATGCCGTCGAGGGTCATGTCATGGACAAAGGCCGGTTCGCCGAACACCTTCGCGGCGAGGTCGACCCGGGCGGCATTGCTGCCGACAACGCGGTAATCGCTCGCCGCTTTGCGCGGCGCGCCGGCGGTGGCATTGCGGCCGAGATCGACCGAGGGCGCGAGCGACCAGTAATCCTGGCCGGTCGGCGCGCCGCGATAAGTAATCGCGCCGTCGCTGACCCCAAGCTCGCCGCGGGCATGCCCCAACGCCGCGGCGGCGCGGTCGATGTACAGGCTGCGCACCTCGGCGCAGGCCAGGCGCAGCGCAACGCCGCCGTATTGGATCGACTGGCTGCCGGCGGTGTAGCCCTCGTTCGGGGTGAGGTCGGTGTCGCCCGATTGCAGCAGAATACGCGCGGGCGCAACGTCGAGCTCCTCGGCCGCGATCTGCAGCATCGCCGTCAGCACGCCCTGGCCGATCTCGACCCGGCCGGTCGACACCGTGACGCGGCCGGCTTCGGCAAACCGCACCCACTGGTCGAGCCGCGGGTTGGTTTGCAGCAGCGGCGGCAGGCTCGGCGTGGGGTCGCTCATCGGCCGGCTCCCGCGCGCATCTGCGCCGCCGCGCGTTCGACCGCGCGCAGGATGCGGACATGGCTGCCGCAGCGGCAGATATTCTCGTCGAGCGCCTCGGCGATCTGCGCCCGGGAGGGCGACGGATTGCGGTCGAGCAACGCCTTCGCGCAGATCAGGATGCCGGGCAGGCAATAGCCGCACTGGCCGGCCTGCTCGTCGAGGAATGCGGTTTGCAGCGGATGCGGCCGCTCGGGCGTGCCCATTCCCTCGATCGTCACGATGTCCTTGCCGGCCACGATCGACACTGCCTTGCCGCAAGATTTTTCCGGGCTGCCGTCGATCAGCACCATGCAGCAGCCGCATTGCTCGAGGCCGCAGCCGAATTTCGTGCCCTTGAGGCCGAGATGGTTGCGCAGCACGTCGAGCAGCGGCGTGTCATCCGCCGCGCTGACCTGTACAGCGCTGCCGTTGACGGTGAGAGTGGTCGGTTGCATGGGGTCCTGTAGGAAAATTGCGAATATGTGCGGGCCCGCCGAGCCGTAGCTCGCGATTACAGCCGCCCGCCTTCGCCCCCAGGGGCTTTGGCGCGGGGCAGCCTTCGCTCACTTCGCGAGCGAAGGCTGGTGGGCGCAGTAGGACTCGAACCTACGACCCGCTGATTAAGAGTCAGCTGCTCTACCAACTGAGCTATGCGCCCCACCTGACGCGAGCGGCGCGGACTATAGGGCGAAGCGGCCCCGTGTCAAAGGCTTGGATCAGCGGCCTGAAACGGTGCGAATCCAGTCCGACACGCGCTGCACCGCCTGACTCTCGATGCCCAGATATCCGTGCGGCGACATCGCCTCGCAGGGCGCCGACCTGATTTCGCTGCTTTGCAGAGTGACGATCTCCTTGCGCGGCGCGCGGGTGAGCGCGGCGGCGATCTGCGGGGCAAAGCCGGGGCCGGCCGACGGGCAGGTGTCGCCCTGGTTGGCCATCACCAGCGCCGGCACCGCGATCGCGCCAAGCTCGCTGTCGAACACCGTCTCCGGCGCGTGGCCGCCCGCCACCGACGAGGTCAGCACCACGCCCGCCACCCTGCCGGGAAGATGGGCGGCGCCATTGGCGGCGGCGATCGAGCCCATGCTGGTGCCGACCAGCCAGACCGGCGCGTTGGCGCGGGTCCGGGCAAAGTCGATGGCGCGGCCGAT
Source organism: Alphaproteobacteria bacterium (assembly GCA_038228485.1). GTDB lineage: Bacteria > Pseudomonadota > Alphaproteobacteria > ATCC43930 > CGMCC-115725 > DATARH01. The sequence continues at coordinate 3,842 of JBBRPG010000150.1, forward strand.
TGCGTCGGCATAGGCCGGGGTGTGCCGCTGCCCCAACAATGAAGCGCCATTCGGCGGGCTGACGACCAGCACCGCGAAGCCCTGCGCCAGCCACAACGACTGGGTGCGCATCAGGAAATTGTTGCGGCCGCGGCCGAGCGTGCCGTTCTGGTCGATCTCGACCACTCCGTCGCCGCCCATGAACATGACGAGGCTCGCCCGCGGACTGGCGGGCCCCGCGAACAGCACCCGCTCCGTGCCGCCGCTCGCCAGCGGAAGATCCTGGACAACGGCTTGTGCCGCCGCCGGCAGACCCAAGAAAGCGAGGGCGGTAGCGGCGAGCGCGGCGCGCAAGCAACCGGCGACCAACCCGTTCATGTGTCCTCCCGAAAGCGTGTGCCGCGCGTTTGCGCTGTTCCCGCTGTTATTTACAGGGAATTTACAGCGAAATGACCGCCCATCGACGCCGATTCGTCAGTGTCGGGTTTTAGCGAGCAGAGCCTCAGACGCGGCCGTGGCAGTGTTTGAATTTCTTTCCCGAGCCGCACGGGCATTGGGCGTTGCGGCCGGTTCCGGCCCAGGGTGAGCGCGAGTCGGCGGGTTGCCCGCCGCCGCGCGCCGATGCGCCGTCGCTGCCGGGTCCGCGGCGCGGCGGTGGCGGCGGAGGCGCATAACCGGAGCCCAGCATCGCGCGGTCTTCGTCGGCCATCGCCGGCTCGCGTTCGTGTATTTCGGTGTATTCGGGCAGGCCCATCGCCTCGACCGGCGGCGGCGGGTCGAAGCGCAATTCGATGTGGCTGAGCACCGAGGTTATCTGGTCGCGCAGATGCACCAGCATGCCCTCGAACAGCTCGAATGCCTCGCGCTTGTATTCGTTGAGCGGGTCGCGCTGGGCGTAGGCGCGCAAATTGATCCCCTGGCGCAGATGGTCGAGCGATAGGAGATGGTCTTTCCAGGTCTGGTCGAGCAGCTGCAACAGCAGGCTCTTCTCGGCCATGCGCATCATGTCGGCGCCGTAATTGGCGGTTTTTTCCGCCATCTTGCGGTCTGCGGCGGCGACGATGCGCTCCTCCATCTCGTCGCCGCGGACGCCTTCCTCCTTGGCCCATTCCGCGACCGGCAGGTCGAGGTCCAGGAGGCGCAGGCATTCCGCATGCAGCGCCTGGGTGTTCCACTGTTCCGGCAGCGAATTCTCGGGGATCGCCAGGGCCACCATTGCGGTGATCGACTCGGCGCGCATGTCGCTGATCTCGGCGGCGACATCGCGCGCATTCATGATCTCGCGGCGCTGCTCGTAGACGACCTTGCGCTGGTCGTTCATCACATCGTCGTATTTCAGCAGCTGCTTGCGGATATCGTAGTTGCGCGCCTCGACCTTTTGCTGCGCCTTGGCGAGCGCCTTGTTGACCCAGGGATGGATCACCGCCTCGCCTTCCTTGAGGCCGAGCCGGGCCAGCACCGTGTCCATGCGCTCGGAGCCGAAGATCCGCATCAAATCGTCTTCGAGCGAGACGAAGAATTTCGAGGCGCCGGGGTCGCCCTGGCGGCCCGAGCGGCCGCGCAGCTGATTGTCGATGCGCCGGCTTTCGTGGCGCTCGCTGCCGACGACGAAAAGCCCGCCGGCCTCGACGACGATCTTTCTCGCCGCCTCGATCTCGCGGCGGATATCGGCGGCGCGCGCGTCGCGCTGGGTTTCGTCCTCGATCGCCTGCAGCTCAGCCTTCAGCCGCATCTCCAAATTGCCGCCGAGCTGAATGTCGGTGCCGCGGCCGGCCATGTTGGTGGCGATGGTCACCGCCCCGGGCTGGCCGGCCTGGGAGATGATGTAGGCCTCCTGCTCGTGGTGGCGCGCGTTGAGCACGTTGTGCGGGATCTTGTGCTTCTTGAAGAGCTCCGCCACCGCTTCCGACTTCTCGATGCTGACCGTGCCGATCAGCACCGGCTGCTGGCGCGTGCGGCAGTCGAGCACCTGCTCGGCGATCGCCTGGTATTTGTCGGCGGTGGTGCGGTAGACCTCGTCGTCGCTGTCGGCGCGGCGCACCTCGTCGTTGGTCGGGATCTCGATGACCTCGAGCCGGTAGATGTCGCCGAACTCCTCCGCCTCGGTCATCGCCGTGCCGGTCATCCCGGCCAGCTTCGGGTACATGCGGAAATAGTTCTGGAAGGTGATCGAGGCGAGCGTCTGGTTCTCGTTCTGAACGGTGACGCTTTCCTTGGCTTCGAGCGCCTGGTGCAGCCCCTCGGAGTAGCGCCGGCCTTCCATCATGCGGCCGGTGAACTCGTCGATGATGATGATCTTGTCGTCCTTGACGATGTAGTCGGTGTCCTTGGCGAAGAGCTTGTGCGCGCGCAGCGCCTGGTTGACGTGGTGGACCAGCGACACGTTGTGGATGTCGTAGAGGGTGCCGGCCTCCATCAAACCGCTGTCGCGGAGCATGAGTTCGATGCGCTCGACCCCGGCTTCGGTTAGCGTGACGGTGCGCTGTTTCTCGTCTTTCTCGAAATCGTCGGCGCCGAGCGGCGGGATCAGCTTGTCGATGCGGTTGTAGAGCTCAGAATTGTCCTCGGTCGGCCCGGAGATGATCAGCGGTGTGCGCGCCTCGTCGATCAGGATCGAGTCGACCTCGTCGACGATCGCGAATTGGAACGGCCGGTGGACCATGTCCTCCAGCCGGAACTTCATGTTGTCGCGCAGATAGTCGAAGCCGAGCTCGTTGTTGGTGCCGTAGGTGATGTCGCAGCGGTATTGCTCGCGCCGCTCCGGGTCGTCGATGTCGTGGACGATGCAGCCGACGTTCATACCCAGATAATTGTAGATCTGGCCCATCCACTCGGCGTCGCGCCGGGCCAGATAGTCGTTGACCGTGACGACGTGGACGCCTTTGCCCATCAGCGCGTTGAGGTAGACCGGCAGGGTCGAGACCAGGGTCTTGCCCTCGCCGGTCTTCATCTCGGCGATCATGCCGCGATGGAGCACGATGCCGCCCATCAGCTGCACGTCGAAATGGCGCTGCCCGAGGGTCCGCTTCGCCGCTTCGCGCACGGTGGCGAAGGCTTCGACGAGCAGGTCGTCGAGTTCCTCGCCCTCGTCGAGACGCTTGCGGAACTCGGCGGTGCGGTTGCGCAGCGCTTCCGGCGACAGCTTTTCGAGCTCGGGCTCGAGCTCGTTGATCTGCGCCACCAGCGACGACAGGCTTTTGACGTAGCGATCGTTGGCGGAGCCGAACAGCCGCCGGGCTAAGGCGCCTAACATGGAAACCTCAAGGCGGGGAAAAGAAGGGCGATTTGCAAGCGCACGGCGACAGGGGAGAGATAGGTCCGCAAGGCCGGAGTGTCAATTAAGCCACTTGCCGCAGGGGCGGGCGATAAGTGCGAAGTTTGACCCGAGCATGTTCCATCTTTCCGCGAACGGCACTTTCCGATATACGCCTGCGGCATGATTGTTGATCCGATCATCGGGCAGAACCGACGCCGACGCCGCTTTTCAGGCGGTGCCGAGGAATGCGCGCGTTCGACTGGCCGACGACGACGATAGAAGCCTCGCCGGCAGGTTCCGAACCGCAGCCTCCCACCGCCGCCGCTCGGCGGTTTTTTTGCGCCTTCGTCACGCGGACAAGGCTCAAGACCGAAGCACAAATGGTCTATCTTTTCAGCACAAGGAGATTAGCCCGATGGCCGATGTTTCACCTCTCGCCCCCGCCGCGTTCCGCACGATGACGCCGATCGCCGGGGTGCGCCTCGCCGCGCACGCGGCGGGTATCCGCTATTCCGGGCGCAACGACATGATGGTGGCCGAGCTGGCGCCAGGCAGCGCCGTTGCGGGCGTCCTCACGCAATCGACGATGCCGGGCCAGCCGGTGATCTGGTGCCGCCAATGCCTGCCCTACGGCAAGGTGCGCGCCATTGTCGTCAACTCCGGCAACGCCAACGTCTTTACCGGTCGCGCCGGGTGGCAGGTGGTTGAAAGCACCGCAGCGAGCGCGGCGCGCGTCTTCGGCTGCGACCAGCGCGAGATTTACATCTCCTCGACCGGGGTCATCGGCGAGCCGCCGCCGGCCGACCGGATCAGCGCCGCGCTGCCCGAAATCGTCGGCAAGCTGTCGGCCGAGGCCTGGGAGGCCGCTGCGCGCGCGATCATGACCACCGACACCTTCCCCAAAGGCGCTACGGCGACCGCCGACGTCGGCGGAGTACAGGTGAGGATCAACGGGTTTTGCAAGGGCTCGGGGATGATTGCGCCGAACATGGCGACGATGCTCGGCTACGTCTTCACCGACGCCGCACTGCCCGCGCCGGTGCTGCAGGCGCTGCTGTCCGCGGCGACCGAGGTGTCGTTCAATTCGATGACCGTCGACGGCGACACCTCTACCAGCGATACGGTGCTGCTATGCGCGACGCAGCAAGCCAAGCACCCGGCGATCACCGATGCAGGCGACCCGCGGCTTGCCGGGTTCCGGCGCGCGTTCGAGGGGGTCATGGTCGACCTCGCGCAGCAGATTGCCCGCGACGGCGAAGGCGCCGGGAAATTCATCACCATCGACGTGACCGGGGCCGAGAGCGACCGCGCGGCGCGGCAAATCGGCCTGACGATCGGCAACTCGCCGCTGGTCAAGACCGCGCTCGCCGCGGGCGACGCCAATTGGGGCCGCATCGTCATGGCGGTCGGCAAATCGGGCGAGAAGGCCGACCGCGACAAACTCGGCATCGCGGTCGGCGGCACCCAGATTACCGCCGATGGCGGGCCGGTGCCGAACTACAACGAAGGGCCGGTCGCCGAACACATGAAGGGCCGCGAAATCCACATCGCGATCGATATCGGCATCGGCAACGGCAAGGCGACGGTGTGGACCTGCGACCTGACCCACGGCTATATCGACATCAATGGCAGCTACCGAAGCTGAATCCAGTTCCCGGATGGCGCCGAAGCCCATCGTTCTGGTCGCGGCGGTGGTGCTGATCGACGCAGACGGGCGGGTCCTGCTGGCCGAGCGGCCGGCCGGTAAGCATCTTGCCGGGATGTGGGAATTCCCCGGCGGCAAGGTGCAGCCGGGCGAGACGCCGGAGGCGGCGCTGATCCGCGAGCTCGACGAGGAGCTCGGCATCGACGTGGTGGCGAGCTGCCTGGCGCCGTTCACCTTCGCCTCGCACGCCTACCCCGAATTCCACCTGCTGATGCCGCTCTACGTCTGCCGCAAATGGTCGGGGATCGTCACCGCGCGCGAGGGCCAGCGGCTTAAATGGGTGCGCTCGGCGCAGCTCGCCGACTATCCGATGCCGCCCGCCGACAAGCCGCTGGTGGCGATGCTGCGCGATTTGCTTTAACCGATGCGCCGGCGTGGGCCGGGGCTTGGTTTCGTCTGGTCGGGATGGGGCGCCCAGCCGGTCAGAAACAGAATTTCGAAAGTCGCCGTGATGCGCCCGTCGGCGTCGGCAAAGCGCTCGGCGTAGATCGCGCCGGCGCGGGCGAGGGTGGCGCGGCTCAGGAAACGGCGGCGGGCGGACAGCGCGTTGGTCTCGCCCATGCCGCGCAGGTCGCGCATCAGCGCCGGCATGTCGGGGTAAGTGACGGTGATCGTCTCGCTGTCGGCGACCGGCATCGCCAACCCGGCGCGCTGCAGCAGCGAGGCGGCGTCGAAGAGCTCGACGGTCGGCGACACGCGCGGGCTGACCCCGCCTTCCTCGGCGAGCTCGGCGTCGAACAGCGCGGTGCGCAATTCGATGAGCGTGCTGCCGCCGAACATCGCCGCCAGCAGCAGCCCGTCCGGTTTCAGCGCACGCCGGATTTGGATCAGCGCGCCCGGCAGGTCGGCGCACCAATGCAGCGCGAGACAACTCGCCGCGAGATCGAAGCTGGCGTCGCGGAACGGGATCAGCTCGGGGTCGGCAGCGACGCGCGGCATGGGCGCCGTGGCCAGCAACACAGCCGACGGCTCGGCGGCGATCACACGCTCGCAGCCGGGGCGTCGGGCCAGTGCGCGCGCCACCGCTCCGTCACGGGCGCAGAGATCGAGCGCGACCGGAAACTCCCGATTGATCAGGTCGAGCCGGTCGAGCAGCCGCC
>JBBRPG010000151.1:0-9828 GCA_038228485.1 Alphaproteobacteria bacterium
CGTGACGCCGTGATAGGCGTGGAAGCGCGAGATGATCTTGGTCTTGTCGGGCTTATCCTGCAGCTTCCAGTAATAGCGCGCGAACTTGAACGCGCTCTCGTTGGACTCGGCGCCGGCGGTGGTGAAATACACGCCCGAGCTATTGCCGTAGGCGTGGCCGACGATCTTCTCGGCCAGGCGGATCGCCGGCTCGTTGGTGCCGCCGATATAGGCCGAGGCGAAGCCGATCTTGCGCATCTGCGCCGCCGCCGCGTCGGCGAGCTCGCCACGCCCGTGGCCGATATTGACGTTCCACAGCCCCGACAGCCCGTCGATCACCTCGCGCCCGCCGACATCGACCAGCATCGCGCCCCGGCCGTGGTCGATAAACAGCGGCGCCTTGTGATCGTCGGGGTGGTGCAACGGATGCACCAGAAACTGGCGGTCGGTTTCGAGCAACTGCGTCGTGCCGTCCATTTTACTCTCCTAATGAGGCAGAAACTGTTGCCAGTCCAATCCGAGCGCGGCGGCGGTCTGCCTCAAACTGTCGCCTTTCATTTCTAATTCGTTGTGCAGCCGCGCCGCATGACCATCCACCTCGTGGCGCAAGTAATGCCCAACGAGATGGACTGCCAGATCGAATCCTATCACCAGCAACTCGACGATTAGTGCGAGCGCGGCAAAGGGGGTCGGCTCATGCAGCAATTCCGTGGTTGAAAAGAGTACCGCGATACTGGCCAGTACTAAGGTCGCGTTACCGAGCCAGTGAAGCCATTCTGCGATTCGCAGCAGGCGCAGATTCCGCCGTATCTCCAGATCGACGCGATCGAGTTGGACGGTGTGATCAACAGCCCTCACTCGTTCGGCCGGAAGATGACGCGACGACGGCGTCCCGCGCTGCGCGGCTCTTCAGAAACCGGTATCGGCTGCGGTGAGGGCAGCACCGCAGCTGGGGTCGGGCGCCCTTTTTCGAGAGCCGCTTCATTGAGTCGACGTATGCCCGATGACAGCCGTTTGACGCCTAGCAGGTTGGAGCGGGTTCGTGCTAAGTCGCGCCCGAACAGAATGTTCACTGCAGCACCGGCACCCAGAAGCGCGATGCCGGAGCAGATGGCCCAGAAAAGCGCGGGCATGATCACGGTCCCATCCTTCGATCAGTGAAAGGTGGCAACAACGCGCGCCAGCGTCAACCTGCCCAAGCTTTACCGGTTCGGCAGATCGAGCGGATAGATCGGGCGGCGCATCTTGTTGAAGGTGAGTTGGCTGTAGTCCGAGGTGCACACGCCGATGCCGGCGCAATCGACGACGGCCTTGGCCATCGCCCCCAGCCCGGCGCGCCAATGCACCCGGCTTTTCAGCATCACGTAGCGCTTTTGCATCGGGTCGATGCCGAGGCTGAAGAAGCAGTTGAGGTCGCTGGGCTCGACATGGCGCGAGATCAGCGCGACCTCGACCTTGCCGGTGTCGATCACCACCGACGGACCCATGTCGGTGGTGACGCCGCGGCCCATCGGCCCCTTGTTGCGGAAGCGGCCGTTGGCGATGGTCTTGACCGTGCCGGTGAGGGTCAGCGGCGGGCTGTCGCCGGGGATTTGCGGCATCGCGAGCTTGCCGCCGACCGACAGGGTCACGGCGGCGCCGATGCCGGCGGCGATCGCCTGCTGCACCGCCGCGGGATCGTAGATCGCGAACGCGGCGACATTGTCGAGCCCGGCCCTCAAAATCTCGCCGAGCACCAATGTCGTGTCCATCGTCCCGCCCGAGGCGCAATTGTCGTAATGGTCGAGCAGCACGATCGGCCCCTGTCCGGGCGACGGCTCCGGCATCGCCTTGGCCCGGCCGAGCGCGGCGTCGAGCGGCTCGATCTTGTAGACAAAGGCCTCGCGCTCGACCCAGGCGCGGTCGAGCAGCTCGTCGCGCAACTGCTCAGCGAGCCCGCGGTCGCCATCGGTCACCACGACCGCGCTGAGGCCCGTTCGCGATATCGGCATGGGGAAACCCGGTGAACAGGCTCGCCGCCAGCGCACCCTCCCCCGCCATCGCCGCGCAGCGCGCCTGCAGCTCGCGGTTGGGGTGGTCGTCGGAGCCTTGGCGCATCACATGCGGCAGCATCGGCACGTTGCCCCAGGCGATCACCGGGTTCACCTCGCCGCGGATCGCGCGCACCAGGATGTCGCCGGCGCGTTTGGCGGTGTCGTAAGTATCGACATGGGGGTAGGTGCGATAGCCGGCGACCACGGTCGCGTTGTCGACCATCGCGTCGTAGAGGTTGGCGTGCATGTCGTAGGCGACGGCGATCGGGGTCGTCGGATCGATCGCGCGAATGCGGCGCAGCAGCTCGCCCTCGCCGTCCTCATAGGTCTCGGTCACCATCGCGCCGTGCAGGTCGAGCATGATGCCGTCGAACCCGCCTTTGGTCACCGCATCGCAGATTGCGTCAGCGATGTGGGCATAGGCGGCGTTGTCGACCGGCCGGCTCGGCGAGGCGCTGGCGGCGATCGGCAACTCGATTTCGGCCTTCTCGCGCGCGGCGATGTCGAGATAGGCGCCGAGGGCCGACCCCGTACCGCGAAACGCCTCGATCGCGCCCTCGCCGTACAGCGGCCCTGGACCATGACCGAACCGCGCCAGCGGCGTCGGCACCGGCGAGAAGGTGTTGGTCTCGTGCTTCATCATCGCGATCAACAGGCGCATGGGGGCTGCTCCGGGGTGCGTCCGCATCTTATTGTCATTGCGAGCGCAGCGAAGCAATCTCGTGCCAACTGAAATCGAGATTGCCGCGGCGCTTGTCAGCGCCTCGCAATGACGGGGACCGTCCAATGAAGACCAGCACCGACCGCATCCTCACGACGCATGTCGGCAGCCTGCCGCGGCCGGCGGACCTCTACGCGATGATCACGCACAAGCAGGAGGGCGGCGCGGTCGAGGAGCCGGCGTTCAGTGCGCGGGTCAAGAGCGCGGTCGCCGAGAGGGTGCGGCGTCAGGCCGAGGCCGGGATCGACATCGTCGCCGACGGCGAGATGGGGCGGGTCGGCTTTATCCCCTATGTCAACGAGCGGCTGACCGGGATCGAGCCGAGCCCCGGCGAGATCGCCAGCTATTGGAACGAGTCGCGCGAGTACAAGGCATTCCCCGAATTCTACGCATGGGCGCGATCGCAGGCGGGCGCCGCCGGGCGCGCCGGGCGCACCCGCTGGATGTGCACCGGCCCCGTCGCCTACAAGGGCCATGCGGCGCTGGCCGCCGACATCGCCAACCTCAAGGCGGCGATGGCGGGGCAAAAGGTCGAGGAGGCGTTCATGCCGGCGGTGTCGCCGGCCAACCTGGTCAACTGGAACCGCAACCTCTTCTACCAGACCGAGGAGGAATACCTCTATGCGGTCGCGGAGGCGCTGCGCGAGGAATATCAGGCGGTTATCGCCGCGGGCCTCATCCTCCAGATCGACGACCCGCTGCTGACCTCCTATTACGTCATGCATGCGGACAAAAGCGTCGAGGAATGCCGCGCCTGGGCGCAGACCCGAGTCAAGGCCCTCAACCATGCGCTGCGCGGCCTGCCGCGCGACCGCATCCGCTACCACACCTGCTACAGCATCAATATCGGCCCGCGCGTCCACGACATGGAGCTGAAAAACATGATCGACATCCTGCTGTCGGTCGACGCCGGCGCCATCTCGTTCGAGGCCGCCAACCCGCGCCACGAGCATGAATGGAAAGTGTGGGAGGGGGTGAAGCTCGACGGGCGGGTGCTGATCCCCGGGGTCATCACCCATTCCTCCAACATCGTCGAGCATCCCGAGCTGATCGCCGAGCGCATCGGCCGCTTCGCCAAGGTCGCCGGCCGCGAGAACGTCATCGCCGGCGCCGATTGCGGCTTCGCCAGCTTTGCCGCAACCAGCGAGGTGCATCCCAGCGTGGTGTGGACCAAGCTCGCCGCGCTGGCCGAAGGCGCGCGGATCGCGAGCAAGGAATTGTGGGGATAAACCAGCGCATAGACTGGTAATGAGGTGACTTTAGAATTTTAAATGTTAATCTGCGCGCGTTTTCGTTTGTCGCAAGCAGAAGAGAAGCCTTACGGAATCTCTTTCTCCCTGTTGACGTGAAGTATCTTTTATCAACCTTCTCTTTAGAGACGAGTGAACAACGAAATCCACAGTTGGGCTGTTTTGCGCGCACCGCCTCAGCCGAAACCGAGGGATGACTGCCCCAAGATGAAATCCGACGATGCCCCGACCACGTGGCTCCGCGTGGAGCCTTCGCCTTCGACGGCTTCCCAGCCGGTCGAGACCGCGTCGCTGATCGACGCGCCGCGGCGCGAGCCGGCGCAGGCGCGCCAGTGGTTCGGGATCATCCTCGGGATCGCGGTCTTGTTCGGCGTGGTCGGCGGCGGCGCCTATTGGATCCTCCATCAAACGCCTGCCGCGCCTCTGGCGGAAATAGCGCTGGCCCCGGCGACTCCCAAGCCTACGGAGCCGACAATGCTTTTAAAGACTTCGGAGCCGGTGGCTGCCGCGTCAACGACGACGCCCGCTGCGCCGGAAACTGCCGAGGCGCCGGCGCCTAATCTCGTCTTCGGGTCAGGGCCGATACTCGGGCAGGCGCCCCCGCGGCCGCCGGAGGACGAGGAACCCGTCCCGGCAACCCCTCCGCCAGCAAGGGCGGCGCAAGCGCCCCCGCCCGCCGCGCCGGCGCCGCCGCCCCGCAGAGTTCACGTTCAGCGAGCGCCGCCGCCCGCTGTCACTGCCGGTCCCGCACCACCGACAGGTTCGGCTTCCGGCATCAGATTCTAGGCGCCGAGGCACCGCCGGCCGAGCGATCGCCATGCCGCGCTGCCGCTCAACCCGGAACTGGCTCGCGCCTCTCGTCCTTGGGATTGCGGGGCTGCTTGGCGCGGCGGCGACCGGTTGGGCATTTGCCGCCAACGACGCCGATCCTCAAGTGGCCAATCCGCAACTGATTGCCGTGGCGCGGGAAGCGCGGCAGGTGATTGCCGTCATCGACTGGTTCTATGTGCAGCACCGCGCCTGCCCTCAACCGTCACGGCCCGCTGAGCTGGTCGAGCTGCAGAGCGAGCTCGGCGACGGCTATTCGGTCGAGCCGCAGGGCCAGTTCGTCGCGATCCGGGGGATCAGCATGATGTCGGGCTGGCTCTATTACACCTCGCCCCAACACCCGGATCGCTGCACGCTATGGCGCAAGCTCGGATGGGACCCGGCGCTGATCTGGCGGCGGCATGGCGGCGGGGGCAAATGGGCGTTCGACCCCGGCGACGGCAGCGCCGAACGGCCGATCGATCTCGCGCCGTGAGGGAAAGCCATGACGGGACAGAGCACGGGGCCGACGGAAATCACCATTCGCTTCCAAGAAGCGTGGAACACGCACGACATGGAGGCCTTCGGTCGGCTGTTCCATCCCGACGCGACGTTCGTGAATCGGTTCGCCACCTATTGGCGCGGGATCGACCAGATCGTCGCCGGCCACGCCGGCATTCACGCCTCGATCTATCGGGACTCGACGCTTGCGATCGACGTGCCTGATGTCGATCCGATCTCCGAGGATGCGGCGATCCTGCATTTCTGGTCGCGGCTCAGCGCCGGAATGGCGCATCCGGCCGGGCCGCACCAGGTCGACACGCTGATCCTGGCTGTGGTGACGCATCGCAATGGCGAATGGCGCATCCAAGCGCTGGAGAATGTGAGCCTGAGCAATCCGATGACCGGAGCCGCGCTCCTGCGCCCATGAGCGCAAAGCGGTGACCTGACCTTGCGCCGACGATCTGCTAACCTCGCCACGACACGTGCCCGAGGGATGGGAACGGGGAGGCAGGATGGACCTCGGCCAACTCAAGGAAGCCGCCATCGCCGCGACGGCGGAGGCGCTGCAGCGCAAATTCGACGTGATGCCCAGCGAGGAAAGCGACGAGTGGGAGGACGAATACCGCCGCCAGTTCGCGCTGATGAAGCAGCGCTATGCGGTCGACACCAAGGCAATCGTGCGCCCTCCGGTCCGCACCGGCCCCGAGCTGCAATTGCCGGAGCTGTCCGGCACGCATGAGCAGCAGCACTGGGGTGAGCAGGTGCGGGCCGAGCGGCTGCGCGAGGTCGCCGACGCGGCGCGGCGCGCCTGGATGGCCAAGACCTGGACCCGCGCCAAGCTATGGGTCGACACCCGCGAGGTGCCGGTCGCGACGCTGCTCCAGCGGACCCAGCCGCAATACGACGAATACCGCTGCAAGACCGCCGAGGAGCAGAAGGCGCGCGCCGCTGAGGCGCAGCAAAAGGCCGCCGCGCTCGCCGCGCATCAGGCGATGCTGCAGAAGGCCGGCATCACCGAACCGGGGCTCATCGAGCTGATCGACGCCAGCGAGCGCGTCAATCCGGCAGTCCTGGCCGAAAAACTGGGCGAGCTCAACGGCGAGGATCGTCACCTGCGCATCTTCGCCACCGCCGATCCCAAAACCCTGCTGGTCAAGGAAAAGAACCTGAAGGGCAATTTCGACTACGGCATCGAACGCGACCAGGGTCTCGTCGGCGACCTCAAGCTGTTTATGCAGGCGCCTTAGGGGCGGGAGTGTGTGGCGGATCAGCCAACGCTGACCCGCCTGATTCGCCGGTTGCGAAGCGCGCGTTGGCGAATGGCGCCTCGCTTATCGGCCCCACGCCTGCCGGCGCCCGGCATGGCTTGATCCTCCCGGGGGCTATGCTACCTCTGGGTGGGGCTCGATAGGGGCTGAGATCATGGATAGCGACATGTCTCGGCGCGTGGTCGCCGAGTTTTTCGGAACGTTCTGGTTGACCTTCGGCGGCTGCGGCGCCGCCGTTCTGGCCGCCGGCTTTCCTGGGTTCGGCATCGGCTTCCTCGGCGTCGGTTTCGCGTTCGGCCTAACGGTTTTGACGATGGCCTATGCCGTCGGCCACATCTCGGGCGGGCACTTCAACCCGGCGGTCACCCTGGGCTTATGGTCTGCCGGCCGCTGTGCGAACAAGCACGTGATCCCCTATCTGGTCGCCCAGGTCCTCGGCGCCATCCTCGCCGCGGCGGTGCTTTGGGTAGTCGCCTCGGGCAAGTCGGGCTGGGTGGCCGGCGGATTTGCGGCCAACGGCTACGGCGATCTCAGCCCGGGCAAATACAGCCTCGCCGCCTGCTTCGTCACCGAAATCCTGGCGACGTTCTTCTTCCTGTTCATCATCATCGGGACCACCTCGAAGGGGGCGGCGACCGGGTTTGCCGGCATCCCGATCGGCCTTGCCTTGACCTTGATCCATCTGGTCACGATCCCGGTCACCAACACCTCGGTCAACCCGGCGCGAAGCACCGGGCCGGCGCTCTTTGCCGGGGGCGCGTACATCAGTCAGCTCTGGTTGTTCTGGTTGGCGCCCATTGCGGGGGCGCTGATTGCCGGGCTGCTGACCCGGTGGATGTACGAGCGCGACGCAATCCTCGACACGATCGTCGTCGAGGAACGGCGGGTGACGTAGAGCCGCCACGCCATAGCCGCCATGCATACCAGCCCCTAATCGCGGGCTTTGCGACCCGGCGCCGTTGCCGGGCCTCGATTTTCGGCGCATTCTCCCCGCCACGAACATGGCGAGGGAGTTTCCGAATGGCCGCTCAGCCGCAATCGACGCTCAGCAATACCGGGAAGCCGGAAGCCCTTTACGGCAAGCTGGAAGAGCGGATTTTGGCGCGCGACCAGAAGGGCGCGAGCGACGTCTATTACGATCTGGTGCGTGCCGGCCGGCCGATGACCGAGATCGTCGCCGAGGGCGTGCGCATCCATGCGCCCTATACCCATGTGCCCTATCACGAGCGGATCGACGACGGCTACGTCAACTTCGTCAACAACGACCATTGCCTGCTGTCGGCGCGCGCCTCGCTACAGCTGTCGAAGCTGGTGCCCGAGGATTGCGCCGCGCTGCCCTATGCGCAGACCATCTGGTACATCCCGACCGGGCTCGACATCTGGAACCAGAAAATTCTGAAGGCGCCCGGCCATTACGCCCGCGCCCCCGGCTGGTCGATGCCGCCGGGGCCGCCGCCGATGCCGGTGGCGCCCTGGGCCGACCAGGAGCCGGAACGGCTCGACGGCCCGCTGCAGGAGCGGCTCGACCATTGGATGACGCTGGTCCACCGCGGCAACGTGCTCGAAGCCTATCGCGTGTTCCTCGGGCTGATGGAGAACCCGGCGGAGCGCAAGGCGGTGCTGGCCCAGCTGGTCCATGCCGGGCTCATCGACGTGCAGGACCGCGCCCTTTACAACCGCTCCTACACGACCGGGCACAAGGCGTTCCGCGCCCGCGCCACGGTCGATCTCGGCAATTTCCTCGGCTGGGACGACGCCCATAACGTGGTCTATGCCGGCGCGCTCGACATCGCCGTCGGCCCGCGCTGGTACTCGACCTATGAGATGGCCTGCAACGCGGTGCAGATCTTCCTCGAGGGGGCGGCGATCTCCGCGATCCCCTATGGCGGCGTCACCAAGGCCGAGGAGGAAATCCTCGCCAACAACAAGCTGCCGGTGTCGGCGGAAGAGGAGAAAGAGCTCGAACAGGTACTGATCCGCGAGGCCGAGCCCGCCTACCTGCCGGTGCTGACCGCGCTGCTCAAGGCCGGCAAGAGCCCGCGCCGCCTCCTCGACGCCTTCCAGGCGGCCTCGGCGCAGGTGATCCTCGAAACCCGCGGGGTCAACAATTTCTCGCTGCCGCAGCACTGCTTCGAGTACCTCAACGTGATGTGCTGGTACTTCGACAATTTCCAGCACAAGCAGCAGATCAAACTGCTCTACACCGCGGCCTCGTACCTCAACCGCGCCGCCTGGCATCAGAAGGGCATCAACGACTGCGCGCCGAACCGGCCAAAGGCGCCGGCCGGCGCCTCGAAGCTGAGCGGCAGCGAAATCCTCGACTGCATGGACCAGGCCGTGCTGGCGCTCGACGGCAAGGCCAGTGTCGACTGGACCCAGGCCTATCTCGACAACCACAAGGACCGCGGCCCGCTGGTGCAGCGGCTGGCGCTGCTGGCGTCACGGATGGGCAACGACCCGCATAACCAGGAGATCGGCCAGGTCCTGCTCGAGGACTGGACAAAGAGCCAGAGCCCCAACCGCGACCGGTTGCTGCTGGCCTGCGCACACCATACCGCGGCGCACCGCAAGTATGGCGACCCGCTCGCCTGCGCCAACCGCTTCGGTGCGGCGCTGGGGGTCGCCCGGCTGCAATAGGCCGGAAGCTGTCCGGCCTGCGCGCGGCGCTTATTGTTACGGGCGTCGCGCTCGGGCTGTTTTCTGCGGCGGCACAAGCCGACGAGGTCACGGCTCTCTATCAAGCCGACTGGGCTGGGCTGCCGGCCGCGCATATTCGGCTGACCCTTCGCAGCGCGCCCGGCGGCTACCGCAGCGAGATCGCCATCGGCAGCGAGGGGCTGCCGCACGTCGTGACCCGCTTTCGCGGCACCGCGATCGCCGAGGGAAAGCTCGCCGCCGGCAACGCGCCTGCCCCCACGCGTTATGACGCCAATTACGATCTGCGCAAACGTAAGGACCGGCTGCTGCGCATGGCGTTTGTCGCCCGCGGCGGCGCGGTCGTCGCCGAGCGCGGGCCGGGCGACACCAGCCGCAAGAAGGTGCTTGCCGAGGAGTTCCGCAGAAACGTCGTCGACCCGCTGAGCGCGCTGACCGCCATCCAAGCCGGCGTGCGCCGGGGCGAAACCAGCTTTTCGGTGCCGGTGTACGATGGCGCGCGCCGCTTCGACACGCTTGTCCAGGTGCTGCCGCGCGATCCCAAGCAGCCGGGCATCCGCCTGGCGTTGACCTTGAAGGCCGTCGCCGGGTTCAAAGGCGAGACCAGCGAC
>JBBRPG010000152.1:0-9736 GCA_038228485.1 Alphaproteobacteria bacterium
CGCTGATGGCGGCAATCAGAACCTGATCGCCTCGTTCAAGCCGCGCACGACAGTCGATCCAAAGGCTTCTCGACCCTCACGCCTGCGAAACACAGCGCGTCGCCCATGTCCTGTGGCGCGTTTTTCCACAGCCTCGGGCATGAAGAGCGGTTCCCGTGGCGAAGGCTGATGGTCCGTTTTGGGTCGGCCCGATCGTCGTCAGACAAATGGCTGGAATCGGCGCTGAACAGCCGACGGTGCGGCACACGCTAGACGGCAGAAGTTGCCCCTAAACCGGTCCTCCTCGGTAGTCCCGACGATCAACCGATCCAAAAACAAAGCGACGTGGAAGCTGGGGACGTATCAAGCATTGCCAAAAGTTCGAGCAACCCGGGTTGTCCCGGTCCTCGCGGCCTTGTGCTACTCGCATCCGAAGGAGAAGATCAGCAACGAGTTCCTGATTTATCAGTTGGGGGAGGTCGATGCAGAGCACCGTCCAGCGCCGGCTCGCAGCCATTCTTGCAGCTGATGTCGTGAGCTACGGCCGGCTCATGGGTGCCGACGAGATGGGCACACTGGAGGCGCTCAAAGCCCACCGCCGGGAGCTAATTGACCCGGCAATCGCCGCCCATCACGGTCGTATCGTCAAAACCACGGGTGACGGCGCACTGGTCGAATTTGCCAGCGTTGTCGATGCAGTTGGGTGCGCGGTAGTGATCCAGCGGCGCATGGTCAACCGCAACGCGGGCGTCGAAGATGACAAGCGCATCATCTTCCGCATCGGGATCAATGTTGGTGACATCATCATCGACGAGGACGACATCTACGGCGACGGCGTCAATATAGCCGCCCGTCTGGAAACTCTGTGCGAGCCTGGAGGGTTGTGTATCTCGCGTGCGGCCAACGACCAGATTAGGGACAAGTTGTCTCTGGCCTTTGCCGATTTAGGCGAGCAGGCGGTCAAAAACATTACACGGGCGGTTGGTATTTTCGGGCTGGCCGCGAAAGAAATCGAGGCATTACCCGAGCCAGAGATCGGGCAACTTGTTGACCAAACGCCGAGTGCCGTTCCCCGTCGGCCCGAGCTAAGCGCCCTGCTCGGCCAGGTGTCCGTCCCGACTTTGGTTATGCATTCGCGCGAGGACGCCCGGGTACCCTTCGACCAAGGCAGGCGGCTGGCCGGGGGTATACCGGGAGCGCGCTTCGTGCCGCTCGCCAGCCGCAATCATCTGATTCTTGAGGACGAACCCGCCTTCCCGCGATTTTTGGAAGAGATCGCGACCTTCGTGGAGAGCTGAGCTCCGTCCAGGCCCCGGCGGATGGCCCCTTTCGGCGGATTTGTTGAAGATGTCGACGCCGGAGGATTTCGCCCATGTTGGCGGCGATCGATAGTAGCGGCCGAGCCATGAGCGGGACCGGCGAGCCGGGCTGGCGGTGGTTTGCTGATGTCGCACGCCGGCTGCGGTTCGACAGCTTGGCCAGCTTTCGTAGGTTCGGTGCGATCGTGGTGAGCAGGAACTTGTCCTTGGCGCCCGTTGGGCCGCGCAGGCGAAGTCGATTGAGCCTGAAAATGCGTTTGAGATGGGCAAACAGCATCTCGACCTTCTTCCGCTCGCGGCGTGACTGGAGATGCTCAGGCGTGCCGGCGAAGCCTCTGGCGACCTCGCGCGTTGCCTCATGCACGCTTCCGGGCACCTTGCGGCGCGGCTGTCCGGGACAGCATCTGGCCGAGGTCAACGGAAAACGGGCCTAGTCGTTTTTGGTCGATTGTCCGCTCTAGGGGGTTACTCCGGGGTGACTTTACAACGCGCAACACCCGGACGTCACTATAACTCCTTGAAATAAATGGCTGGGGGACTAGGATTCGAACCTAGACTGGCGGAGTCAGAGTCCGCTGTCCTACCGTTAGACGATCCCCCACCACGAGCGCGGCGGGCGGCCCTGGCGAGGCCTTCGGGCGCGGGCGTTCTGATATCATAGCCGGGCGAATTTGGGTAGCCGTGCCGATCCGTGCCACCCCCTGGGCGGCGCGGGCTTCGATTCCACGCCCCAGTGCGCTACGATCCGGCAATGATGGACAGGGACCTGGGCGCGGCGGGCAATCGCGAGCGGAACGAGACGGCTGAGATCGCCGCGGCGGGCGGTCCGTGCGCCTCGATCGCGGCGGCGGGTGTCGCGCCGCGCGCAATGTCGGCCAATTTCGCCGCGCTCGACCTCGGCACCAACAATTGCCGGCTGCTGATCGCCCGGCCGGCGCCGATGGGGTGGGGCGGGTTTCGCGTCGTCGACGCGTTCTCGCGGATCGTGCGCCTGGGCGAAGGCCTGACCGCGACCGGCGCGCTGTCCGAGGCGGCGATGGCCCGCACCCTCGATGCGCTCCGGGTCTGCGCCGGCAAGATCGCGCAGCGCCGCGTCGCCGTGGGACGCAGCGTCGCTACCGAAGCCTGCCGGCAAGCCTCGAACTGTCCCGACTTCCTGGCGCGGGTGCGCGAGGATGTCGGCATCGACCTTGAGATCATCTCGACCGCCGAGGAGGCGCGCCTCGTCGTCACCGGCTGCGCGCCGCTGCTCCACTCGCGCGCGCCCTATGCGGTGGTCTTCGATATCGGCGGCGGCTCGACCGAGATCGTCTGGCTGCGCCGCGCGCGGCCTCACGGCGGATATCGCAACGGCGCGGCGGCGCGGCCGGAGATTTTTGGCTCGATCTCGCTGCCGTTCGGGGTCGTCACCTTCACCGAGCGGTTTGGCGGGGTCGAGGTCACCCCCGACATCTACCGCGCGATGGTCGCCGAGGCCGAGGCGGCGTTGGCGCCGTTCGAGGAGCGCCACCGCATCCGCCGCCATATCGAAGCGCGGCGGGTGCAGATGATCGGCAGCTCGGGCACGGTGACGACGCTGGCCGGCATCCATTTGGCGCTGCCGCGCTACATCCGCGCGATGGTCGACGGCAGCACCCTCACCTTCGACCAGATCGAGAAGGTGTCGCGCCAGCTGGCCGGGCTCGACCTCGCCGGACGCGCGGCCAGCCCCTGCGTCGGCCGCGAGCGCGCCGACCTGGTGCTGTCGGGCTGCGCCATCCTCGACGCGATCTGCGCGACCTGGCCGGTCGGCCAGCTGCGCGTCGCCGACCGCGGCGTGCGCGAGGGCATCCTGTTCGACCTGATGAACGGCGGGTCGGCGCACTAATTTACCGCGCAGCCGATCGCTACGCGCCATCGACAACCCTCACACAACCTGAAAATCGACGAGCGGTTCAGGCAACACCTTGTCGAAATCTAATGAGGAATCAAGCCACTGAAAGCCCCAGGGACTTGCGATAAGGACTTTACCACGATCGTGCAGAAGCCCACAATCATCCCACAGTTTGCCTCTATTTACCTGCGCAACAAGCAAATCAAACCTGTCGTTCTCCAACACAACATCGTTTGGCTCGAAGCCCAAAGAGCGGATATATTGGTCAACTTCATAAGTTGAAGGGTCTATTTTTTTCCTATAGGTAGCAAGTACTTTACCGCCGAGAAGATCATTTACCTCAGTTTGCCGCTGATACACCGGAGTGATCACCGGGCCTGGCGATGAGCCGCTAATTGAAAACGTACCAGTTTCTGAATTCCAAGATACAGTCCAAGGCATCGGAAAATTTGCGCTAAACCGGCCCACAATCTCTTTCGCCGGATTGAACGATCGTACCGAAAGCCCGTTATACTCTTCTAATATTTCAAAAAATCCCACAGCCCGAGTGAGGGCCTCGCTGACATCAAAAAACGTTAGTGTTTTTGCATAACCGCCGTTCCTGTTTCGCAGTCGAAGTCCATCATCCCACAGAACGTAGTCGGCATGGGAAATACCATTGCGTATGTCGTCTCTAAACATGAGCTCAAGGAGGGTCGACAATTCAGAAAGGCCAATCTGCTTCGCTGTTATCGCAAGATTACGGAAGGTTGCGTTGGCATTCGGCCCAATGATTCTTCTGGGTTCGCTTTTCGTATGGACAAGGTCCTGGAAGGCCAGAGCAAATAAGGTTTGAGTGTTATGACACCCATCATATTTTTTAATGTCTCGTACACACCACCAGCTTCAGCTAATTGGCAATAAAGCATCAGAATATTTCTAAGCTGTGGCTTTGAAAGCCCGCGCTTGTTTTGTGTTAGCGCTTTGATCTCGGCAAACACTTCATGTGCAGTGATGGTCGTTGCCCAACCCGCGTCCTGCGCACCACGAAATTCTCCGCTCAAAGATGCCGCAAAATCAAGCTCATTCATTTGTCGAGCGAACGTGTATAAATGAGACATGTGCACGTTGACTCGTGAGATGTATTCTTTTGCTTTCATCTGCAAATTCCAGGAGGCCCGTATTCGTCCGATAAATCGTCCCAACACATCGGGCTAGTATATCAGCCTGCAGTAAAGGAGCGGATGGCGCGCAACACGAAAAGCGGCAGCGGCGGCGGCAGACAGCTTACCGTCAGGGTGCGCAAGACCCGGCGGCGCAAGCCGTCTTCGACCGACTGGCTGAGGCGCCAGCTCAACGACCCCTATGTCGCCGAGGCGCACCGGCAGGGCTTGCGCTCACGCGCCGCCTTCAAGCTGCAGCAGCTCGACGAGCGGTTCCGCCTGCTGCGCCCCGGGATTCGGGTGGTCGACCTCGGCTGCGCGCCGGGCGGCTGGAGCCAGGTCGCGGCCGAGCGCGTCGGCCCGGGCGGCGCCGTCGTCGGCATCGACCTGTCGGAGACCGATTCGCTGCCGGGCGCGACCCTGCTGCACGGCGATTTCCGCGATCCCGAGGCGATGGCGGCGATCCGGGCGGCGCTCGGCGGCCCGGCCGATCTGGTGCTGAGCGACATGGCGGCGCCGGCGACCGGCCACGCCCCAACCGACCATCTGCGCATCGTCGCGCTCGCCGAAGACGCCTTTGCCCTGGCCCAGACCCTGCTGCGGCCCGGCGGCGCCTTTGTCGCCAAGGTATTCCAGGGCGGCGCCGAGGGGGCGCTGCTGGCGGCGCTGAAGCAATCCTTCGCCGAGCTGCGCCACGCCAAGCCCGCCGCGAGCCGCGCCGAATCGGCGGAGACCTATGTCGTCGCCAAGGGGTTTCGCGGCCCCGCATAGCTGCCCATATAAGCCGTTCTCGGGGCGGTGGTTTCGCCCGCATCCCTTCGGTGTATAGTGCGCCGCCATCGACAAGGAGATGGCATGGAGATCCGGCAAGCCTACACGTTCGACGACGTCATGCTGGTTCCGGCCGCCAGCAGCATCCTGCCGGGCGACACCGACACAAGAACGCGCATAACCCGAGAGATCGAGCTCGGCATCCCGCTGGTCTCGGCGGCGATGGACACGGTGACCGAGGGGTCGCTGGCGATCGCGATGGCGCAGGCCGGCGGGCTCGGCGTCATCCACCGCAATCTGCCGATCGACCAGCAGGCCGCCGAAGTCCGCAAGGTCAAGAAATTCGAGGCCGGGATGGTGGTCAACCCGGTGACGATCCATCCCGACCAGACCTTGGCCGACGCGCTCGGGCTGATGGCCGATCACCACATCTCCGGCATCCCGGTAGTCGAGAACAGCGGCAAGCTGGTGGGCATCCTGACCAACCGCGACGTGCGCTTTGCCGACGACCCGCGCCAGCGGGTCAGCGAGTTGATGACCCGCGAAAAGCTGATCACCGTGCGCGAAAGCGTCGGCAAGGACGAGGCCAAGCGCCTCCTCCACCAGCACCGCATCGAGAAGCTGCTGGTGGTCGACGACGCCTATCGCTGCACCGGCCTGGTCACGGTCAAGGACATCGAGAAGGCGCAGCTCTTCCCCAACGCCGCCAAGGACGAGCACGGAAGGCTGCGCGTCGCCGCCGCCGCCGGCACCGGCAAGACCGAGCTCGAGCGCGCCGAGGCGCTGTTCGACGCCGGGGTCGACATCATGGTCGTCGACACCGCGCACGGCCATTCCGGCCGGGTGCTCGAAGCCGTCCGCACCATCCGCAAGATGTCGAACTACACCCAGGTCATCGTCGGCAACGTCGCCACGGCCGAAGGCGCGCGCGCGGTCATCGAGGCCGGGGCCGACGCGGTCAAGGTCGGCATCGGGCCGGGGTCGATCTGCACCACCCGCATGGTCGCCGGGGTCGGGGTGCCGCAATTCACCGCCATCACCGACGTGGTCGAGGAGTGCCGCCAGCACGGCGTGCCGGTGATCGCCGACGGCGGCATCAAGTTCTCCGGCGACCTCGCCAAGGCGATCGCCGCCGGCGCCGACTGCGCCATGCTCGGCTCGCTGTTCGCCGGCACCGACGAGAGCCCCGGCGAGGTGTTCCTCTACCAGGGCCGCAGCTACAAGTATTACCGCGGCATGGGCTCGATCGGGGCGATGGCGCGCGGCTCGGCCGACCGCTATTTCCAGCAGGAAGTCACCGACACCTTGAAGCTGGTGCCCGAGGGGGTCGAGGGCCGCGTCCCGCACAAGGGCCCCGTCGGCAGCATCATCCACCAGCTGATCGGCGGCCTCAAGGCCGCGATGGGCTACACCGGCAACCGCACCATCGCCGAGATGCAGCACAACTGTCAGTTCGTGCGCATCACCAACGCCGGCCTGCGCGAAAGCCACGTCCACGACATCGCCATCACCCGCGAGTCGCCGAACTACCGGCAGGATATGTGAGTTTGGGAGAATTTTCGGCACGCGCTCTTCAGCAGCCGCCCCGGCAATGAGATTCGAACGCGTGTTCAGTTTAACCAGCTCAGGGTTGATCGCCTGGACCGTGTCTGGATGTATGTCCCGCGATCACATTCCAATGCGCAATCCAAACACACGACAGGAAGCAACCTGTTACACGCCCTATTATTACTCGATGTTACCGCCGGTTAACGATACCCGTATCCTTTTTCAATGCGTCCATGCCTGTGAATTTTTCGGATTCAAGCGAACCGATACCTACAGTTCTTACAAAATAGAACCGCGGATACCGGACGAAAGTGCTCGACCGTATGTCCCGAATGTTTGTTTGGCGTCAATGCTTCCGTCTTCGCCGTAACGGTTAAGACGTGACCCCCGGAGCGCGCATCGCCGCCGCCATCGACATCCTCGCCGCGATCGAGGCTGGCCCGCGCCCCGCCGACGACACTGCCGCCGATTATTTCCGCCGCCGCCGCTATATTGGCTCGAAGGACCGGGCGCAGGTGTCGCGCCATGTCTACAGCGTGCTGCGCCACCGCGCGGTGCTCGACTGGTGGGTCGAGCGCGCCGGCAAGGGCGACATCGCCGCCGCGGCGCGCAGCCGGATGATCGCCGCGCTGCTGATCGCCGACCGGGCCGAGCTCGGCGAGGTGACAGGGAGCTTCGACGGCGACCGCTTTCGCCCCGCGATCTTTACGCCGGCCGAAGACCGGCTGGCGCACGCGCTTGCCGGCCGCAGCCTGCGCCATCCGGCGATGCCGCGCGCGGTCGCCAACGACATGCCGGAGTGGCTGGAACCGCATCTGGCCGCGGTCTACGGCGACCGGCTGGAAGAGGAGATGGCCGGCCTCAACGCGCCGGCCCCCGTCGACCTGCGCGTCAACCTGCTCAAGACCGACCGCGACGGCGCCCGCCGTGCGCTCGCCGCCGAGCAGGTGCGCGCCGACCCCACCGAGTGGTCGCCGGTCGGGTTGCGGCTGCGCGAGCGGGCGCCGCTGTCGGGCCTCGCCGCGTTCAAGGACGGGCTGGTCGAGGTGCAGGACGAGGGTTCGCAACTGGCGGCGCTGCTGGCCGGCGCCAAGCCCGGCATGCGGGTCGTCGATTTCTGCGCCGGGGCCGGCGGCAAGACGCTTGCATTGGCCGCCGCGATGAACAACCGCGGCAAGCTCGTCGCCTGCGACACCGCCGCCTGGCGGCTCGAGCGCTCCGGCCAGCGGCTGCGCCGCGCCGGGGTCAGCAATGTCGAGCGCCGCCCGCTCACCAGCGAGCGCGACCCCTGGGTCAAGCGCCATGCCAAGAGCTTTGACCGGGTGCTGGTCGACGCGCCGTGCCTCGGGGTCGGCTCGTGGCGGCGCAACCCGGACGCCAAATGGCGCGCCACCCCGACCGACCTCGCCGAGCTGCAGCTGCGCCAGCACGACATCCTGCAGAGCGCCGCGCGGCTGGTGAAGCCGGGCGGGCGCCTAGTCTACGTCACCTGCTCGCTGCTGCGCGAGGAGAACGAGGCCCAGGCCGAGCGTTTCTTGGACGAAACACCCGATTTCTTTTCCGTCCCGGCCGCGCAGGCATGGGAAGACGCCCTCGGCGCCCCCTGCCCCGCCGGACTGATGAGCCCCGGCAGCGACTACCTCCGCCTGACCCCGGCCCAGCACGGCACCGACGGCTTTTTCGTCGCTATCTTCGAACGCAAGCCCGCTGCTATTTCTGTCATTCCGGGATCGTCCGAAGGACGAGACCCGGAACCCATGAACACGGAGGCATGACCACGATGCGCAAGCGATGGTGCGCTCCTTTCACCGCTCGTGTTCATGGGTTCCGGGTTCGCGGCTGCGACGCGCCCCGGAATGACAAATAAGGATAGGCCGGATGACCGACCGCATCCTGATCCTCGATTTCGGCAGCCAGGTCACCCAGCTGATCGCGCGGCGGGTGCGCGAGAATGGCGTCTACAGCGAAATCCACCCCTACACGATGAGCGCGGAGGCCATCCGCGCGTTCGCCCCCAAAGGCGTCATCCTCTCGGGCGGCCCCGCCTCCGTCACGGAGACCACCACCCCGCGCGCGCCCGAGATCGTCTTCGCGCTTGAGGTGCCGGTGCTGGCGATCTGCTACGGCATGCAGACGATGTGCGCCCAGCTCGGCGGCCGCATCACCCTCAGCGACAACCAGGAATTCGGCCGCGCCGCGATCGACATCGTCGCCGACAGCCCGCTGTTCGCCGGGCTGTGGCCAAAAGGCTCGCGCGCCCAGGTGTGGATGAGCCACGGCGACAAGGTCGACGCGATCCCCGCCGGGTTCCGGGTCACCGCGGCGACCGACAGCGCCCCCTACGCCTCGATCGCCGACGACGCGCGGCGCTTTTACGGCTGCCTGTTTCACCCCGAGGTCGTCCACACCCCGCAGGGCGCCGCGCTGCTGAAGAACTTCACCCACAACATCTGCGGCTGCGGCGGCGACTGGACGATGGCGGCGTTCCGCGCCCAGGCGATCCAGCGCATCCGCGACCAGGTCGCGGGCGGTAGGGTGGTCTGCGGCCTCTCCGGCGGGGTCGATTCCGCGGTCGCCGCCGCGCTCATCCACGAGGCCATCGGCGATCGCCTCACCTGCATCTTTGTCGACACCGGCCTGTTGCGCATTGGCGAGGCCGAAGAGGTCGTCGGTTTGTTCCGCGGCCACCACAACATCCCGCTGATCCATCGCGACGGCGGCGATCTCTTTCTCGGCAAGCTCGCCGGCATCACCGATCCCGAGCACAAGCGCAAGATAATCGGTTCGACCTTTATCGATGTGTTTGACGAGGAGGCGCAGCGAATCGGCGGCGTCGACTTTCTCGCCCAAGGCACGCTTTACCCCGACGTCATCGAGTCGGTCAGCGCCACCGGCGGCCCCAGCGTCACCATCAAGTCGCACCACAATGTCGGCGGGCTGCCGGCGCGGATGAACCTCAAGCTGGTCGAGCCGCTGCGCGAACTCTTCAAGGACGAGGTGCGCGCGCTCGGCCGCGAGCTCGGCCTCCCCGCCCATTTTGTCGAGCGCCACCCGTTCCCCGGCCCCGGCCTCGCCATCCGCATCCCCGGCGAGGTCACGCGCGA
>JBBRPG010000153.1:0-9732 GCA_038228485.1 Alphaproteobacteria bacterium
AAGGACCAGGTCGCCGCCTTCGCCACCGGTGTTCTTCCCAATATCTACGAATTTCACCTCTACACTGGGAATTCCACTCTCCTCTCCCGATCTCTAGCCCATTCGTCCCAAGCGCAATTCCTAGGTTGAGCCCAGGGCTTTCACGCCTGACAAAACGGGCCGCCTACGCGCCCTTTACGCCCAGTAATTCCGAACAACGCTCGCCCCCTTCGTATTACCGCGGCTGCTGGCACGAAGTTAGCCGGGGCTTCTTCTCACGCTACCGTCATCATCGTCGCGTGCGAAAGAGCTTTACAACCCTAAGGCCTTCCTCACTCACGCGGCATTGCTGGATCAGGGTTGCCCCCATTGTCCAATATTCCCTACTGCTGCCTCCCGTAGGAGTCTGGGCCGTGTCTCAGTCCCAGTGTGGCTGATCATCCTCTCAGACCAGCTACGGATCATCGCCTTGGTAGGCCGTTACCCCACCAACTAGCTAATCCGACGCGGGCCCCTCCAACAGCGATAAATCTTTCCCCCAAGTTGCCCCGGGGCACATGCGGTATTAGCCGACGTTTCCATCGGTTATCCCCCACTGTTGGGCAGGTTCCCACGCGCTACTCACCCGTGCGCCACTCCCCACAGACCGAAGCCTGCAGAGCGTTCGACTTGCATGTATGAGGCATGCCGCCAGCGTTCGTTCTGAGCCAGGATCAAACTCTCATGTTCATCCCGACCACAATGCCCGCCTGATCCGCTACAGACCAACCAGACACCGCAATCACTCAAAGGACACCGACATCAAAAACTCGGCAGCCATCAGCTCCAGCCGCCCAAAACCCCCAACCCTCGCAGGCCAAAAGCCCCAGACAACCACAGTCAACAACCGCCGCGCGCAGACAACGATGCCCTAAAACACCGCCGCCCACGCATCCCTTCATAAAACCTACAATCACAATCAACGAACTTTGCGGCGGCGGTTCCCGCCTCCGCGAAAGGGGGCGGTTAGTAGCCCAGCGGAACCCCTGCGTCAACGGCTTTTCCGCAGGCTTGAAGCGGACTCGAAGAGACCCGGTCTAAGCCTCTGCACTTGACAGGATTCCTGCACTTGGACAACCCTGCCGGCCCCATGGGGTACTGTCCGGGACCGGCGGGGGCCGCACGATGAGGCGAGCGAAACTCGGCCCGACGCTGTTCGGCCTCGTCGCTGGCGTCGCGTTTCTCGGCGGGCTCTTGTTCTTTGGGCGGCCGATCCCGCTCGATCTGCCGCTCAACAGCGCCGGTGCGAGCGCGCTCGCAGTGCCCGCCGAAACCCGCGTCCCGCCCGCCGATCAGGCCGCCGCGCCGGTCATTCTACCGCCGGTCGATGCCGCGGCCGATGCCAAAGCCGGCGACCATGCGTCCCGTCCGTCCCGGCCGCCGGTGACGGCCGAGGCCAAACCGGGCGACACCACGCTGAAGCTGCTCACGCGGATGGGGGTCAGCGCCGACGATGCCCGCGCCGCGGCCCGCACGGTAGGCACGGTATGGAACCCGCACGACCTGCGTCCCGGGCAAAAGGTGACGCTGTCGGTGCAGGGCGGACGGCTGCAGAGCTTCCGCCTCGCGCTCGGCCCAGCGCGCGAGATCGCCGCCGCGCGTAACGAATCCGGCAATTTTATCGCCGAGGACCAGGCGCGGCCGACCAGTGCGGTGCGCACCTTCGGCGCGGGCAAGATCGCCACCAGCCTCTCCCGCGCGGTTGCCGACGCCGGCATCCCCATGGCGGTCGTCGGCGAGATGATCCGCGCGTTCAGCTACGACGTCGATTTTCAGCGGGAGGTGAAAGCCGGCGATACCTTCGCGATGCTTTACGACCACGTGCATGACGAGGCCGGCGAGCCGACCTCGGTCGGCCACCTCGTCTATGCCGAGATGGTGCTCAGCGGCAAACCGCTGCGGCTCTATCGCTTTGCCCTGCCGAACGGCGAGGCCGGCTTCTACAACGCGCTCGGCGAGAACACGCGAAAGCCGCTGCTGCGCACGCCGGTCGACGGCGCCAGCATCACCTCGGGGTTCGGGATGCGCTTTCACCCGATCCTCGGCTTTTCACGAATGCACCAGGGCGTCGATTTCGGGGTGCCGAGCGGCACTCCGGTCTATGCCGCGGGCGACGGCAAGGTGGTCCAAGCCGGGCGGAACGGCGGCTACGGCAACTACGTCGAAATCGAGCACAGCCAGCAATACGCCACCGCCTATGCGCATCTGAGCGGGTTTGCCGCCGGGCTGCGCGACGGTCAGCGCGTGCGCCAGGGCGAGGTGATCGGCTATGTCGGGATGACCGGCCTCGCCACGGGGCCGCATCTGCACTACGAGGTCCACTACCGGAGCGCGGCGATCGACCCGCTCAGCGTCAAGATGCCGGCGACGACCCGGCTGGCCGGCGCCGACCTCAAGGCATTCCAGGCGGTGCGCCGGTCAATCGATGGTGAATTGGAGCGCGCCCGGCCCGGTCTCGTCGCGCATGCCGACGGTCATACGATCTCGGCACCGTAATAGAGCATCACCGTGTGCTTCGCCTCGGCGAAGAACAGCCAGCGTTCGATGACGAGACCGAGCGCGGCGCTCAGCACCGCGACGGCGGCGGCGATCAGGCCCACCGGGGTGAAAAGGCTGGCAAGCGTCGCCAGCATCGGCACGAGGAAGCCGGTTAGCCGGGCGATCAGGCGCAGCCGCAGCCGGTGCTTGCGGGCGATGCGGAAGCCCATTTCCTTGAGCAGGTAATTCTCTTCGGTATTGGGCGGCTCGAGCATCCGCACCTTGCCGCGCCGGCCGAGCCCGGTCGCGCTCGCCACATTGCTCGGCGCCGCAGTGATGTCGATAAAGCGCCAATAGCGCTCCTTGAGCCCCCACGCAGCGGCGATGACGATCAACACCAGCACGGGGATCGCGATCGGCCACGGCATCCAGAACCGCACGATCAGGTTGAGCAGCAGCAGCCCGCCCATCAGCCCCAGCGCGAAATAATTCGGCACGACCCAGCCGTTGTTCCACTGCCGGATCGGCTTCAGCGAGGCATAGATCATCCCGGTGCAATAGATCGTCCCCGCGGCCATCACCGCGGCAAGGATGCCGCACAGCCCGACCAACCCGCCGGTGTTCCCAAAAACCAGCCAACCGAGCCCGAACACCGCCGCCGGGACGAAGGTCAGCACCGACAGCACGCCTTCGCGCGACAGCCACGACGTCTTCCATTGCGAAAAGGCGCGCCAGGCTCGCTCCGGCCGGCCGAGATGCAGCATCGAGGAGGCAAGCCCGGCGACCGCCAGCACGGTCGCGACCGCCAGCGCGGCGAAACCGAACCCGGCGCTCTGCGGCAACAGCCCTAAGGGCACGGCAATGCCGATCAGCGCCAGCAGCGCGAACCCGCAGCCCGAGGCGGTGGTGAAGAAGACAATCGACAGCGCGGGATGCATGGCGGCTCTTATGCCCTTGGCCGGGCTCGACCCGGCCATCCATGTCTTCCTATTTCTTCGTCCTGCCGCGCATCAAGACGTGGACCCCCGGGACAAGCCCGGGGGAGGAAATGGTTTGGTTTTTTCATGCTTTAGCGCGACAGCAGCCGGTCGACCCAGCGCAGCAGCTTGTTGTCGCCGGCGGCCAGCGGCGGCGGCACGGGCGGTGCGGGGGAGGGGCGTGCTGCTGTCGTCTGCCGGCGCGGCGGCAGGTATTTGTTGACGGGGCGGTAGCCGAGCTCGGGCATCAAATCCTTGCCGCCACGCGCTGCGACCATCTCCGATACCGCCGAGTTGGGGTCGCCGAGATCGCCGAAATGCCGGGCGCTGGTCGGGCAGACCATGACGCAGGCCGGCAGCCGCTCGGCTTCGGCGATGTTGTCATTGTAGATGCGGTCGATGCAGAGGGTGCATTTCTTCATCACCCCCTCGTCCTCGTCGAACTCGCGCGCGCCGTAGGGGCACGCCCACGAGCACAGCTTGCAGCCGATGCAGATATCGGCGTTGACCAGTACGATGCCGTCCTCGGCACGCTTGTAGGAGGCGCCGGTCGGACAGACGGTGACGCAGGCCGGCTCCTCGCAATGCAGGCACGAGCGCGGGAAATGCACGGTGCGCGCGTCGCCGCCCCCGTCTTCCCCGCTCGTGCCTTCCTCGAACGAGTGGATGCGGTTGAACCACACCCCGTAAGCGTCGGCTCCGTAGGGGTTGAAGTCGGGCAGCGGCGCCGAATGGCCGCCGCTGTTCCATTCCTTGCAAGCCGTAGCGCAGGCGTGGCAGCCGACGCAAACGTCGAGGTCGATGACCAGGCCGAGCTTTTTTTGGCCCGGGATCGGGAGAGAGGTCATCGGCCGGCGCCGCCATAGCGCAGGATGTCGGGGCTCGCCCGCAGCGATGCGGGGTGGCCGAGCACGGAGAAATGCGGCGCGCTCTCGCCGGCCTCGGCGGCGGGCGCCTTTTCGACCCGCACCCGCAGATCGTACCAGGCGGCCTGGCCGGTGATCGGGTCGGCGTTGCCTTCCGCCGCGCCGCTCCCCGGCAAAGTCTCGGTGATCAGGTGATTGAGCAGAAACCCGCGGCTGAACTCCGGCGAGTCGGCGGCGAGGTTCCACGCCCCGGCGCGCTTGCCGATCGCGTTCCAGGTCCACACCGTGTGCGCGTTTACCCCGTCCATCAGTTTCAGTTGCGCACGGATGCGCCCGGCATGGCTGGAGACCCATACCCAATCGTCGTCGACCAGGCCGAGGCCCGCGGCGGTCACCCGGTTCATAAACAAGCGGTTAGCCCCCAAGATCTGACGCAACCACGCATTCTGCGAACCCCAGGAATGGTACATCGGCATCGGCCGCTGGGTGACCGCGTTGAGCGGAAAAGCCACCGTGTCTACCCGTGCACCCTCGAACGGCGGGTACCAGATCGGCAGCGGGTCGAAATGGGTCTCGATCCGCGCCTTGAGCCGCTCGGGCGGCTGCACCGCGCCATGCCCCTGCGCCGCCAGCCTGAACTTCTGCAGCGGCTCGACATAAAGCTGCAGCACGATCGGGTCGGCGTTGCCGATCAGGCCCAGCGCCACCGCGTTGTCGAGATAGGCGCGGTTGGCGTGCTTGTAGTAGTGCTGCTCCTCGGGGAGCTCGTATTTCCAGAAGCAGCCGTTGTCGATATAGCGCTGGAGCTGGTCGGGGTTCGGCGCGCCCTTGCCGTGCGAGGCGCCATCGACGCCGCGCCAGCCGGCGAGCGGACCGATCCCCGGTTGGCGCTCGTGATAGGTCAGATAATCCTTGTAGCCGCCGGGATAGCGCGGCGCGCCCTCGGCATTGACAAAGGCCGGCAGGCCGAGCCGCGCGCCCAAATCGATCAGCACATCCTGGAACGGCCGCACGTCGCGGTCGGGAGCAAGGATCGGCTGGCGGATGGAGTCGGCCGGCCCGTTCACATTGGCGATCGGCCGGTCGAGGATCGAGATGCAGTCCCAGCGCTCGAAATAGGTGGTGTCGGGCAATATCAGATCGGCATAGGCGACCGTCTCCGAATAGAACGCGTCGGAATAGATGATGCGCGGGATGCGGTACTCGCCGGTGGCCGGGTCCTTGTCGGTCAGCATGCGCATGGTCTCGGCGGTATTCATCGCCGAGTTCCACGCCATGTTGGCCATGTACATGAAGAGCGTGTCGATCTTGTACGGGTCGCCGGCCCAGGCATTCTTGATCAGCATGTGCATCATGCCGTGGGCGGCGATCGGCGCCTCCCACGAGAACGCCTTGTCGATGCGCAGCGGCTGGCCGTCGGCGTCGATGATCAGATCTTCCGGCCCCATCGGATAGCCGAGCGGCGGACCAGCCATCGGCTTTCCCGCCTCGACCTGGCCCGGTTTGCCGGCCGGTTTGGGCCCCGGCGGGCACGGCTTGGGATGCGGCGCCTTGTAGCGCCAGCCGCCGGGCACATCGATGGTGCCGATGAGCAATTGCAGCAGATGCAGCGCGCGGCAGGTCTGGAACCCGTTGGAATGGGCCGAGATGCCGCGCATCGCATGCATCCCGACCGGCCGGCCGCGCATGGTCTCGTGCCGCCTGCCCGCCCAGTCGGTCCACGGCACCGGCAGCTCGATCTCTTCCTCGAAGGCGATCCGGGCGATCTCCGCCGCCAGACGCCGGATCGTATCGGCCGGGATGCCGCAGGTCGCGGCGACCGCCTCCGGCGCGTATTGCGGATCGAGGTAGCGCTGGGCGATCAGCTGGAACACCGGCACGGCCTTGCGCCCGTCCGCGAGGGCCGCCTCGCCGACCATGCGGATTTCGCCGCCGGGCTCCATCGCATTCGCGACGCCGCCCGTGGCGCCGAGCACCAGCGGGTTGCCCTTGTCGTCGCGGGCAAAGAGCCCGTCCTCTGCGGTGCCGGGCGCCTGGATCACCAGCCAACCGGCATTGGTGTAGCGCGCGAGATAATCGAGATCGACCTTGTCGGCCTGCAGCAACTCGTGGATCAGCGACAGCACGAAGAGGCCATCGGTGCCCGGGCGCACGCCGATCCATTCGTCGGCAATCGCGGAGTAGCCGGTGCGCACCGGGTTGATCGAGATCGACTTGGCGCCACGCCTCTTGAGCGCCGATAGCGAAATCTTGATCGGGTTGGAATCGTGATCCTCGGCGACCCCGAACATCAGCACCAGCTTGGCGTGCTCCCAGTCGGGCTCGCCGAACTCCCAGAAGCTGCCGCCGATCGTATACATCCCCGCGGCGGCCATGTTGACCGAGCAGAACCCGCCATGCGCGGCGAAATTGGGGGTGCCGAACTGGGTGGCCCAGAACCCGGTCATCGATTGGCTCTGATCGCGGCCGGTGAAGAAGGCGAGCTTTTTCGGGTCGTCGGCGCGGATCCGTGACAGCCACTCGACCGCGGTCGCCATCGCCTCGTCCCACTCGATCTCGCGGAACTCGCCGACGCCGCGCTCGCCGACCCGCATCAGCGGCTTGCGCAGCTTGGCCGGCGAATACTGGTGCATGATCCCGGCAGCACCCTTGCCGCAGATGACGCCGCGATTGACCGGATGGGCGGGGTTGCCCTCGATGTAGCGGATGCCGCCGTCCTTCAGGTGCACTTTGATGCCGCAGCGGCCGGCGCACATGTAGCAGGTGGTGGTCTTGACCTCGTCGGAGACGCGCGGCGAGGTGTCCACCACTTCCTGCGGCGACCAGTAATCGCGCCAGCGCTCGCCCCACCCGGTCATGTCATTGTCCTTTCGCCGGATCGTCCACGGCCGGCACGCCGTCGACCGAGATGCCGTGCTCGCGGTAGAAGCGCTCGGCGCCGGGGTGCAGCGGCAGCGAGACGCCCTTTAGCGCATCCTCGAGCTTGATGCGCTTGCCGACCGGGTCCAGCGCCGCGAACAATTTTGCCGCCCGGTCGCTCCACAGCGAGCGGGTGATGTCGTAAACCAGTTGCGGGTCGGCATCGGCCCCGACGATCCATAGCGCGTGAAACCCCAGGGACGGCGTGTCGGTATCGACATTGCGGTAGGCCCCCGCCGGGATGACCACCGGATCGTAAAAGCTGAACTGGTGCTGGAGCTTCGCCGCCACCGGCCCGGTTACCGGCAAAAGCCGGATCGGCGCTATGGCCGCCAATTCCTGGATCGCCGGAATCGGCTGGCTGCCGACCACGATCAGCGCGTCGACGGTCCCGGCCTTGATCTCCTCGGCTGCCCGAGTGGGCGACAGGTTCCTGCGGGTGACGTCGTCCTCGCCGAACCCGGCCGCCGCCAGCAGCAGCTTGCCGTTGACCGCGGTGCCCGAGCCGGGCTCGCCGATCGCCACCACCTTTCCGGCGAGCTCGGCGATCGAGCGGATCGGGCTATCGGTGCGGACGACGATGTGTAGCGTCTCCGGGAACAGGCTGGCGATCGCCCGCAGCCGCGGCATTGCACCCTCGTCGGCAAAGGCGCCGGCGCCGGCATAGGCCATGGAGGCAAAGTCGGCTTGGGCAAAGCCCGATTCCAGCTGGCCGCCGTTGATCAGCCGCAGATTGTCAATCGAGCCGCGCGTCGCCTGCGCCACCGCCACCAGCCCGGGCACCCCGCACCCGCCGGCAGGGCCGCAGGGCGCGCCCTCGACCGGGCTCGATATGGCGCTGGCGACGACGCCGCCGATCTCGAAAAAACTGCCGCCGGTCGCCGCCGTGCCGATGCGGAAAAACCGGTTCTCGGTTTCCGCCGATGCGGCGGAAACCAGGACGGCAAAAAGCAAACTGGCGCAGGCGAGGCCGCGCCAGCAATCTCTTAGGAGGCAAAACCTCGTCTCACGGGGTGAGACAATCATGGGAAATGACACCATGCCGGCCGAGCGATTGCAACCCGCCGCCGGCGACGTAAATTAGTTATATTTACAGTTCTTTTTTGTTATCTGTGTGCCCCGATACATCTCCGGCTGAGCCCGGGTGACGGTCGGAGGAGGATGAGTCAATCTACAGACGGAGCGCGCCGCCGCGCCCGTAAAACAGCGGATCAGCCCATGCCTCAGCCCGCACCCGCCATCGACCTGCGTTCGGACACCGTCACCCGGCCCTCGCCGGAGATGCGCCGGGCCATGGCCGAAGCGCCGGTCGGCGACGACCAGTACGGCGAAGACCCGTCGGTCAACCTCTTGCAGGAGCGGATTGCCGCGCTGACCGGCAAGGAGGCGGCGCTGTTCGTGCCGAGCGGGACGATGGCCAACCAGATCGCCGTCAAGCTGCTGACCCAGCCCGGCGACGATGTGATCGTCGGCCAGAACGCGCACATGATGTGGCACGAAGCCGGCGCCGCGGCGGCCAATTCCGGGGTGCAGTTCACCGCCATCGGCGCCGGCGGCATCTTTACCGTCGACGAGTTTCGCGCCGTGGTGAAGCCGCGCGGGCATATCGTGCTGCCGCCGACCGGGCTCGTCGCGATCGAAAACACGCAAAACATGGGCAGCGGCGTCATCTTTCCGCAAATGGAGGCGGTCGCGGTCTGCGCCGCCGCGCGCGAGGCGGGCATCGCCACCTATCTCGACGGCGCGCGGCTGTTCAACGCCAGCGTCGCCGGCGGCATGAGCCTTGCCGAATTGGCGCAGCCGTTCGACCTGATGTCGGTGGCGCTGTCGAAAGGGCTCGGCTGCCCGGTGGGCAGCGTGCTCGCCGGCAGCACGGCGCAGATCGCCCGTGCCGTCACCGCACGCCGGCGCTTCGGCGGGGCGATGCGGCAATCGGGCATTTTGGCCGCCGCCGGGCTCTACGCGCTCGACCACAATGTCGGGCGGCTCGCCGACGACCATGCCAATGCGCGGGCCATCGCCGAGCGCATCGCCGGGCTTGCCCGAGTCCGGCTCAACCTCGCGGCGGTGCAAAGCAACATCGTCATCTGGGAGATGGCAGACGGCGCGCTGGAAGCCGCCACTATCGTCGCCAAAGCAAAAGAGCGCGGCGTGCTGATCTCGGCCCTCGGCGCCCGCACCGTGCGGGCGGTGACGCATATGGATGTCAGCGGGCAGCAATGTCAGCAGGCGGCAGAGGTGATCTCACAATCACGTCGAATTAACGCACCCGTCCCGGCGACGGCCGGACTCATTTGTTCACTTCTCGTGCGGCTGAAAGACGGACCCCGGCTTTCGAGCCTGTGAAGCAATCAAAAGCTTGTCATTCCGGGGCGCTGCGTAGCAGCGAACCCGGAACCCAGGAACACCGACCGGCGGCTGTTATACGGTAACGTCTGAAAAAACTTGGGGGAGTCCGTGTTCGTGGGTTCCGG
>JBBRPG010000154.1:0-9691 GCA_038228485.1 Alphaproteobacteria bacterium
CTCGACGGCTTCTACAATCCCGTCCGGCGCCATTCGGCCCTCGACTTCACCAGCCCGGCACAGTTCGAAAAACGGCCGCAGAATGATCCAATGCCTCTCCAATAAAACGGGGCAAGTCCAGGGCCCATCGCGCAGCGATGGGAGGGTGAGGTGGGTTTGCTCGGACGTTTCTGGAATCCCCCACCTCACCTAACCTCTCCGCCCCCGGGGGCGGAGAGGGAGTGACTCGCCTCACTTCAAAAGAAAAACGTCAGGTTCTTGGTCAGCAGCACGTTCTGGTCGAGGATGATCTTGCGCCGGGTGATTATCCAGCCGTCCCCGGCCCGCCGCAGTGTGTCCTCACGCTTGCCGACGAGGAAATCGGTCTCGGTCTCGACCCGGTTGCGGTAGATGAGGAACCGGCATTTCGCCGTGACCTCCTGCGCCGTGGCGGCGTCGGGGGTCGCCTCCAAGAGCTGTACGTTCGACACCAGGTGGGCGATGCGCGATTGCGGCTCCTCGGCCCAATGGATGCCGGTCTGGATCTGCCGCACCCGGCGGGTGAGGGTTTCCTTGCCCTCGTCGAACCAGGCGATGTCCTCGCCCTCGCGGGTGAATTCGCAGCCGGTCGTGTCGCCGTATTTGACGTTGCGCCGCATCGGCATCCAGTAGCGGATGTCGTCGGCCAGGAGCGCCAGCCAGTCGTCGTAATGCCGCTCGTCGAGCAATTCGGCCTCGGCGTAGAGGAATTCGGCGACCTCCTGGGTCAGCAGCAGCCGGGCGAGGCGGGGGTCGCTCATTTTTCGCCTCCGCTGCGCAGCTCGACCCCGGCCATCGCTTCGAGCGCGCGGGCGACGACCGGGAATCCCTCCTGGCCCCAGCCCTGCGCCTGGGCGCGGGCGTAGAGATCGGAAGCGAGCGCGCCGAGCGCCGCCGGGGCGCCGACGTCGCGCGCGAGCTGACAGGCGAGCGCGACATCCTTGGCGACGATGTCGAGCGTGCCGCCGGCGGCGAAATTGCCGGGAAACACGCCGCGCGGGATGTTGTCGAAGGTGCGGCTCTGCCCGGCGCTGACCGGCACGATCCGCGCCAAGGTGTCGAGGTCGATCCCGGCCTTGGCGGCGATCAGCATGCTCTCGATCGCGGCGATGAAATTGGTGTAGCCGAGGTATTGCGTCACCAGCTTGGCGGCGGCGCCGGCCCCGCTCGGCCCGACGTAAAAGACGTTGGCCGCGATCGCCTCGAACAGCGATTTGCAATGCTCGAAATCGGCCTCGCGGCCGCCGACCATCACGGTCATGCTGGGCGGCCGGCCGCTGACCGGCGCGTCGAGAAATGCCACGTCGCGCTTGCGGGCGGCCTCGGCCACCAGCCGAACCGTCGCCGGCGCATTGGTGGTCAGGTCGATATAGGTGCCGCCGCGGCGCAGGCCGGCGAAGACGCCCTGCGTGGGATCGAGCGCAACCGCCTCGACCTCGCGCGGTCCGGGCAGCGAGGTGAACACCGCCTCGGCGGCGTAGGCGGCCTCGGCGGGGCTGTCGGCGACCGCAGCCCCCGCGCCGATCAGCGCACCCATCGCCTCCGGCCGAGCGTCATGCACGGTGACCCGGTGCCCGGCCGCGATCAGACACGCCGCGATCGGCGCCCCCATCGTCCCGGTGCCGACAAAGCCAATCCGCATCGCAAGGCTCCGCCTGTTCTGGCGATATCATCGGCGGCTTGCAGGCGTCGAGCAAGCTCAAGGAAGCGGATCGAGTAACAGGAGGCCCACCTTCTGTTGTGTCTATTATCCGCAGCCTTTTTATCAGGAGGTCGGTGCGCATGCCGCATGCCTATTATCCCTGTTTATCTGCCGCGAACTAACAGGCAACAACAGGGTTCGCACCACGTAACCAAATGCTCTTCTTTCCCGTGATGCGACCGTTCTAACGATAGGAACATAATGAGAACTTTGAGTCAGGAGAACTTGTCGGCGATCACCCATGACGCACGCCCTTCGATGGCTTACATCGCCCTATCGTGGCCGGCGGCCCCGCTAAACATGGATAGTTCGGCTAAGGCGGCTTTTATTGACAATTCGTGCCCACGATCAAGTCAATGCTGGCGTACGAAATTCATTCTGCGCCCGGCCGCCCGCTGGCCGAGACCGGGAAAGCGGCTGGCGACGAAGTACGGAGGAGGTAGCCTTCCAGAATGGAGCTTATTTGGCTCGGCGATTTGATTGTGCTTTCATTCCGCTCAGCTCGCTAAGCCTCGCAAGGAGTTTCTCTCCGTTTATCAGCTCCAGTCTTGTAGGCATAAATGGCGCGATCAGCGGATCAGCCGTAATTCGCGGCGCAAAATCAGAGGTTGTTGTAAGAAATCCTTTTGATGCGCCGTCGCCCTGTAACACGCCCATTAATGCGCGTACGTCATTGGCATCAACGAGATGAGGCGGTTTATAGGCTTTGACCTGATTAACTCGAATAGTGCCAAGACCTTTTTTGATCGCAATGACATCCCGACCGTAATCACCGCTGCGAGGAGTAAGAGTCACTTCATCAAACCCAGCGGCCTTGTATGCACCAGCGATCAACTCCTCCCACTTATCTGGGGGAATTTCAAAGGCGGCGTTCGGGTTGTTTTCGATGAGCTCAATGATTCGAAACCACGGAACAGAGACTGCTTCGATGAGTCTGCCCTCATTTGTAAGTAAGCCGGGGACAATCACCGTCTGTAAAACGAGGTCAACAATCCTCCCGCTCGGTGCTCCGCCACCCGAAAACAGTAAAAGCAACGACATTTAGGTCTCCCTGGCGATGCCACCCGTGGGGCGAAGGTTGCGGCGCTTAACCGTTGCCGGAGGGGTGGGAAAAGCTCAACCGCTCCTTTCAATTACCGCCCCAACACCGCCATCAGCTCGCGCCATTCGCGGGGGGAGAGGCCGCTGGCTTTTTGCTCGACCGGTTCGCCGGCGAGGAGGCGCTGGATCACCTTGAGGCCGGTGGCGGAGATCAGCGCGGCGTTCATGCGGTATTCGAGGAAAGCGGCGTGGGCGAGGGGGACCCAGCGCTCCAATGTGCCGATCATCGCGTCGGCGTAGGCTCGGATCTCATATTGCGCATGAGGGTCGGCGCGTAACGTCAGGAAATGCATGAGGTTGTGCAGGTCGGTCTTCCAGTACCATTGCGTGTAGAAATTGAGCGACAAATTCATCCGCGCCAACTCGCGGGCGAGGCCGGGCCAGGTCGGGTCGGCCGGGTTGCCGGCGGCGTCTTCGTTGAGCATTCCGGCGTAGCCGGCATAGGCGCGCTCGGAATCCTCGCGCAGCAGGTCGAGGACGCGCCTGGCGGCCTCGCCTTCGAGGACATCGCCGCGGCCCTGGCGGTTGGTGCTGGCCTGGGCGGCGAGGTGCTCGGGCGCGGGGATGTAGAACTCGTTGTCCAAGATGGAATAGCGGGCGGAGTATTCGTTGACGTTGGCGGTGCGGTGGCGGATCCACTGGCGCGCGACAAAGATCGGCAGCTTGACGTGGTACTTGATCTCGCACATCTCGAACGGGGTGGTGTGGCGGTGCCGCATCAAATACTGGATGAGGCCGCGGTCCTCGCTGACCCGCCTGGTGCCGCGGCCGTAGGAGACGCGCGCCGCCTGCACGATCGCGCCGTCGTCGCCCATGTAGTCGATGACCCGGACAAAGCCGTGATCGAGCACCGGCAGCGCCTCGTAGAGGATGTCCTCCAATGCCGGCACGGTGGCGCGGCGGGTCGGGCGGGTCTCGGCCCGCTCGGCTGCGATCTCCTGGCGCTGCTCGTCGGTGAGCGGCATGTGGTCTCCTAAACGCCGTTGCGTCCTTCGAGACGCCCGCTTCGCGGCTTCTCAGGATGAGGACGGTTCGCCATCAAGAAATATCCTCATCTCGAGGAGGCGCGAAGCGCCGTCTCGAAGGACGCTTGTAGTTTGTGCAACGTCAAGCATCGGGCATGATGCGGCGATGGACGACGCGCCAGCTGATGATGGACTCGGGCTGCCGGAAGGCGCCTTTACCAAGATCGACCCGGAGGACGACGAAACCTTCTACCAGCCGGCGCGGCTCGTCACGCATATCGACGACAATGCGATCCGCTCGCTGACCGATTTCTACCGCACGATCCTGCCGGCGGGCGGCGTTCTGCTCGATCTGATGTCGAGCTGGGTCAGCCACTTGCCGAAAGACGTCGAGTACGGCGACATCATCGGCCACGGCATGAACGCCGAGGAGCTCGCCGCCAACCCGCGCCTCGGCCGCTGGTTCGTGCAGAACCTCAATCGCGAACCCGTCCTGCCGCTGGACGATTCCAGCGTCGATGCGGCGATGATCTGCTTCTCGATCCAGTATTTGCAGCGGCCCGTCGAGGTGCTTCGCGAGGTGGCGCGGGTGCTGCGGCCCGGCGGGCCGGTGGTCATCAGCTTCTCCAACCGCTGCTTCCCGACCAAGGCGGTGGCGGTGTGGCACCGGCTCGACGATGCCGGCCACGCGCGGCTGGTCGAGCTCTATCTGCGCCACGCCGGGTTCGAGGGGATCGAGACCAAGCGCCTCGCCCCCTACATCGAAGACGAGCAGGACCCGATGTACGCGGTGGCGGGCCGGGCGCCGGGTTAACTCTGACTGTCATTCTGGGGCCCTCGCGCAGCGAGGGAACCCAGAACCCATGAACGCGGACTTTGAAAGAGGGGCTCGGCTGCTGACGCCTTATCCGGCTCTCGCCTGTGCTCATAGGTTCCGGGTTCGCGTCTGCGACGCGCCCCGGAATGACAGTGGGAGGGCGCGTGGTGTACGCTCGCGAATACGAACACCGGAGGATCAGGATGCAACTGGGCACGCTCTTGCCGCTAGGCGATATCGGCGGGGCTCCCGCCGTGGTGACGGAATATGCCGAGGCGGCGCAATCGCTCGGCTACGATTTCGTCGAGGCGGCGGACCATGTGCTCGGGGTCAATGCGGCGAGCCGGCCGGGCTGGGACCGCAACGACAACGAGGATTTGTTCCACGACCCGTTCGTGCTGTTCGGTTACGTCGCCGGGGTTACGCCGAAGCTGGGGTTTTCGACCGGCGTGCTGATCCTGGCGCAGCGCCAGACCGCGCTGGTGGCGAAGCAAGCCGCCTGTCTCGACCAACTGTGCGGCGGCCGTTTCCGGCTCGGGGTCGGGGTCGGCTGGAACGAGGTCGAGTATGTCGCCCTCAACGAGAATTTCCACAACCGCGGGCGCCGCTCGGAAGAGCAGGTGCAGGTCATGCAAAAGCTGTGGGCCGAGCCGCACGTCAAGTTCGAGGGCCGCTGGCACCACATCGACGATGCCGGGATCAACCCGCGCCCGGAATCGGGCAAGGTGCCGGTGTGGTATGGCGGGCACGTCGATCAGACCTTGCAGCGCGTCGCCAAATGGGGCGACGGCTGGATGCCCAACGCCTACCCGCCCGACCAGAGCGCGCTCGACGTGTTCGCGAAGCTGCGCCAGCTGACCGAGGAAGCGGGCCGCAACCCCAAGGACATCGGCATCGAGGTATGGACCTCGATGGGCTCGGGCAGCGAAGCCGACTGGAACAAGGAAGCCAAATTCTGGAAGCAGGCCGGCGTGTCGCATATCTGCCTGACGACGACGTTCCACCGCCGTCACCACCATCGCCTCGTCGGCACCTCGCTCAAGGATCATATCGCCGCGCTAAAGCGCTTCCACACCGCCGTCGCGGATGCGCTTTAACGGGCGGTCACAGATGCGCTTTAAGAATGATCCTCACCCTCCCATCGCTGCGCGACGGGCCCCTCCCTCTCCCAGCAAGCGGGCGAGGGGTAAAGGGCACCGGCGCCTAATCCCCTCTCCCGCTTGCGGGAGAGGGTGGCGCGCGAAGCGCGATGGGTGAGGGTTCTGATCGAGGAGATGCCAAATGACCATCAACGTAACACCCCTCCACCCCCACATCGGCGCCGAAGTTTCGGGCTTCGATGTCGCATCGCCGCTCGCCAACACGGCTGTAGACACGTTGTGGCAGGCGATCGACACGCATTCGGTGCTGGTGCTTCGTGGCCAGAACCTCACCGACGCGCAGCTGAAGGTGTTCGCCAACAAATTCGGGCCGCTGGAGATCGGCCGCGCGGCGCTGCAGGGCGGCAAGCGCCGGCTCGACATCCCCGAGATCGGCGACATCTCCAACCTCGATGTCGACAGCAACATCCGCGCTCGCGACGATCGGCGGCGGCTCGATATGCTCGGCAACCGGCTGTGGCACACCGATGCCTCGTACATGCCGGTGCCGGTGGTGCTGGGGATGCTGTTCGCGGTGGCGGTGCCGCCGGCCTCCGCGCTTGGCGGCGGCGAGACCGAGTTCGCCGACATGCGCGCCGCCTACGACGCGCTTTCCGACGACATGAAGGCGGCGATCGACGGGCTGGTCGTCGAGCACGACATCTTCTGGTCGCGCGGCCAGATCGGCTTTACCGAGTTTCCGGCCGGAGAGCGCGAGAAATACCCGCCTTCGCCGCAGCGTCTGGTGCGCCGGCATCCCGGCTCCGGCCGCAAGACGCTGTATCTGTCGGCGCACGCTTCGCACATCGTCGGCTGGCCGGTGGCCGATGGACGGCTGCTGCTGCACGACCTCAACACCCATGCGACGCAGCGCCAGTTCGTCTACAGCCACCAATGGGCCAAGGGCGATCTGGTGATTTGGGACAATCGCTGCACGATGCACCGCGGCCGCCCGCACGACGAGGCTGCGCCGCGCGACCTCCGCCGCGCGACCACGCTCGATGTCGGTTCTACCTTGGAAGAGGCGGCGTAAAACCGCCATGCCGGAGCAACCCCTTCCGGCGCCCCTACCGACGCTGACGTTTCCGGGCGGTCCGACG
Source organism: Alphaproteobacteria bacterium (assembly GCA_038228485.1). Classification (GTDB taxonomy): domain Bacteria; phylum Pseudomonadota; class Alphaproteobacteria; order ATCC43930; family CGMCC-115725; genus DATARH01. The sequence continues at coordinate 6,843 of JBBRPG010000154.1, forward strand.
GTCGGCCGCCTCGGCTTTGGCGCCATGCGCATCACCGGCCACGGTGTCTGGGGGCCTCCGCGCGACGAGGGCGAAGCGATTGCCCTGCTGTGGCGTCTGGTCGACAAGGGGGTGACCTTTATCGACACCGCCGATGCCTACGGACCGGGTGTCAGCGAGACGCTGATCGCCAAGGCCTTGCACCCCTACCCGGCGGAGCTGGTGATCGCGAGCAAGGGCGGGTTCACCCGCCCCGGCCCGGGGAGCTGGACCGTCGACGGCCGCCCCGAACATTTGCGGCGCGCCTGCGCGGATAGCCTCAAGCGGCTGCGGCTCGACCGGATCGACCTCTACCAGCTTCACGCGGTCGATCACCGCGTGCCGATCGAGGACTCGGTGGGCGCGCTCGCGGACCTGCAGCGCGAAGGCAAGATCCGCCATATCGGCTTGTCGAACGTCTCTCCGGCGGAGCTTGCGCGCGCCCGAGCGACAGCGGAGATCGTGTCGGTTCAGAACGCCTATAATTTGCAAGACCGCGCGTCCGACAGCCTCGTCGACCTTTGCAGTGGCGCGGGGATCGCTTTCATCCCGTTCTACCCGCTCGGCAAGGGCCGGCTCGCCCAGCCCGGCTCGCCCCTCGCTCGGATTGCCGTGCGCCACCAGGCCACGCCGAGTCAGATCGCCCTGGCATGGCTGCTGCACCGTTCGCCCATCATGCTGCCGATCCCGGGAACGTCCTCGATCGCCCATTTCGACGAGAATTTGGGGGCGGCCTCCGTCCGGCTCAGCGACGAAGAGTTCAAGACCCTCGCCGCCGGCTGAAAAGGCTCAGGCGCTGCGCGCCGTATCGGCGGCTTCCTGGCCCTCCGCCAGCGCCGCCTGACGCCGGCCGAGCCACACCGCGTTGAACAGCCACAACAGCGCCACCGGCATCGCCACCATGGCGATCGCCGTTGCCGTCTCGCTAAAGCCGCGCATCAGCGCCATCGACCAGGCGCCGACCTGATCGCCGAAGCGGTAGACGACGGTGTCGATAAAGCTCTTCGCCTTGTAGCGGTCCTCGCGCGGCACGACGGTAAACAGCACCTCGCGGGTCGGCCGCGCGATCGCGTAATCGCCGGCGCGGCGGATGACCTGGAACACCGCGATGGTCCCGAGGCTTGGCGCAATCGCCAGCCCGCCAAAGCCGATAAAGGTCATCGCCGGCAGCAGCGCCAGCGCCACCCCGACCCCGAGCAGCATGACGATCCGCCCGGTGAAGAACAGCTGCACTCCAAGCGTCAGACAATTGACGACCAGGTCGATGGTCGCAAAGAACGCGGTCTGCGCGCCGCGGTCGGAAAAGCTGTGGGAAACGATCGCGGCCTGCTGGAAATAGAGAAAGGTCGACGTGATCGCGAACAGCAGGATGAAGATGCTGACCCCGAGGAGATAAGGGTTGCTCAGCGCGTTGACAATGCCGCTGAGCACGCCGCCGCCAAGGGGCTGTTCCGCGCTGGTTTCGGCCCGGCGGTGATGCAGCGCCGGCGACAGGCGCGCCAGCCGTCCCACCGCGAACACCGCGATCTCGAGCAGGGCTGCGGCGCCGATCAACAGCGCGGTCGGCGGCACTAGCCGCGCAAGGCTCGCGGTCGTCGCCGAACCGGTGATCGCGCCGATGGTCGCCCCGGCGGCGATAAAGCCAAACAGCCGCTTGCCCTGCTCGGAGCTGAACAGGTCGACGTTCATCTGCCAAAAGATCGAGACGACAAAGAGGTTGTAGACCGACGTCCAGATAAAAAACACGCGGCCGACCCACACCGTCTGCTCCGGGTTCGCGGCATAAAATGCCGCCGCGAACAGCAGGATGTTGACCGCGAAGAAGCGGTAGGAGAGCGGGATAAACCGGCTGCGCGGCAAGGTCTTGACCAGCCAGGCAAAGGGCAGGTTCAGCACCAGCATCCCGATCAGGGTGCCGGTGAACAGCCATTGCAGGTTGTTGACGCCGCCCGCCACCCCCGCCTGCTCGCGGATCGGCCGCATAATGTAATACGACGACAGCACCGCGAAGATGTAGAGCCAGCACCAGAACAGCACCCGCACCTCTTCCGGCCGCACGTCGATGACGCGGCGCAGCAGCCGGTAGGCGGGGCCGCCTTCGGCCGGGGCCGTTGGTTTCGAGTTTGACTGCATCGACACTAAGCGTCCTTCGAGACGGCGCCTCGCGCCTCCTCAGGATGAAGGATTCTAGTGAATGGCATCACGAAATTTCCTCATCCTGAGGAGTGCCGTCAGGCGCGTCTCGAAGGACGCACAAAGCCGATCCAGCCTTGAGTCGGATTATTTTAAGGTCGACGCGATCTGCTTCAATTCGGCGGGGGAGTGCTCGCCGGCGAGGGGGGTGCCCGGCACCAGGTGTTTGCCCATCGCCAGACCGCCGACCAGCACCGGTTCGAAGCCGATCTCGCGGATCAGCGCCTCGGCCAGCTCGACCGCACCCTTGTCGTCGCCGGCGATCGGCACGCCGACCTTGTCGCTTTTCGCAGCGTTGTCGGCGAGCTTGCCGGCGCCCAGCGCGTTGAAGCCGCGCACGATCTTCGCGCCCGGCAGCAGCTTTGCCGTGACCAGTCCGGCGCCGCCCTCGTCATTGACCTTCTTGACGAAATCCTCGCCGTCGCGGCGCGGGATCGGGTTGCTGACGTCGATCACCAGCTTTTTCTTGGCGAGAGCGGCGCCGTCCTCTTTGCCGATCTGCTCGACCGCCGTGTACGGCACGACCAGCAGCACCACGTCCGCAAACGCGACTGCATCGGTCACCGTGCCGGCCGACGCGTTCGGGCCGGCGCTCGCGACCAGTTCCTTCAGACTTTCCGGGTGGCGCGAGGAGAACA
>JBBRPG010000155.1:0-9630 GCA_038228485.1 Alphaproteobacteria bacterium
GAGAACAACATGTGGTTCATCACCAACCTCGTCGGCGTCACCGGCGACGCGGTCGCGCCCTATCGGGCCAAACGGCAGCAATACCTGGAGCGGCAGAAAGAGGCCGGCTCGTCGCTCGACCTGGCGCAGGCGGTGATGGAGGGTCGGGTGCGCTTTGCCGACATCGACCACCCCGATCGGGTGCGGGTGCAGGATTTCGCCGTGCAGGCCGGGCAGGGGCGCATCGCCGACCGCTCGAGCGAGCGGCTCGGCCGCTCGGACACCGCGATCATCCTGTGGCGCCGGATCATGGAGCGCGAGTTCCGCGCGATCGAGGAAGGCCGCCCGCCGAAACAATGGACACCGGCCCCGGCCGAGGTGGTGCCGACCTTGGGGTTCTGATGCGCTTTTCCTTCGCTTCCCGGCGCAAGCCGGGGCCCACCCTTCCGCGGTCCCCGGCGCCGAAAAGTTGGCCCCGGCTTGCGCTGGGGAGCGCAGTAGAGGGCCAACGTTTTGCCTAAGCTCGAGCTTATTGTTGTCGATCCGGGACATTTCCACGCCGCGCTGGCGCAGAAGGAGATGTATCCGAACCTCTCGCCGCAGGTTCGCATCTATGCCCCGGTCGGCGCGGACCTGGTCGACTACCTGACCCGCATCGCCCGCTTCAACACCCGCGCCCAGGCGCCGACGGATTGGCGGCTCGACATCCGCGCCGCGTCCGATTTCATCGAGCTTATGGCGCGCGGCAATGCGGGCAAGGTCGCGATTTTTGCCGGGCGCAACAGCGAGAAGATCGCCGGTATCGCCAAGGCGATAGAGGCTGGCATCCATGTGCTGTCCGACAAGCCGATGATCGTCCGCCGCGCCGACCTGCCGGCGCTGGCCGCCACGCTCGATGCGGCCGAGGCGAAAGGGCTCGTGGTCCAGGACATGATGGGCGGGCGGCAGGAAATCACCCGCGCGCTCACCCGCTTGATCCACGCCGACCGCGACGTGTTTGGCGAGCAGCTTCCCGGAACCACCGCCGAGCCCGGGGTCGAGATGACCAGCGTCCACCATCTGCTCAAAATGGTGTCCGGTGTCACCAATCCGCGGCCGCCTTGGTATTTCGACATCGCCCAGCAGGGCGACGCGCTCGCCGATATCGGCACGCATCTGGTCGATCGGGTGCAGACGACCCTCTTCCCCGAAGAGGCGCTCGACTATCGCCGCGACATCGGCATCGACGCGGTGCGCCGCTGGCCGACGATGATGAACCTCATGCAGTTCCGCCAGGTGACCGGCGAGATGGACTGGCCGGACTATCTGGGCGACGCCGTTGCCGGCGGCACGCTCGCCTATCAGTGCAACACCCATCTCGATTACACCGTGCGCGGAGTGCGGGTCGGGCTCGACATGGTGTGGGAATGGCTGGAGCCGCCCGGCGGCAGCGACACCCATACCGAAACCTGGCGCGGCACTAAGGCGCGGATCGAGGCGCGCCACGGGCCGGAAGAAGGCTGGCGGCCGCAGCTTTATGTCGTGCCGCTCGCTGATATCGCGGCGGCGCTGGAGCGGCGGGTCGCAGCGCTGAGGAAAATCTATCCGGGGCTCGGGCTCGAACGGCGCGGCAAGGAGTGGCGGATCGCCATCCCCGACGCGCTGCGCATCGGCCATGACGCGCATTTCCGCGAGACCACCAAGGCTTTCCTCGCCCATGTCGAGGCGCCGGGATCGCTGCCGGCATGGGAGAAACCGAACCTCATCGCGAAATACTTCGTCTGCACCGCTGCCGAGGCGGCGTCACATTAGGAGAGCGGCATGGCGCATACCCGCACCCACATCAAGCGCGAACGGGCGCAGTCGCGCGCCTATTCGCAGGCGGTCATCACCGAGGGCGGCCGCATCGTCTGGCTCGCCGGGCAGATCGCCCTGGAGGACGCCGCCGGCAAATCGCTCGCCGGCGATTTCGACGGCCAAGTGCGCGAAATCTTCCGCCGACTCGACGAGACCCTAAAGGAAGCCGGCGGCAGGCTTGCCGACATGGTGACGATGACCGTGTTCATCACCGACCAGCGCCACGGCGACCGCCTCACCGAGCTGCGCACGGAAATCTTTCGCGACAATTTCCCAGCCAGTACCCTGATCACCTGCCGCGCCCTGGCCCGCCCGGAACTGCTCGTCGAGGTGCAAGGGATGGCGGTCGTCGGTTAGGTGTCATTGCGAGGAGCCCGAAGGGCGACGCGGCAATCTCGTGCCGCCTGAGTCTGCGCGGCACGAGATTGCTTCGCTGCGCTCGCAATGACAGCCCTATCGCGGCCGATCCCCCGCCAAGGTCACCCGGTGCATGACCCGGCGTTGGCCGTGATAGTCGTTGATCGGGTTGTGCTGGGCGCAGCGGTTGTCCCATAGCGCCAATGAACCGGGCGCCCAGCGGAACTGGCAGGTGAACTCCGGCCGCGTCTGGTGCGCGAAGAGGAAATCGAGCAGCGGCGCGCTTTCCGCCTCGCTCCATCCGGCGAACCGCACGGTATGACCGCGATTGACGTAGAGCGCCTTGCGCCCGGTTTCGGGATGGGTGCGCACCACCGGATGCTCGGCCTCGTAGACCGGACGCGCATCGGCGCGGGCGGTGTCGCGCAGCCGATCCTCGCGGGTATTGCTGGCATCGGCCTTGGTCGAGGAATTGACCGCGACCAGACCGTCAAGCAGCCGCCGCATGCCGGCAGACAGCGTCTCGTAGGCCAAATACATGTTGGCGAAGATCGTGTCGCCGCCCGCCGCCGGCACCTCGCGCGCCAACAGCATCGACGCCATCGGCGGACGCTCGAGATAGGCGGTGTCGGAATGCCAGATGCCGCCGAAATTGACCTTCTCATGTTCGAGCTTGATGACCGGGGTGATCTGGGGAAAGCCGTCGAGCCCCTTGAGAAATGGATACTCGATCGGTTCACCAAGCGTGCGGGCAAAGGCGACGAGCTGCCCCGAGGTCAGTTTCTGATCGCGGAAGAAAACGACGCAATGATCGAGCCAGGCTCTCCGGATCGCCGCGACCGCCGGGTTATCCAATTCGCCGAGGTCGACACCGAGGACTTCGGCGCCGATGGCGCCGGAGACGGGGCGGATTTCGAGGGAGTTTGTTCGCGAACCCATCGCTGATTGCTTCGTCGTTTTTCGAGCTTCAATACCATACCGGCGATAGCCTGTACCCGCCGCGAAAATGGGCCCCAGCCTTCGCTGGGATGACACACCGCGGTTAGTGGGTGAACCCGAACAGCTTTTGCGCGTTGTGGTACAGCACCTTATCGGTCACCGATTTCGGCAGCCCGAGCCGTTCGATATAGGCGAAGGTCTCGGTATAGCTCTCGAAATCCTGCAGCACCGGATAGTCGCTGCCGGTGACGAGGTGGTCTTCGCCGAACGCCTCCAGCGCGCAGCAGAACGCCGCCTTCGACCCGTAGCACACCGTGTCGTAATAGAATTTCTTGGCGGTGACGCTGGGCGCCTCGGCCAGGTTCGGGTGATGGCGCGGGCTCTGCCCCTGCGCGTCGAGCCGGTTTAACAGCATCGGGATCGGCCCGCCGAGATGCGGCACGATGAACTTGATGTTGGGATAGCGGTGCGGAATCTGCTTGGCGATCATGTGCAGCACGAAGCTCGCGTCCTCAAGCGAGGTACCGACCGGCGCGGTGAATTTGTAGTCGTTGATGAAAGGCGAGCAGATGCCGTTGGTCGAGGGATGCACGAACAGGATCGCGCCGCGCCGGTTGAGCTCGGCATAGATCGGCTCGAACTCGGTCTCGGCGACCGAGCGGTCGAAGCACGAGATGTGCATGTTGACCCCGACGCAGCCGAGCTGGTCGAGCCCGCGTTCCATTTCCTTCAGCGCTGCGTCGATATGCGGCAACGGCAGCATCACATAGGAAGAAATGCGGTCGGGATGCTTGTGCGCCAGTTCGGCGTATCCGTCGTTGAGCAGATGCAGCGCCTGCACACACTCCTTTTCATCCGGCAGATAGGGTGGACGGTGCGGCGACAGCACCTGCTTCTCGACCCCCGCCGCGTCCATCAGTTCGAGGCGGCCGACAATATCGGTCGCCGAATCCGACACCGGATGCTTGGCGATGCCCTCCTTGACCTTTACCGCCGGTCCGACCCGCGGCCCCCAGCGGTCGCCCATGAAGTCGCCGAATTTTTGCGGGATGTAATGGGCATGGACGTCACAGATCATCGCAGGCTCCCTGAGAAAATGAGGTCTAGCCGCCGGCCGCAAGGCTCGGCTGCAACGCGCGCGGCGGCGCGGGCGGGCGGAAGGTGAAGGCGATCGCGACGGCGCCCAGCCCGATCGCGCACGAGGCGATGTAGAGCCAGAAATAGCCGCCGAGATTGTCGTAAATCCAGCCGCCGCCCCACGGGCCGACCGCCATGCCGATCGTCGACACCATCGCCACTGCGCCGAACACGGTGCCCATGATCTTCGCGCCGAAATACTCGCGCACAAGGGTCGCATAGAGCGGCATGATCCCGCCGTAGGCGAGGCCGAACATCACGCTCAACGCATAGAAGGCGCCGATGTCGCGGACGACCAGATAAAGGCTGATCGCCACCGCCTGCACCGCCAGCCCGACGATCAGCACCTCCTTGGCGCCGAAACGGTCGGCGAACAGGCCGCAAATCACCCGCCCGCCTACGGAGGACAGCCCGGCCACGCCGATCACCGTCGCCGCGGCCATCGGCGCAATGCCGCAATCGATCGCGTCGGTCACCATGTGGAAGATCGGTCCGGAATGCGCCGCGCAGCAGGCGAAGTGGGTCAGCGCGATCGCCGCGAATTGCGGGGTGCGCAGCGCCTGCGCCACCGTGAACTCGCGTCCGCCGGCCGCGGCCGCGGTGGCCTGCGCCGACGCCGGCGGCCGCCGCAGGAGGAGGCCGGCGGCGAGGATCAGCACCCAAGCGATCACCCCGAGCGTAAATAGCGCCGTGCGCCAGTCATAAGCGGTGATCAGCCAGCGCGCGAGCGGCGCGATGGTCGTCGAGCCGAGCCCGATGCCCGCCGACACCAGCGCGACGGCAAGGCTGCGGTGCTCGGTGAACCAGCGCGTCGTCGTCGCGGTCAGCGGCGCATAAAAGCTGCCGGCGGCGACCCCAACAAAGGCAAACGCGATCAAAAATTGCTCGATCGAGGCCGCCCAGCTCGCTGCGATCAGGCCGGCGCCGAGCAGGCCGCCGCCCGACAATACGACCAGGCGCGTACCGATCCGGTCCGACAGCGCGCCCCAGAACAGTGAGGCGAAACCCATGCACAGGAAGTCGATCATCGCCGCGCTCGAAATCGCCGAGCGCGACCAGCCCGTCGCCACCGACATCGGCTGCAGGAAGACGCCGAGCGACAGCGCCGTCCCGAACCCGATGCAGGTGATGACGATGCCTGCTCCGACGATGACCCAGCCGTAAAAGAGCTTCATGCGTTCCTCGCCCGTCGGGCGGATATACTGCTGCCTTTGCGGCAAATGACAACAGGGCGCGCGAACATGACCGAAGCCGAAACCCGCGCCTCGCGCTGGCTCGAAGCCTGGGACCGGCAGGGCACCCACCGCACCGGCACCCCGGGCGACCGCGCCGGCGCCGAGTGGCTCGCGGCGCAGGCGGCCGCGCTCGGCGGCGAGGTCAGTGTTCAGGAATTCGCCTTCGAGCGCCTCGACCCGGCGCTCGCCTATCTCGATATCGGCGACGAGCGGGTGACGGGGGTGCCGGTGTTCGACGCGCCTAACGGCCCGATCGACGGGATCGAGGGCAGGCTGGGCGCAGAGATCGCCGTCCATGAGCTGACCCCGCGCGCGGTCTATAGCGGCGAGTTCCGGCAGCTGCGCGAAGTCGCTGGCCATCAAGGCTTAGTGGTGCTTTGCAAAGGTGAGGCGCCGGGTCTGGGTCTGCTCAATGCCGAGCAGTTCAAAACACCTTACGGCATGCCGGCGATCCACCTGCCCAGCGAGTCGCGCCAGCTGGTGCTCGGGGCGGCGGAGCGCGGCGCCATGGCCCGCCTCTTCGCCTACAGCCGGCGCCGCGAGAGCCGGGCCGCCAACGTCGTCGTCACCCTCAAGGGAAGCGACCCGAGCCGCAGCCCGTTGGTGGTGATGACGCCGCGCAGCTCGTGGTGGCAATCGACCGCCGAGCGCGGCGGCGGCATCGTCTGCTGGCTCGAGTCATTGCGCGTGGTAATCGCTGCGCCTCCGGTCCGGGACGTGATCTTCACCGCCAATTCCGGTCATGAGCTCGGCCATACCGGGCTCGACGAGTTCATCGCCCGCCGATGGGCCAAGGTGGGCGGCGCCGACTGGGTGCATTTCGGCGCCAATCTCGGCGCCGCTGGTGGGGTGCTGTCGCTGGTGTCGAACCAGGACGATTTGCGCGCGCTCGGTCTTGCCGAGCTCAACGCCGCCGGTCACCCGCCCGACGACATGCCGTGGAAGTGGTTCGTTCCCAGCGGCGAGACCCGCGACATCCACCACGCCGGCGGCCGCTATCTGACCCTGGTCGGCACCAACAGACTGTTCCACCTGCCGCAAGACCGCTGGCCGCACGCGGTCGACCTGCCGGCAATCGCCCGCATCGCCCAAGCCGCCGCGGCAATGGTGGTGAATCTCAGCCGGTAACGGCTCTCAAGCGGCTTTTCGAGTGCGCAATTTGGGCAGATCGATCGACAACTCGGCGTTCATTACCGCCAGCGCCTGATCGATGAACCGGATTTGCGAATTATGGTGCAGGTCGAGGAGGCGCCGCACCGAGTTTTCCGGCACGCCGAGTTCCGACGCTAGCTTCAGCCGCGACCATGCCCTCGCCCGCATCGTCTCGTATACCGCCAGCTTGGCTGTCACCAGCGACGGCAGGATAGCCCGATTGGCGCCCGTCCGACCCGCGTCCTGCCGGGGCAGGCGCCGGCCGGCCTTCATGTATCCTTCGAGCGCCGCGATGACGCAGTCGACAGCGTTGGCGCGCGCTTCGGCCGTCGTCTCGCCCTCGGTGAGCGCTTCCGGGATTGCCGGGAAACGCACCAGCCACCAGTCGTTCTCCTGGCGTTCCAGCGTATAGCGGTAACCAAAAGCCATCGTCAGATATCCAGCTCGGCGCGGGTCAACCCAAGCTGGGCGAGCATTGCGCTAAGCAAGCCCGGGCCAATCTGCTTGCCGCGATCCTTCATCGTCGTAAACCGGTCCCCATAATAGAGCCGCCCGTGGCTTCCCTTACCGGAGCCACGGTCGAACGATACCGGAACGCCGCGGCGCCGCCCGAGCCTTCTGATACGGCGCTCAAGCTCGGCGCCGTTCATCGCCCGTATTCGCACATATATGTGCGGACGGCGATCGCGACAAGCGGCATGCGCCGCCGGTCAGCCCCGATTGAACGCCGGCATCACGTCCTTGGCGAACCAGCGCAGCTGCTCGGTGAACTCGGCTGCCGACAGGCCCTCGGCCCAGTGGATCATGAAATCCTCGAGACCGGGATATTTCGCCTCGATCGACTTGATCCCGTCGATGACCTCGTCCGGGCGGCCGCAGAACCAGGCCTTCTGCTTGACGCCTTCGCGCAGGGTCGGGATGGTCGCCGGCGCTCCGGGGCTGCCCCAGGTGCGGCCGTGCTCGTCGGCGTAGCGGACGAAGCCGAACGGCGCGAACCATTTGTAGCGCTCGTCATGCGCCGGCTCGAGCCGTTTGATCGCCTCTTCCTGGCTGTCGGCGAGGTAGATGCCGGCGCCCCAGACCATGTCGGTGCCGATCGGCCCCGGCCGGCCGTGCTTCCGGCAGGCTTGGTGAAACGCCTGGATGACGTCGTCCAAAATCTTTTCGCCGTTCAAGGTCACCATCGCCTTGAGGCCCTTTTCGGCCATCAGGTCGATGGTGCGGCCACTGGCGATCGGCATGAAGATTTCGACCGGCAGGTGCTTCGGGCGCGGCACCATGGTGATCTCTTTGAGGTCGTAGCCGCGATACGGCACCGGCGGCGGTGCGTCGAAATACTTGCCCTTGTGGCGGAACGAGTCGTCGTTGAAGCATTTCAGCATCAGGTCGAGCCCCTCGACAAAGATGTCGCGGTTGGCGTCGGCATCGAGCAGCGGCCCGCCCAAGGTCTCGACCTCGCGGGTGTGGTAGCCGCGCCCGACCCCCATGATCACCCGGCCGTCGGTGACGATGTCGGCCATCGCATAATCCTCGGCGAGGCGGATCGGGTGCCACATCGGCAGGATGTTGAACCCGCAGCCGAATTTCAGCCGCTTGGTCTGCGTCGCCAGCCACAGCCCCCATTGCACCAAATTGGGGATGCACTCGTAGCCTTCATGCTGGAAATGATGCTCGGCCGCCCAGAAGGCGTAATAGCCGAGCTCGTCCATCGCCTGGGCGACCCGCTTCGAGGTCTCGAACACCTCGGCCAGCCGCTCGCTCGAATAGCGCCGGTCGTTCGCCGGGGTGCCGTTGAGCCCGATATTGTCGAGATCGATCTGGCCGACATAGAGCGCATGGAACCGCTTGATCATTGTCCTTACCTCACCAATTCGTGACCGCAGCATAATGCCAGCTACCGCGTCATTGCGAGGAGCGCAAAGCGCGACGCGGTAATCTCCCGCCATAGGAGGCCAAGGCGGATGGGGATTGCTTCGCTGCGCTCGCAATGACGAGCGGATGGTATATCGTCGGCAAACCCCCTGAAAACGGAGACCATCCATGCAGCTTGGCGCCTCACTGCCGGTCGGCGATATCGGCACCGGACCCGTGGTCAGCCGCGATTATGCCCAGGCCGCCGAGGGGCTGGGTTTTTCGTACCTGCTGGCCCCCGACCATGTGCTCGGCGCCAACCCGGACGTCGATTACGGCGGCAGGCGGGTCGGCACCACCGCGACCGCCTATCACGACCCGTTCGTGCTATTCGGCTTTCTCGCCGGCTGCACCAATAAAATCGGGTTTGCCTCGGGCGTGCTGATCCTGGCGCAGCGCCAGGCGGCGCTGGTGGCAAAGCAGGCAGCGAGCCTCGACGTGCTGTGCGGCGGCAACGGGCGGTTCCGGCTCGGTATTGGGGTGGGTTGGAACGAGGTCGAGTTCACCGGCCTCAACGAGGAATTCCACAATCGCGGCAAGCGCTCGGCCGACCAGGTGCGGGTGATGCAGGCGCTGTGGGCCGAGCCGCATGTGAAATACGAAAGCGAGTTCCACCATATCGACGACGCGGGGATCAACCCGCGGCCCGCTTCCGGCCGGGTGCCGATCTGGTATGGCGGTCACGCCGAGGCGACCTTCCGCCGCGCCGCGCGCTATGGCGACGGCTTTATGCCGCTGGCCTATCCAATGGGCGACGCGGCGCTGGCGGCGTTCGACAAGCTGCGCGGCCTGCTGCGCGAGAATGACCGCGACCCGAGCACATTCGGGCTCGAAGTCTGGGTGTCGCCCGGAACCGGCAACGCGGACGATTGGCGCAAGGAGATCGCGTTCTGGAAGAAAGCCGGCGTCACCCACGCCACCGTCCACACCACCTATGCCAGCCCCAACCACCAGCGCATCGCCGGCAAGACCCCCGCCGAGCACCTCGACGCGATCACCCGCTACAAGAAGGCGGTGGCGGATTTGGTTTAGCGCCGGATACCCCTCTCCCGCTTGCGGGAGAGGGTGGCGAGCGCAGCAAGCC
>JBBRPG010000156.1:0-9623 GCA_038228485.1 Alphaproteobacteria bacterium
CGCTACGCCTATTTCGTCACCTGCCGCGAGGCGGTGAAGAACGCAGCCGGCGAGGTGACGGAGCTGCGCTGCACCTACGACCCGGCGACCAAAGGCGGCGACTCCCCCGACGGGCGCAAGGTGCGCGGCACGATCCACTGGGTCTCGGCCGAGCATGCGACGGCAGCCGAGGTGCGGCTCTACAACCCGCTATTCGCCCGCCCCGACCCCGGCGCCGACGGCGATTTGCTCGCCGACATCAACCCGGATTCGCTGGAAATCATCGCCGACGCGCGTCTCGAACCGGCGCTCGCCGGCGACAACGGCGAGGCCGCGGTGCAGTTCGAGCGGCTCGGCTATTTCTGCCGCGACCCCGATTCAGCGCCCGCCAAGCCGGTCTACAACCGCACGATCGGTCTGCGCGACAGCTATGCCCGGGCGCAGGCAACTCCGCAGAAATAATGGGCAATCGCTATTACGACCCCGGCACGGTGCCTTTGGGCAGGGTCTCGCAATAGCCGGCGATCTCGCCGGGAGTGGTGATCCATAGCCGGTCGCGGTGCTCCATGATGTGGCGGATGGCGCGGCGCAGCGCGCGCAGCCGGAACGGCTGACCGATGATGAACGGGTGCAGCGACACCGAATAGACCAGCGGATATTTGCGCGACTGCTCCAGCATCTCGTCGAACTGGTCGATCAGCATTTCCTCGAACTGCCGGCCGGTGTGGCGGCGGTAGACCAGGCTCGGCGAGTCGTTGAGCTCGATCGGGTAAGGCACCGACAGGATCGGCCCCGACCGGGTCTTCATCCAGATCGGCTGGTCGTCGAGCGCCCAGTCCATGACATAGCGGTAGCCGGCCTCCTTCAACAGGTCGAGCGTCACCCCGGTTTGCGCCAGCCACGGCCCGAGCCAGCCGGTCGGCGGCTTGCCCGAAAGCCGCGTCACCACCGCGGTGCACTCGGCGATCAGCCGCGCCTCGTCCTCTTCCCACAGCACGTCCTGGCGCTCGGAGTTGGTGCGGCCGTGCCCGACATATTCGTCGCCGCGCGCATTCATCCGCTCGACGATCGCCGGGCACTCCTCGAGCACCGCCGAGTTGACGTTGTGCGCCCCCGGCAGGCCGAACTCGTCGAGCAAGTCGAAATAGTACCAAAGCCCGACCCGGTTGCCGTAATCGCGCCAGGCGTAATTGCGCTGGTTTTGCGGGCTGACCTCGCCGGTCGAGTCGCTGCCGATCCCGGCGCGAAACGCGAAGAACTCGATGTTGTTGCAGAAGAACACCGCCAGCCGCTTGCCCTCGGGCCAGTCGTAGACCGGGCGCTGGTGGATCGCGACGTAATCGTAGCGGCCGTGGCGCGGCAGTTTCATGGCGATCCTCGGTGCTCAGCTTGCCGGAGAGCGGAAGGCTAACAGACCGCGAGCGTTACGGTAATGGCGGCGTGCCATTTCCGGCCGCGCCATTGGAACGGCGCGTCCGGCCGCCTACCTATCCCGGATGACTAGGAAGGCCCCGCCGATGACGTTCGTCGCCGCCGTTGCCGCGGCCGCGCTGTGCATCCTCACGGTATCTACCGGCGCCCTCGCCCAGGTTGGCCAGCCGTCGCTGCCCTACATGCCCGGCGCCTCGCCGCCGACGGCCGCCCCCGGCTTGGTTCCGCCCTCCAATAGCCAAGGCATAACCGCGCCGGCCCCGTCTGCAGCCACACGGGACACCGGCCCGGTCGGCAACCCGAATCCGGGCGGGCCACCCACGGTGACCAACCCAGGCGGGCCGCCCCCTTTGCCCGAACCGCCGCCGCGCTGACGCCGTCCTGTGCCGGTGAGGCTTACCGCCCCGTGAACACCGGGCGGCGCTTTTCCATAAAGGCGGTGCGGCCTTCGGTGTAGTCCTGGCTGGCAAAGCATTCCTCGACGACGCGCTTGCACAATTCCATGTCGCGCTTGCCGGAATCCTTGAGCGCCTCGCGCACGATCTGTTTGGTGGCGCGCACTGTCAGCGGCGCGTTGGCGGCGATCGTGTCGCAGTAGTTCTTGACGTAGGCTTCGAGCTCGCCGTCCGGCACCAGCCGGTTGATCACGCCCATCTGCAGCGCTTCCTCGGCGGTGAATTGCCGCGCGGTGTAGAAGATCTCACGGGCATAGGCCGGGCCGACCAGGTCGATCAGCTTCTTGATGCCGTCATAGGCATAGCCGAGGCCGAGCTTGGCGGCCGGGACGCCGAACTTCGAGCCTTCGGCGGCGATGCGGATGTCGCAGGCGATCGCGGTCGCCATGCCGCCGCCGATGCAATAGCCGCGGATCATCGCGATTGTCGGCTTCAAGGTATTCTGCAAAGCCAGACGCGCGTTCTCGGAGGTCTTGGCGTAGGCCGCGGCGGCCTCGACGCTGTCGCGCTTTTCCTTGAACTCAGAGATGTCGGCGCCGGAGACGAACGCGTTGCCGCCGGCTCCGCTCAACACGATGACGCGGATCGCCGGGTCGTTCTCGTAATCCTCCATGAGTTGCGCCAGTCCCTGCCACATCTCGAGCGAGACGGCGTTATGGCGGGCCGGGTTGTTGAAGATGATCCGGCCGATGGCGCCGTCTTTTTCGCCGATCATCTTGCTGGTGGCGAGGGGCTGGTCGAGCATGTCAATTCCTGTCTGTCATTGCGAGCGGAGCGAAGCAATCTCGCTCCTACAAAAATACCTCACGACGAGATTGCTTCGTCGCCTGCGGCTCCTCGCAATGACGAGAACCTAAAACACGCCGGCGGTGCGCAGCTCGGCGATGTCGGCTTGGTTGTAGCCGAGCTCGCGCAGGATTTCGTCGTTGTGCTGGCCGCTATCGGGGGTCGGCAGGCGCATCCGCGCCGGCTCGGGCGTCTTCATCATGTTGATCGCCTGGCCGACAACCTGGAGCTCGCCCAACCGCGCGTGATCCATCGGCCGCGCCATTTCGAGGTGCTGCACCTGCGGATCGGCAAAGGTCTGGTCGATGGTGTAGAGCGGGCCGCACGGCACGCCGACCTCATTGAGCAGTTCGACCCAATAGGCGCTCGGCTTTTTCTTGGTGATCTCGCTGATCACCTCGTTGAGCCGCTTGCGGTTCTTCGAGCGCTGCGGGCCGGTCGCGTAATCCGGGTCGCTAAGCAGATGCGTCGCCTCGGCCGCCTCGCAAAAGCGCTTGTAGAGGTTGTCGCCCGAGGCGGCGATGTTGATCTGCCCGTCGGCGGTCGGGAACAATCCGGTCGGGATGCCGGTGGGGTGGTCGTTGCCCGCCTGCTTGGCGACCTCGCCGGCCTGCAGCCAGCGCGACGCCTGGAAGTCGAGCATGAAGATCTGCGCTTCGAGCAACGATGTGTGAACCCACTGCCCTTCGCCGGTCTTCTCGCGCTCGATCAGGGCCATCATCATCGCCTGGGCCAGCAGCAGCCCGGCGCAAAGGTCGTCGATCGGGATGCCGACCCGCACCGGCCCCTGGCCGGGAAAGCCGGTGATCGACATGAGGCCGCCCATCCCCTGGGCGATCTGATCGACCCCGGGGCGCTTGGCATAGGGCCCGGTCTGGCCGAAGCCCGAGATGCTGCCGTAGACGATGCGCGGGTTGATCTTCCTCACCGACTCGTAATCGACCCCGAGCCGATGCTTTACGGTCGAGCGGAAATTCTCGACGATGACATCGGCCTTCGCGGCCAATTTCATGAAGATAGCCAAGCCTTCTTTTGTCTTGAGGTTAATTGCCAGGCTGCGCTTGTTGCGGTGCAGGTTCTGGAAGTCGAACCCGTCGCGGCGCGAGCCGGTGATGTCGGTGCCGGGGCCGCCGGGCGGCTCGATCTTGATGACGTTGGCGCCCCAATCGGCGAACTGGCGAACGGCGGTCGGTCCCGCGCGGGCATGGGTCAGGTCGAGAACGGTATAGCCGGACAGCGGCAGGGATCCGATGCTCACGACAGGTTTTCCTCCGATTGCGGGAAAGGCGCAGCTTGGGCGCAACTTTCGTCTTTCCATCGGCACATCGTCAAGGATGGCGGGCGCAAGGCTGAAGTGGTGATTGTGGTGCGGCCGCCTTCGCCGCTATGACTTGCCTCGACAGGCTCACCGAAAGGAACTGCGATGCGCGCCCAGGCCGCCGCGATGAAAGCGCTTCTCGACAAGCCCGGACTGCTGGTCATGCCCGGCTGCGGCGACGGCATCGGCGCCCGGCTGATCGAGGAGGCCGGGTTCCCGACTGCCTTCGTCTCCGGCTCCAGCGTGTCGGCGATGCGCCTGGCGATGCCCGATATGGATCTGGTCGGCTTTGCCGAGATGGCCGATGCGGTCGAGACTTGCATCGCCGCTGCGCCCAAGGTGCTGTGGCTGGCCGACGGCGACACCGGGCACGGCAACGCGCTGGCGGTGCAAAAGGTGATCCGCGCCTACGCCCGCCGCGGCGCCGCGGCGGTGCTGATCGAGGACAAGATCTGGCCGCGCCCGCTCGGCCAGGGCGGCGCCAAGCTCGTCGTCGACCGCGAGCACGCGGTCCTGCGCTGCCGCGCCGCGGTCGAGGCGTGCCGCGACGAGGGCATCCTGCTGCTGGCCCGCACCGACGCGCGCATTTCGCGCGGGTTCGACGAGGCGCTGGCGCGTATCCAGGCGTTCGCCGCCGAGAGGGCCGACATCCTGTTCCTCGACTCGCCGCAATCCGAGGACGAGATGCGCGCCGGCATCGCCGCCGGCAGCGGCAAGCCGGCGCTCGCCGTGACCTCACCCGCCGGCAAGCATTTCATGCCCGGCGACGCCGAGCTAGAACGGATCGGCATCAGGATCGTGGTCTACCCGCAGGACATCCTCGCCGCCTCGGTGCATGCGGTGCGCGCCGCGCTCGGCGGGCTGAAGGGCGGCTCCAAGCCGCCGATGGCGAGCCCGGCCGAGCTGGCGACGGCGATCCGCTCAGCCGATTACCTGGCGCAAGATTCGCACTGGCCCGACCCGCGCTGAGCTGCTGCAAGCCGAAATGCGTCCTTCGAGACGCGCCTGTCGGCGCCCCTCAGGTTGAGGAAGTTTGGTGGATGGCATGAAGAAAAATCCTCATCCTGAGGAGCCCGCGCAGCGGGCGTCTCGAAGGACGCAAGATGCCGATACCAGCCGCGTGGGTTAGGATGGATTGATGGTCCCGCTCTCCATCCTCGACCTGTCGCCGATCGTCGAAGGCGGCGACCCCGGGCAATCGCTGCGCAATTCGCTCGATCTGGCGCGGCATGTCGAGGCGCTCGGCTACCGGCGCTATTGGATGGCCGAGCACCATAACCTGCCCGGCATTGCCAGCGCCGCGACCGCGGTGGCGCTGGCCCATATCGCGGCCGGCACCAAAAGCATCACCATCGGCGCCGGCGGCATCATGCTGCCCAACCACGCGCCGCTGATGGTCGCCGAGCAATTCGGCACCTTGGCGGCGCTGCACCCCGGCCGGGTCGAGCTCGGGCTCGGCCGCGCGCCGGGTTCCGACCAGCTGACGATGCGGGCGATGCGGCGCAACCTGCTCGCCGGGGCCGACCAGTTCCCCCAGGACGTGGTCGAGCTGATGGGCTATTTCCGCCCCACCGAGCCGGGGCAGCGGCTGCAGGCGATCCCCGGCGCCGGGCTCGACGTGCCGATCTGGATTTTGGGGTCGAGCCTGTTCGGCGCGCAGCTCGCGGCGATCTTGGGGCTGCCGTTCGCCTTCGCCTCGCATTTCGCGCCGGCGGCGCTGATGCAGGCGGTCGCGATCTACCGCGAGCGCTTTGCGCCCTCCGCCCAGCTCGCCGCCCCGCGGGTCATGCTCGGGGTGACGGTGGTCGCGGCGAAAACCGACGCGGAGGCGCGGTTCCTGTTCTCGTCATTGCAGCAATCGACCTTGAACAACCGCATCGGCCAGCCGAGCCGGGTGCCGCCGCCGGTCGCCGATTTCGAAGCGACGATCGACCCCTACCGCAAGGCGGTGGTCGACGACGCGCTGGGCGCCGCGGTGGTCGGTGGTGCCGACACGGTACGCTGCGGCCTCGAAGACCTGATCGCCCGCACCGGCGCGGACGAGCTGATGGTCACCGCCAACATCTACGACCACGAAAAACGCAAGCGCTCGTTCGAGATCGTCGCCGAGGTGGGCGGGCTCTCAGCGCCGTAGGGCGGATAAGCGCAGCGTCATCCGCCGACGCCCCCTGGGTCGCCCTCAACAGCAAATCCTAATGGTTGCGCTACACCCCTGCCCCGACGGCGGCGGAACCGTTTCGGCAACGGAGAATATGCTCTACTGTCTCCCCCGGACCACCGGGTTCGCGGCAGCGCCACGACCGCCCCCACAATCGCCACCGGTAATGAGGGATTTGCATGATCGATCTGCACTATTGGCCGACCCCAAACGGCAAGAAGGTCACTCTTCTGCTGGAAGAGGCCGGCGTCGAATACAAGATCGTCCCGTGCAATATTCAGCGCGGCGACCAGTTCACTCCCGAATTTCTTAAGATGAACCCGAATCACCGGATGCCCGTGATGGTCGACCACGACCCGAAAGGCGGCGGCGCGCCGATCTCAATCTTCGAATCGGGGGCGATCATGATGTACATCGCCGAGAAAGTCGGGAAGTTCTATCCCCAGGATGTGCGCGGCCGCTACGCGGTCAACGAATGGCTGATCTGGCAGATGGCCAACCAGGGGCCGAAGCTCGGCGAGTGCGGGCATTTCCGCCGCGCCGGCCCCGAGGCGGGCGATTTGACCTATGCGATCAACCGCTTCACCGACGAAGCCAACCGGCTCTACGGCGTGCTCAACAACAAGCTCTACCGCAGCAAATACGTCGCCGGCGACGAATACACGATCGCCGACATGATCTGCTATCCGTGGACCGTCAACTGGAAGGCGCAAGGGCAGGACATCGAGGAATTCAAGCACTTCAAGCGCTGGTTCGACGAGCTGAGCGCGCGCCCGGCGGTGCAGAAGGGCCTCGCGGTCGGCGCCGACCTGCCGCCCGACCCGGCGACCCTCTCGGACGCGGAAAAGGCCGCGATCCGCAAGCGCATGTACAACCAGCGCGCCATGCCGGTCCCGGCGTAGCCGTGTGTCATTCCGGGGCGCCGCATTGCGGCGAACCCGGAACCCATGCACACCGACGCTTTCAAGAAAGTCTCCGGCGTTGAGGCCCGCTTTGCCAGACCTGTGTTCATGGGTTCCGGGCTCGCGTCTTCGACGCGCCCCGGAATGACATTGCTTATAGTGCCAGCCGATGAGCGACTCGCGCCCTCCGCCACCCCCGCCGCATCCCTTTACCCGCGCCATCCCCGACGGCGACGAGCGCGAGCGCCTCGTCTGCGCCGAGTGCGGCTTCATCCTCTACGACAACCCGAAGATCGTCGTCGGCTCGGTGGCCCGCTGGGGCGACAAAATCCTGATGTGCCGCCGGGCGATCGATCCGCGCAAGGGGTTCTGGACCTTGCCGGCCGGCTATCTCGAACTCAACGAGTCGACCCAGGCCGGCGCCGAGCGCGAAGCCTGGGAAGAGGCCCGCGCCAGGATCGCGATCGAGAGCCTGCTGGCGATCTACGACATCACCCGGCTCAGCCAGGTGCAGCTGATCTACCGCGCCCGGCTGCTCGATCCGGCGGTGTCGGCGGGGCCGGAAAGCCTCGAGGTCGCGCTGTTCGGCTGGGACGACATCCCGTGGGACGAGCCTTCCCCTCGGTGCGCTGGGCCTTGGCGCACGAGAAAGAGGCGCAGCTGAGCGGCGACCTCACCCCGCGCACCAACCCGCCGCCCGAAACCCCGCCGATCAACCCCGCGACGCCGCAGGGGTTGTAGCGACACCGTGTCATTGCGAGGAGCCGTAAGGCGACGCGGCAATCTCCCGCAACAGGAGATTCCATGGCGCGAGATTGCTTCGCTGCGCTCGCAATGACGGCAACAAGAGTGACAAACCTACCCCTCCAGTCCCACCAACCCGCGCGCGTACGAATGCGCCTCGAACGGGCGCAGATCGTCGGCGCTTTCGCCGATGCCGATCAGGTGGATCGGGATGCCGTATTTCTCGGCGAGCGAGACCAGGACGCCGCCCTTGGCGGTGCCGTCGAGCTTGGTCATGACGATGCCGGTGACCCCGACCACCTGGCGGAAGATGTGGGCCTGGGCGTGGGCGTTCTGGCCGACCGTCGCGTCGAGCACGAGCAGCACCGAATGCGGCGCGGCGGGATCGAGCTTCTTGACCGAGCGCACCAGCTTTTGCAGCTCGGCCATCAGATCGGCCTTGTTTTGCAGCCGCCCGGCGGTGTCGATCAGCAGCACATCGGCGTGCATCGCCCGCGCCTCGACCAGCGCGTCATAGGCCAGGCCCGCCGCGTCGGAACCCGGCGGCCGCACGATCACCGGACAGCCGGTGCGCTCGCCCCAGATCTGCAGCTGCTCGACCGCGGCGGCGCGAAAGGTGTCGCCCGCGGCGAGCACCACCCGCTTGCCCTGGTCGCGGTACTGGCGAGCGAGCTTGCCGATGGTCGTGGTCTTGCCGCTGCCGTTGACTCCGACGACCAGCACCACGTTGGGCTTGCGCGCCGGGTCGAGCCGCAGCGGCTTCGCCACCGGCTCGACCAGCCGCGCCACCTCGGCGGCGAGCGCGGTGCGGATTTCCTCGGGCGACACGTCCTGGCCGAAGCGGGTGCGGCGCAGCGCCTCCACCACCTCCTCGGCGACGCCGACCCCCATGTCGCTGGCGATCAGCAATTCCTCGAGCTCGCCCAGCGCCTCGTCGTCGAGCCGGCGGCGGGTGAAGATCGCATTGATGCCGTCGGTCAGCCGCGTCGAGCTTTTCGACAGCCCCTCGCGCAGCCGCGAGAACCAGCCTTGGCGTTCCTCGCTCATAGCGGCGCTCCGACCAGTCTGCCGGCATCGACGCCGGTGAAGTGCATCCGCCGAACGCCCACCGTATCGGGCGGGCAATCGACCGCGGCGTAGAACGCGGCGCGCCCCCTGCCCGGCTTTTCGATCAGCACGTCACCTTCGGTGCCGATGCGCGCGGCGAGATCGGCGGCCAGGGCCGCGGCGCCGGCCGCGCGCAGCCGCGCCGCGCGCTCGCGGACCAGCGAAGGCTCGACCGCCGGCATCCGCGCCGCCGGAGTGCCCGGCCGCGGGCTGTACGGAAAGACATGCAGAAAGGCGACGCCGCATTCCTCGACGAGGTCGAGGCTGTTGCGGAACATCGCCTCGTCCTCGGTCGGGAAGCCGGCGATGAGGTCGGCGCCGATCGCCGCTTCCGGGCGCAAGGCGCGGGCGCGGCGGGCGGCGGCGATGGCGTCGGCGCGCGAATGGCGACGCTTCATGCGCTTGAGGATCAGGTCGTCGCCGGCCTGCAGCGACAGATGCAGATGCGGCATCAGCCGCGGTTCTTCGGCGAACAACGCCCACAGCTCGTCGTCGATCTCGCTGGGGTCGAGCGAGGAAAGACGCAGCCGGGGCAGCTCCGGCGCCTCGGCGAGCAGCCGCCGCGCCATCGCGCCGAGGCTGGGTTGGCCAGGCAGGTCGAGGCCGTAGGCGGTAAGGTCGACCCCGGTCAGCACGATCTCGTGCGCGCCGGCAGCGACCAATATGCGCGCCTGCTGGGCGATTTCATGCACCGGCACCGAGCGGCTGGGGCCTCGGGCATAAGGGATGATGCAGAACGTGCA